>JARLFY010000023.1 GCA_031296325.1 Acidobacteriaceae bacterium | reverse complement strand
ATGTGCTCGACCAGCTCGGTGACGACCGAGAGGCTGACGTCGGCCTCAATGAGGGCGAGACGAATCTCGCGCATCGCCTCGTCGATGTTTTCGTCCGTGATGGTGCCTTGGCCGCGAAGGACCTTGAAGGAGCGCTGGAGCTTGTCGCTTAATGTCTCGAACATACTGATCTCAGTTTAGCAGCGTGCAGCGAAAGCACGTTCCGTGAGAGCGGAAAAAGCAGATTCCTCCGCTTCGCTACGGAATGACAAATTATGGTATCGAGGCGGATGCTGGCGAGGTTGATTCGGGCGGCGCGGATGCTGCGGGTTAGCGGCTGGCGCCGCGGATAATGAAGGGATGGGTACGCACACGCAGATCGTCGAAAGTAACGCTGCGAAGAATTCGGAAAGTCCGCGCGTGGAGGCAGCCGGAAACTCTCGGCTGGTGCGCGAGTACATGGGCTATCTGCGCGTAGAGAAGGGGATGCGTCCAGCGACCTGCGAGGCCTACTCCTGCGATCTGGAGCAGTTTGCCGAGCAGGTGGAGCGGCGCGATGCGTTGCTGCTGACCGCCGTCGAGAACGACGTGAAGGACTTTATGGCGCAGATGCGCGCCAACCACGTCGATGCGCGATCGGTGGCGCGCAAGCTGAGCTGTCTGCGCGGATTCTATCGCTGGCTGCTGCTGGACAAGCGCATCGCCCACGATCCGACGGTGAACATCGAGTCGCCCGCGAGTTGGAAGGTTCTGCCCAAGTCGCTGGCCGAGAGCGAGGTGGCCGAGATGCTGGACCGCAGCGCCGCCGCGGCTCTGGATCCGGCGACCGAGGGACACTCGCGTAACGCCGTCGCGCTGGCTCTGCGCGACCACGCGATTCTGGAGTTGCTGTACGCGGGAGGGCTGCGCGTGGGCGAGATCGTCGCGCTGGGCGAGGAGGATCTGCACCTCGATCAGGCGCGGGCGCAGGTGCGGGGCAAGGGAGACAAGGAGCGCATTGTGCCGCTGGGACGCAAGGCGGTCGAAGCTCTTGACGAGTACATTCGGCGCGGAAGGCCTGCGCTGGTGCGGGCGGGGATGCAGCGGTCTGGGATGGGGGCGCGGGCGCTCTTCCTCAGCGTACGCGGCAATGCGCTGACCCGGCAGTGGGTTTGGGAGATGGTGCGCGCGGCCTCGGTCAGCGTGGACGGCGTCGCGCATCGGGCCAGTCCGCACATGCTGCGCCACAGTTGCGCCACGCACATGGTGGAGCATGGAGCCGACCTGCGCAGCGTGCAGCGACTGCTGGGCCACGCCGACATCGCCACCACGCAGATCTACACCCACGTTGCGATGGAACACTTGAAGCAGGTGCATCACGAACACCATCCCCGCGGCAAGAAGCGAGTCGCCGCGAGTCGCGAAGGGTAAGGCTGTTTACAAGCGGCAATGATCCGGGAACGAATAGAATGGGAATGGGCCATTTCAGATCTTTTTTCGTTAAATAGGGTAGACCGTCGTAGAGCGAACAATATGCGGGGATTCTTCGCTACGCTCAGAATAACAATCGGTTACGCGGTCTGTAGCAATTCCTAGAATTCAACTGTTTCCAACTGATATTTGATGGCAGAGATCTCGATGCATAAGACGGTAATCATCGGCGGTGGCATCGCAGGGTTGGCCACTGCGTTCAACTTGCAGGAGGGCGGCTCTACCAGCTACACGCTGGTAGAGAGCGCGCCGCGCTGGGGCGGCAAGATTACCTCTGCCCACGAAGGCGGCTTTACGGTTGAAGGCGGGCCGGACTCCTTCATTACGCAGAAGGTTGCGGCTCTGAATCTCTGCAAGCGGCTTGGGCTGGAGGATCAACTGGTCGGCTCGAACAGCGGCAAGTCTGCGTCAACCTATATATACAGCGGCGGACGGCTGCACTCGATGCCCGAGGGCATGATGCTGATGGCGCCGACGATGATCCTTCCCTTTCTGCGTACGCGGCTGATCTCCTGGCCGGGCAAGCTGCGCTGCGGAATGGAGATCTTCATCCCGCGCTCGCACAGCGAGGAAGATGAGAGCCTCGCCAGTTTTGTGCGGCGCCGTCTGGGAGACGAGCTGCTGAACAAGATTGCCGGCCCGCTGATGGGAGGTATCCACGCAGCGGATCCCGAGCGGCTCAGCCTGCGCAGCACCTTCCCCATGTTTCTGGAGATGGAGAAGAAGCACGGCAGCCTGATGCGCGGCATGATGAAGCGTCCCAAGCCGAGCACGACTCCCGGAGTTAAGCGTCCTTCGATGTTCATGACCCTGCGCGGCGGGCTGGAACAGCTCTCCGAAGCGATCATTGCGCGGCTTGATCCGCAATCGCTGCGAGCGGGTTGCGGCGCGCGATCCGTCAGCCTGGAGGAAGGTCGCTACATCGTTTCGTTGAGCGATGGCTCGTCCATTGTGGCCGACGACGTGGTCTTTGCGACACCCTCGTACGTCACCGCCGATCTGATTGAGCCGCTCGATTCGACGCTGGCCAAGCAGCTACGCGCCATTCGCTACGTCTCCACCGCAACGGTCTCGCTGGGCTTCCGACGTAGCGAGGTCGAGCATCCCTTGCAGGGAGCGGGCTTTATCGTACCGCGCGGCGAGGGGCGTAGGATTACCGCCTGCTCGTGGTCGTCGGTAAAGTTCAACCACCGCGCGCCGGAGGACTGCGTTCTGATGCGCGTCTTTATTGGCGGAGCGTTTGCCGAAGATCTGGCCGAGCAGGATGAGGTCGCGCTGGTGCAACTCGCCCGCGAAGAGATTCAGACGATCCTCGGCATCACGGCGACGCCGTTGCTGGCTCAGGCCTATCGCTGGCCAAAGGCCAATCCGCAGTATGACCTCGGCCACGCAGCGCGCATTGCTGCGATCGAGCAGAATCTTGCAGCGCATCCCGGGCTGCATCTGGCGGGCGCAGCCTATCGCGGCTCCGGTATTCCAGACTGCATCCAGAGCGGAATCGCCGCAGCCCAGACTATTACAACAAGACACGCACAGGCCGAGGGCGCTCGGCAGAGCGAGACCCCGCCGGTCTGCATCGAATCATGATCGCGCCAGAGGAGAAGAAGCCAATGCCATCCAACGAAGCAGGAACGACGAAATCACATCCTCACGCGCATCGCGGCGGAGCGCACGACTACTCGCGCAACCCCATGCTGGTCTACTGGGAGACGACGCAGGCCTGCGCGCTGGCCTGTCGTCACTGCCGCGCCGAGGCCGTCAACACGCCACATCCCGAAGAGTTGACGCCCACCGAGGGCATCGCCCTGCTGCGCCAGATCGCCTCCTTCGACAAGCCGCTGCCCCATCTGGTTCTGACTGGCGGAGACCCCCTGCGCCGCGCCGATCTCTACGAGTTGATCGACGAGGCGCGCCGACTTGGACTGGCGGTTTCGGTCACGCCCAGCGCCACCGGCGAGCTGACCTACGACGTTCTGGCCAAGCTGCAAGATCATGGCGTCGACAGCATCGGGCTTAGCCTGGACGGCTCAACGGCAGCGCTGCACGAGGCCGTGCGCGGCGTCGAGGGCTGCTTCGACTGGACGATTCGCGCCGCCGAGAACGCGGCCAAACTGGGAATCCCAATTCAGGTCAACACTCTGGTCGCGCAGGAGACTGAAGCCGATCTGCCCGCCATCTACGAGCGATTGAAACAGGTCAGCGTCATGCGTTGGAGCCTCTTCTTCCTGATCGCAGTTGGACGCGGCAAGCTGCTACAGCCCGTCTCGCCCCAGCGCGGAGAAGAGCTGATGAACTGGGCCTACGACATGGCGCAGGTCGCACCATTTGTGGTCGCAACCACCGAAGCTCCGTCCTATCGCCGCATTGCGCTGGATCGCATGCGCGCGGCCGGTTTGACGGGAGAACAGATCGAGCGCACCCCGGTCTATCGCGGCTTTGAGATTCGCGACGGACACGGTGTTCTGTTTATCTCCAATACCGGCGATGTCTACCCTGCGGGATTCCTGCCCTTGGGCACAGGCAATGTGCGTACCGGCCAACTCACGGCAATCTATCGCGAATCGCCCGTCTTCCGCGAGTTGCATACGCCCAGCCACTTCAAGGGCAAGTGCGGCGTCTGCGAGTATCGCACCCTTTGCGGCGGCTCACGCGCCCGCGCCTTCGCCTATACCGGAGACCCGCTGGAGAGCGATCCCTTCTGCGCCTACGAACCAAAGGTCAGCCATCAGTAATTAGTTCCGTCAACTTATCCCGCCACAAGCAATTCCGTGCCTATTCGGAATCGCTCCATCCATCTGGCAGGCAACTCCTGCCATAGAGGATTTACGTCTTGAAATTTATTCTGCGTAATTGTTTTTCTCTCCGATCAATCTTCCCCTGTCTATTGATCGTTGTACTCCTGTTCCCTTCTTCCCTGCCTGCGCAGCAAACTCTGGGCGGCATTACCGGCACGATAACCGACGCCTCGGGCGGCGCGCTTCCGCGAACGGCAGTCGTCGCAGTCGACGAGCAGACCGCGTTGTCGCGCACGGTTCAATCCAACAGCTTCGGCGTCTATGCCTTTGCAAATCTCCCCATCGGCAGCTACACGCTTACCTACAAAGCCGCAGGATTCGCCGCGCAAAAGACGCAGCACGTCGTCGTGCAGGCGGATCGCACAACCAGCATCAACGCCTCACTACGCATTGGCGCGACCAGCGAACTCGTCGAGGTGGAGGCAACGCCGCTGCTGAACGTCGTCGACACCGCCAACGGTTACGTTCTGGATCACGCACAGATCGAGCAGACGCCGCTGCCAACGGGCAGCTTTACGGGACTCGCCATTCAATCGACCGGCGTCAGCGCCGAGCTTCCCGGCGGCACCGGGGTCAACTCCGGGCTGGGGAATGCGCCCATCTGGGCTAATGGCCAGCGCGACACTTCAAATTCTTTTCTATTGAATGGCATTGACGCCAGTAATTTATTTAATGGCAAAAGCACCAGTCAGGTCAACTCTTTTCGTGTAGTTCTCAATGCGGGCGGCAATAGCACTGGTGCGGGCGGCGTGATTCAGAGCAGCGCTTCGGTCTATCTCTCCATCGGCAACGCGATCCCCAGCCCCGCTCCCGAGACGCTGGAAGAGGTACGCGTCAACGCAGCAATGTACGACGCGCAGCAAGGTTCGACCGCAGGCGCGCATCTGGAGATGAGTACCAAATCCGGCACGAATTCGCTGCATGGCAGCGCCTATCTACATCGCGGCACAGACTGGCTCAACGCCGCACCCTTCTTCTTCAAACAGGACAACGACATTCCTTACAATCAGAAAGTTCCGCAGCTACATCGCTATATTGCAGGCGGAACGCTAAGCGGACCAATTGTTCTAAATAAACTCTTTGGATTTATTGGCTATCAACATCTGCATGTATCCGATCAGGAGCTGGGCTACTCGCGCTTCTCCGTCCCCGTCGGACTCAGCGACGACCGCAGCGCCGGCGGACTGGCCGATGTCGCCAACGCAGGCTGGTGTCCCGTTCCGGTTACAACCGCGACACAACCGATGAACTGTGCGCTGGGCTCTCCGCTCGCAGCCAGCATGCTCAATAGCAACACTGTAAGCCCCGGCAGCAGCATCGCATTTGATTTATTGAATCAACCATCTCTTCCCGGAGAACCCGGCAAATGGTTAGTCCCCAACTCCAGCGGAATTCCCACCGTAGCTCATCCCTACAACGTTTCGCTGCCAGGAACGGCTTACTTCATAGGCGACCAGCTAGTCTCCGATCTGGACTGGAACGCCAGTCTCAAAGATACGCTGGCGCTGAAGTATTACTATCAGCACGATCCACTTGTCGCGCCCTACGCCTATTCGAACGTCCCCGGATTTGCCCAGCATCTTGATTCCGGCAGTCAGGTACTTTCTGTAAATAATGTAAACATATTGCGCAATAATTTCAGTGTCACGGAGACGTTGGGATTTCTCCGCGAGAAGATCTACTCCACCAACGAACAACCCTTCTCCCCCGCCAGCATTGGCGTTAATAATCTGGGATCAAGTTATTATTCCGGAGTCACCCTTCTCGACGCACTGGGAGCCAACACTCCGACCACGCTACAGGCGCTCAATATTGGTCCGGGATCGAGCCAAAGTTCACTAACCGGAGTCTTCCAGAACCGTTGGATGCCGAGTGCAAACGCCATTCTTACCTTAGGCAATCACACCATCGACCTTGGCGGAAGTTGGTCGCATACGCAGTTGAATGTACGCGATCGTCGGCCCGGAGTCGCCGGAACGACTACGTCGGAGGACTTCGGACAGTTCGTGCAAGGTCTGGTTGTCAGCGACCAGAACTATAATTCCACGACATTTCTAGTTGGCAACGGAAACCGCTACTATCGTTCCAACCAGACGGGAATTTATATTCAGGATAAATTTCAGATTCTTCCCAACCTAAGTCTGACCGCCGGAGTTCGCTACGATCACGACGGCGCATTCAGTGAAAAGTATGGCCATCTTTATAACTTCGATCCCACGCTCTTCGATCCGGGATCGGCCAACGATCCGACCAATGCAACGGGAAGCTTCAATAATAATGGCTACGTCGTTGCACAGAATAATCACGATACGACGCTGACCGGACGCCAGTGGGGAGTTAGTCCACGGATAGGATTTGCATGGTCGCCAACTCGCTTTGCCAATAAAATTGTACTCCGCAGTGGAACTGGCTTTTATTATGATCGCGGCGAGTTATACACCTATCTTTCCCCAGGCTCCGCAGAGGATCAAGTTCAGGGCGGCCCCTTTGGGGTAAGCCAGTCGCAACCATTGGTCAACACACAGACTTGCACGGCCTTGCTCAATCCAGCCTATCTGGGCTATATTCCCACCTGCGATCCCAGCGTGGCGAATCTATCGCAACCGTGGGGGGCAACGCTTGAAACTGCGCCCAGCGGCAAAACCTCGGAGATTACGCAGGATCTACCCAACGCCTACCAGATCGCCAATAACCATGCGTCGCCATTTACGGTTGGAATGTACGATCGGAATAACAAGCTGCCCTATTCTATTAATTACACGCTTGACCTACAGTGGCAGCCCAGTCAGGACGTAGTATTGAAGATCGGCTATGTCGGCAATCTAGGTCGTCATCAGATAATTCCCACGCCCTTCAACCAACCTTTGATCGCGACTCCGTCCAGTCCGATTCGCGGGCAACTCTACACCTATGGCTATACCGTTGTAGATGCGAACTACGCGCCGATTGCGCTACCCGCGAACAATGGCGGCACGCTGAATCAGAGCTATCTAATGAACGCCGAGGGAGGCAACGTCGATCTGCGCGTTCCTTACATCGGCTACTCTACCGGATCGATCGACTACCGCGCTGCGGGCATATCCCAGTACAACGCGCTGCAACTTCACGTCGACAAGCGGATTCGTCGAGGACTACAGGTCAGCTCCTCCTATACCTTTTCGCACACGACCGACGAGCAGAGCGCAATGGGGCTTTTCTATAACGGCGACAACCCCAGCAACCTGCGCAGCGGTTATGGCCTTGCCGACTTCGATCGCAAGCATGTGCTGGAGTTTTCTTATAGCTATCAACTTCCCAGCGACTACGCCGAAGACTCGATCAAAGGCGAGTTTGCCGATGGTTGGAGCCTGAATGGAATTACGATTTTACAGAGCGGTCAGCCCTTTAGTGTGATCGATTATTCCGGCGCGGTTGGCAGTATTTATTACAGCACCTACGACGGAGTTAATAACCCCATTGCTCCACTAGCCGCAGGTTGCACAGCGAAGAACGCCGTCACCGGAGCCTCGGGAGCCTTCGGTTCGCCTGCGTTAAATGCCTCTTGCTTCACTATTCCCACGCTGAGTCCCGGAGCGCTCGGCGGCGCTATCCCCGCCAACGATCCATACGAGACGACCTACGTCTCGCAAGGACAGCGCAATATATTTCGTCAGGCGCCACAGCGCCGCGCTGATATTGCCGTCGTCAAGCTTACCCCTATTGGCGAACACTTAAAGCTTCGCTACTCGCTGGATATATTTAATTTGACCAATACAACCAGTTTTGACGTAACCGGAAATGTAGTTTCACAAAACAGGAACTTCAATAATTCCCCGGTGGAAGGAACGCCCGTTCTACCCACCAGTTGCGACAGCGCAAACGCAGGCTTCTACAATTGTCCTGCCGGTCTGGGCACAACCCTGCGCACCATCGGCAGCCCACGCCAGATCCAGATGTCGATGCGTCTGGATTTTTAATGCATTTTCGCTAATGGGGTAGACCGTCGTGGAGCGAGCAAAAGCAGATTCCTTCGCTTCGCTACGGAATGACAAACAAATTGGTCTATAGCAATTTACAAAAGGCTCTAATCTAAGGCCCTGATTATTCAGGCCAACCTCAGCCCAATGCGGCGGGCTTGCTCCAGAGTTCGCGGCGGGAGCTTCTGATCTGGCTGCTTTCCGGTAAAGCCGATCCACAGATGGGCGATGGGTTTGCCGTCAAGCGACTTCGCGGTTATACGCAGAGCGCGCGCCGCTCCGGTGAGGAGAGGGATGCAGAAACCGGGCATCGCCGCCGAGGCAACCAGCACGGCCTGGCGCGTGAAGCGCTGGGTACGCAGTCTGGGCGCGGCTCCACCCCACGGCCAGTAGGCGCATCCGATCAGCCTCTCCATAAACCTGCGGAAGAGCGCAGTAACGTTCCAGTAGTTGACCGACGAGCCGAGGACAAGAACATCCGAACTATCGATCTCGGCAAGAATAAATTGCAGGTCGTCCTTCTGAGTGCATGACCCGCGCTCGGGGCCAGGCGTCTGGGTACAACTGCGGCAGTTGGTGCAGAACTCCAGATGCTGATCCGTGAGATAGATCGTGCGCGTCTCGGCACCCCGTTCGCGCGCGCCCCCCAGAATGGCCTGCACAGCGCTATCGATTGTGCCGCCCTTGCGGTAGCTACCGACGATAGCTAATACCTTTTTCGTCACAAGAAACCTCCGTACTGCTGTCGCGAATAGTTTATCGCTCAACTACAAATAACGAGTAAATATCCTCTTCGTTGCAAAAAAAACGCTGGAGGGCGACGTTGAAGCCCCTCCAGCGTGCGCAAAGTGGATGAAGAAAATCTATGCGACGGCGCGGCGGGCAGCCTCGCGACGGCCCAGATTCACGCTGACGATCTTCGAGACTCCCGGCTCCTGCATGGTGACGCCGTAGATCACATCGGCCATCGCCATGGTGCGTTTGGAGTGGGTGATGACGACGAACTGCGTGTTGGCCGACATCTCCGCGATGAGGTTGGCAAAGCGACCCACGTTGGTCTCATCGAGCGGCGCGTCCACCTCGTCCAGTACGCAGAAGGGCGCGGGCTGGAACTGGAAGATTCCAACGAGGAGAGATAGGGCGGTGAGCGCCTTCTCGCCGCCAGAGAGAAGCAGGATGTTCTGCAACTTCTTGCCCGGAGGCGAGGCGACGATGTCGATGCCAGACTCGGCCGTGTTCTCCGCATCGGTCAGGCGCATAAAGGCCTGGCCACCGCCGAAGAGTTTGGCAAACGCCACGCCGAAGTTCTGGTTAATGATCTCGAAGGCCGCGTCGAACTTGACCCGCGAGACGTCGTCGATCTCCTTAATGGAGGCCTGCGTGTTCTCGATGGATTCGAGCAGATCCCTGCGCTGCGTCTCCAGGAAGCTGTGCCGTGCGAAAGTTTCGTTGTACTCTTCGAGAGCCATCATATTGACTGGCCCCATGGCTTCGAGCCGCTGCTTGAGCGCGCGGGCCTCTTCCTCGGCCTCGGCCAGAGCATCGCCCTCGATACGCGCGATTGCCTCATCTGCGCGAAGAACGGAGGCCTCGACCGCGAGGTCGTTGAGGCAGGTTGCGTCGATGTGCTCAATGTCGGAGGCGAGCTTGGCCGAACGAGCGGTGAGGTTGGCGCGCTCCTCGCGCAGAGCCTCGGTCTCGTGGCGCAGGGTTCGCAGCTTGACATCAAGCTCGGTCATGCGCGCACGCAACTCGGCGGCCTCGGCGGTCAGGCGCGCCCCGTCGGCGACGGCACTGGCGCGAGTCTCGGCCAGCGTTCCATGCTGCGCGGCAAGCTCGGTCGTCTCCTGCTCGCGGCGAACTTTTTCCGTTCCGGCGGCCTGCATCTGCTGCTCGATCTGCGCGATGCGAGTCGATTGCGTCTCCGTCATGCGGCGTGTCTGCTCGAAGGTTGCGGCGGCGTTGCGGCGGCGTTCCTCCAACCCAGCCAGCGCGGCTGAAGCCTCGGCTGCGGCCTGCTGCAAGCTCTCGCGCTCCTGACGCAGAGCGTCAAGCTGCTGCTGCAACTCGGCCAACTGAGCCTCCATTCCGGCGCGCTCACTCTCGAAGGCCGTAGCCTCCTGCTGGCGGCGAGCGATCGCCTCCTGCTTCTGCGCGCGCGCCGCGCCATTGCGCTCGGCGGCACCCGACCACTCCTGCAAACGCCGCTCGATGCGTGCGGTCTCCTGTTCCATCTGTCGCAAAGCCGCGCCAGAGTTGGCCGATTCGCGCTCTGCATCGCGCCGCTCGTGGGTCTTGGCTTCGAGCGCAACGGTCAGTTCCCGCGCCTCGTGTTCAAGCGAGGCGGCCTCCTGTTCGGTCTCCGCAAGCTGCGCCTCGGTTGCGTCCAGCTTCTGCTGCACCTGATTCAACTCGCGCTTCAACGCCAGCGGCCCCTGCACTCGCACCTGCCCGCCAGTAACGGTCGCGTTGTGAAAGGCCTCGCCCGATGGGCTGAGGAAGTAGCCCTGCGGAAAGTCAGCAGCCAATCGCCGCGCAGTCGTTGCGTCGGGAGCGATGAAGCCATTGCCCAGTTTGGGCAGCATTGCTTCGAGCGATGTGCCAAAGCCGTTCAGTACGCGAACGCAATCCTTCAGCGCGACGACGCCCTCGGGCATCTGCAAGCTGTTCGCGCTTCCCTGCTCCCTGTTCGCAGCCTCATCATGGACGAGGAAGGTTGCACGGCCAGCGACGTCGGTGGCCAGCAGGCGAACTCCCGCGTCGGCTGCGTCCCAGCTCTTGACGACAATGTAGTTCAACTCGTCGCGCAGAAACTCATCGACCACGCCCTCGTACTGCCCGTCGACTTCGAGGAAGTCGGCCAGCGTCCCCATCGGCGAGAGGCCGTTGGGAGTGGCGTTCTTGGAGTTGGCCTTGAAGAGATTGCGCACCGTGTCGGTGGAGTAGCTATGCTCGCGAATGAGTCCATCGAGCGAGCTGCGCCGCCCCTGCAACGCCGCCCGTTCGCCGCGCAACTGGTCGCCACGCCGCTTGGTGGTCTGCTCGTTGGTGCGCGCCGCGTCGATCTTCCGCCGCATCTCGGCGATCTCTGCCTCCAGCGCCTTCAACCGTTCGGTGACATTGCCGAAGTTCATCGCAACCTGACCGCGCTGAATTCCCAGCTCGTTCAACTCGCGCCGCGCCGCTTCGGTCTCGGCGACCAGCCGCTCGCTCTCGCGCTCCAGACCGGCAAGCGCCGCCTCAGCCTGCGCCTGCTCATTGCGACTCTGGCTGGCGCGTTGGAGCAATTGGAGACCGGCGCGACGATTCTGCTCCGCCTGCTGCTCGCTGGCCGCAACCGCGCGAACCGCCTCCTGCGCGCGCTGCTGCTGGGCCTGCGCTGCGGCGTGGGAACCAGAGGCCTCCGCCGTGGCGTTCTCCAGAAAACTGCGCTGCGACTCCAACTCGCCGGAGAGGCCGCGCAACTGCTCGCGAGCCAGTTCCAGATCGTCCCCTCCCGCTTCAATGCGCATCGTCAGCTCGGCGACGCGATCGGTGTTGGCGGCCATGCGCGCCGTCACCCGCTCCAACTCCACTGCGGAGTGGTTGGCCTGCGCCCCGGCCTCGCGAATCTTCTGGTCGTACTGATAGCCCAGCTCGACTCCCGCCGTATGTTCGGCGTCCATTGCCTCAACCGCAGCCGACTGCTCAGCGACCTGCTTGGTCAGCACCGCGATCTGCGAGGCAACCTCACTCTGCTCAGCGTCGAGCTGCTGCATCCGGCTGGCCAGAACCACACGCAGACGCGTCCGCAAATCGTCGCGCAGCAGGCCGTAGCGCTCCGCCTTCGAGGCCTGCCGCTTCAGCGTTCCCATCTGCCGCGTCACCTCTTCGAAGATGTCGTTGACGCGCGAGAGATTTACCTTGGCCGACTCCAATCGCAGTTCGGCCAGCCGCTTCTTGGTCTTGAAGCGTGTGATCCCCGCAGCCTCTTCCAGAATCGCGCGGCGATCCATCGGCTTCGAGCTGAGGATCTGCCCAATCCGCTCCTGCCCGATGATGGCGTAGGTCTCGCCGCCCAGACCGGTACCCATAAAGATGTCCTGAATGTCGCGCAGACGGCAGATCTTGCCGTTCAGCAGATACTCCGAATCGCCCGAGCGGAAGAGCCGCCGCGTGATCGTAATTTCTCCGGCGCGCACCGGAGACCGGCTAAACTTGCGGCGACGAATCTTGAGAACTACGCCCTTTTCGACCGTTCCGGCCTCAGCCGATTCCGTAGAAGCCTCGTCTGCGGAATCCTCGATCAGGGACAGTTCGCGATCCTGCTCTGCGGCCTCGGTTGGCTCGCCGTCGATGCCGATGACCACGCCAGGCTGAGCCTCGCGCACGGCCTCTTCGGTCTCCTCAGCCTTCTGCTGACGCAGTTCGGTCTCGTCCCAATCGCCCGCCAGATCCATTGAACGAGCTTTATCCTGACTGCGTTCGCTCGATCCATCGCTCGACCAGTCGCCAGTTCCCTCTTCGCCCGGCAGCGATGCGCCGTCGTAGACCTCTGGATCGACCAGCGTCAGCGAGACCTCGGCCATTCCGGTCGGCTTGCGCTCGCGCGTTCCGGCGAAGATGACGTCCTCCATCTTGATGCCGCGCAGCGTCTTGGCCGACTGCTCGCCCAGAACCCAGGTGATGGCGTCGGAGATGTTCGATTTGCCGCATCCATTAGGCCCCACCACAGCCGCAATCCCGTCGCCGGAGAGTTGAATCTCCGTGCGATCGCAGAACGACTTGAACCCCAGAATCTGAACTCGTTTGAGTTTGAGCAAACCACACCTCCATACCGCAAAAACCGTAAAAAATCGCGCCCGCGCACTCGACCCAGCCACGCCGCACAACTTCCAATTTATCCGCTCGCAGAGGCCGGATCAACAACAGAAACGCTACATCTTGTGGATAAGGAGTACATAACCCCACAAATGGGCTACAGGGTTCACGGATCGGCTCGCAAGCCTCACAGAATCAGACCACAAAAAAGTGCGGCCTCCCTCAACAGGAGACCGCACCTTTATTGTCTTTCCAGCCCTTGGCCGAGAATATGGCCCAGCGCCGGGAGTTATTCCTTCGGCAGCATCTGGCCGGTGCTGAGGAAGCGGCTGTGCCAGCTCAGGCTCTCGGTCAGGATGTGCGGAGTGTGCTTGCCCTTGGCCTGCGAGAGCGAGCGGTTGTAGTAGTCGAGCAGCAGACCGCGATAATCCGGGTGCGAGCAGTTCTCGATCACCAGTTTGGCGCGCTGGTTCGGGGACAGACCGCGCAGGTCGGCCAGACCCTGATCCGTCACCACCACCGACACGTCGTGCTCGGTGTGATCCACATGCGAGACCATCGGCACGATCGTCGAGATCGTTCCATCCTTCGCCGTCGAGGGAGCCATGAAGATCGACAGGAAACCGTTGCGGGCAAAGTCGCCCGAACCACCGATGCCGTTCATCATGCTCGATCCCATGATGTGGGTCGAGTTGACGTTGCCATAGATGTCGGCCTCGATCATGCCGTTCATCGCGATGACGCCCAGCCGGCGAATGATTCCGGGATGATTCGAGATCTCCTGTGCGCGCAGCACGATACGCTCGCGATAATCGCCAATCTGCGGCATCAACTCGGAGACGCACTGCGGGCTCAACGAGAAGGAGGTGGCCGAAGCGCTGACCATCTTGCCCGAACGCATCAGGCTGATCAGTCCGTCCTGAATCACCTCGGTGTAAGCCGTCAGATTCTCAAACGGGCCATCCTGTAGTCCATAAAGAACCGCGTTGGCGATGTTGCCCACGCCCGACTGTAGCGGCAGAAGCGACTCCGGCAGGCGCCCCTTCTTGACCTCCCAGCTCAGGAACTCCATGATGTGTCCGGCAATCTTCTTCGAGTTCTCGTCCGGGGCCTTGAAGGCGCTGGAGCGATCCGGGGCGTCCGTATTGACGACGGCGATGACCTTCTCCGGCGGAATTCGCAGATAGGGATCGCCGATTCTCTGGCTCACGCTGGTCAGCTCAATGGGCTGCCGGTTGGGAGGGTTTACCAGATTGTGGTAGATGTCATGCAGTCCCTCCAACTCCAGAGGCTGGGTCGAATTGACCTCCAGAATGACCTTGTCCGCACAGTTGATCCAGGTCTGATTATTGCCGACCGAGGTGCTTGGGATCACTCGCCCATCTTCCAGAATCGCCGTGACTTCAATCAGCGCCACGTCCAGCTTGCCCAGAAATCCGTACTCCACCAACTGAGCAACCTGGCTCAGATGGATGTCGATGTACTGAATATCGCCGGTGTTGATGTGCTTGCGCGTGGACGAGTCGGACTGATACGGCAGCCGCAGGCCCACCGCGTTGGCATCGGCCAGTTTGCCATCCAACTCGGGGCCGGTCGAGGCTCCGGTGAAGACGTTGACCTTAAACTTCTCGCCGCGCTCATGAGCCGCAGCGGCGCGCTTGGCCAACGCCATCGGAACGGCCTTGGGGTAGCCCGAGCCGGTAAAACCACTCATGCCGATCTGTGAACCGGGTTGGATCAACGCTGCGGCTTCTTCTCCGCTCATCACACGCTGCGCAAAGGCTGGATGCAGGATTCTATTCGACGAACTCGAGGACATTGAGCTTCTTTCTCTTCTTGAAATTTAGTCCGGCAATGGCCGGGAGCTACCCACTCCGGACAAGACACAGGGCATGATCCAGAGCAAAAATTGTCTTAATTCAAAGTATACGCTGCGTTCCAGAGCCGTCCTTGTGCTGTGCGTCACCCCACTCGCCGCAAAATTATCTCACTCGCAACCCGGCAGAACTCCGCCACCCATCTTCCCCGCTGCCTCGCAGACCATCAACTCGCTACTTCGACCTTCTCCAGCAGCGCAGGTCGAGAGAGCTGCTTTTGCAGAACCAAGAAAGAGAGGGTTGCCAATGACGTAGCAGAATGAAACTCTGCTGCGCTCATCGACAACCCTCTTGTTCAGCGATCTTCACAGACTACAGCGCGTACAGACCTACAGCGCGCCGATGACCGTGCAGAGTTCCTTGACCGAATCCGCGCTGCGCTGCAGGGCAGCCTGCTCGTCTCCGGTCAGCTTGATCTGGATGATCTGCTCGATGCCGCCCGCGCCCAGCTTGCAAGGCACGCCGACATACAGCCCGTTGATGCCATACTCGCCCTGTAGATAGGCCGCGCAAGGTACGATCTTCTTCTTGTCCTTCAGGATGGCCTCAACCATCTCAACCGCCGCAGCCGAAGGCGCATAGTAGGCCGATCCGGTCTTGAGGAACTTGACGATCTCCGCTCCGCCGTCGCGTGTGCGCTGCACCATCGCCTCCAGACGATCCGGCGCAATCAGCTCCGTGATGGGGATTCCCGCAACGGTCGAGTAGCGCGGCAACGGCACCATGGTATCGCCGTGACCACCCAGAACGAACGCCGTGACGTTCTCCACCGACACATTCAGTTCCTCGGCGATGAAGGTGCGGAAGCGCGCCGAATCCAGTACGCCAGCCATTCCGATCACGCGCTCGCGCGGCAGACCAGCCTGCCGGAAGGCAGCCTGCGCCATCGCATCCAGCGGGTTCGAAACCACGATGATGATCGTGTTCGGAGAGGCTGCAACGACCTTCGCGACCACGTCGGACATGATCTTGTAGTTGGTGTTCAGCAAGTCGTCGCGGCTCATTCCCGGCTTGCGCGCGATGCCTGCCGTGATGACCACAACGTCGGAGTTCGCCGTATCCGCGTAGTCGTTGGTTCCGGTAATCTTGACGTCGCGCTTCTCGATCGGCATTGCCTCTGCCAAATCGAGGCCCTTGCCCTGCGGAACGCCCTCGACAACGTCGAGCAGAACCACATCGGCAAGCTCCTTCGCCGCGATCCAATGTGCCGCCGTTGCTCCTACATTTCCCGATCCAACAACCGTAACCTTCTTACGCATCGCGATAGTTCCCCTATTCAAAAAGTAGTTGCCCGTTTCAATATCCGCAATTGATTGTACTCAACCCAGCACAACTTGTTCATCAATCGCAGTTACCGTTTCAAATTTCTGGCCCTAATCCTTTGTTGCCATTGCAGTTGCCTGTTCCTAATTCGTGGCAACCCGGCGTTAGGACTTTTGCCCGTCGCCTCACATATTTTCGATCATACGCGTGGCGAACTCGCTTGTCTTTGCCTTGGTTGCGCCCTCCATCGAACGCTCAAAGTCGTAGGTTACGAACTTCTGCGCGATGGTCTTCTCCATCGAAGACTCGATCAACCGAGCCGCCTCGGTCCAGCCAAGGAAGTCGAAGAGCATCACGCCGGAGAGCATCACGCTGCCCGGATTGATAACGTCCTTGTCGGCGTACTTGGGAGCCGTGCCGTGCGTCGCCTCGAAGACCGCGTAGCCATCGCCAACGTTTCCGCCGGGTGCGATTCCCAGCCCGCCAACCTGTGCCGCCGCAGCGTCCGAGATGTAGTCTCCGTTGAGATTCGTCGTCGCCAGAACGGAATAATCCTCTGGCCGCAAAATGATCTGCTGGAAGATCGAGTCCGCGATGCGGTCGTTGATCTGGATCTTGCTCTTCCACTTGCCACCGCCGTGCGACGCTCCGATGGAGGCCAGAACCGCCTTCACCTCGGCGACGATTTTCGCGCCAAACTCCGGCGAGGCAAACTCGATTCCCGGCTCGATCAGCGCTGCGTTCTCCTCCGGCGTAATCCCCGGCTTTGTCTCGACGTTGCCCAGAATCCAACTCTCGCGCTCGGTGACGACCGCATCGCGGAACTCCTCGACCGCAACCTCGTAGCCCCACTCGCGGAAGGCTCCCTCGGTGAACTTCTGGATGTTGCCCTTGTGCACGAGGGTGACGGTCTTGCGCCCTTCTTTGATGGCGAAGGCGATGGCCGCTCGAACCAGCCGCTTGGATCCGGTGATCGAGATCGGCTTGACTCCCACACCCGAATCCAGACGAATCTTCTTCTTCGCGCCCTTCAGCATCTCGTCGTTGACAAACGCAATGAACTTCGCCGCCTCAGGAGTCCCTTCGCGGAACTCGATTCCGGCATAGATGTCCTCGGTATTCTCGCGGAAGATGACCACGTCGAGCTTCTCTGGATGCTTCACCGGGCTGGGAACACCGGCGTAGTACTTCACTGGGCGAATGCACTGATACAGATCCATCAACTGGCGCAGAGCCACGTTGAGCGAGCGAATTCCACCGCCCACTGGAGTCGTCAGCGGCCCTTTGATCGAGACGCGGAAGTCCACGGTCGCCTTGACGGTGTCGTCGGGAAGCCACTCCCCGGTCTTGCGATAGCTCTTCTCTCCGGCCAGCACCTCGAACCACTCCACCCGCCGCTTGCCGCCGTAAGCCTTCTCCACCGCCGCATCGAAGACGCGCTTGGAGGCCCGCCAGATGTCTCGCCCGGTACCATCGCCCTCGATGAAGGGAATGATCGGATAATCGGGAACGGTATAAACGCCGTTCGCATACTCAATAGCCTTGCCGCTTGTCGGGACAGTGATTCCGTTGTAACTGGTCTGCATGTTTGTGCGTCGCTCCAGTGAAAAAGCCGAATTAGGTCAACCTTCGAAGGCTACCACCCGCCCCGCCCGATAGCAACGCCCCCAAACAGAATGAGGCCCGCAGAGTGCGGGCCTCATTCAATTCATCTGTAACCAAGCCAAGAACTAGGGCTTGGCAACGGTGTTGATGGTCTTCAGGATGCGCGAGACGATCTGGTAGGGGTCGCCCTCGGAGTTCGGACGACGATCTTCCAGATAGCCCTTGTATCCATCGCGAATGAAGTTCACCGGCAGGCGAACCGAGGCGCCGCGATCCGACAGGCCATAGCTGAACTGGTCGATCGCTGCAGTCTCGTGCTTTCCGGTCAAGCGCAGGTGGTTGTCCGGGCCATAAACTGCGATGTGCTCGGCAACATGCTCGGAGAAGGCCTTCATCAGCGCCTCCAGATAAGCCTTGCCGCCCACTTCGCGGATGTACTTGGTGGAGAAGTTGGTGTGCATGCCGGATCCGTTCCAGTCGCCCTTGATCGGCTTGCAGTGTAGCTCAACGTCCACCTCGTACTGCTCGCAGAGGCGCATCAGCAAGTAGCGAGCAACCCAGGTGTCATCCGCAGCCTTGGCCGATCCCTTGGCGAAGATCTGGAACTCCCACTGGCCCTTCGCCACCTCGGCGTTGATGCCCTCGTGGTTGATTCCGGCGGCGAGGCAAAGGTCGAGATGCTCTTCGACGATCTGGCGAGCCAAGCTGCCAACGTTCTTGAATCCAACGCCGCAGTAGTAGGGGCCCTGAGGACCGGGGAAGCCATCTTCGGGGAAACCAAGCGGCTTGCCGTCCTGGAAGAGGAAGTACTCCTGCTCAAAGCCAACCCACAGGTCAGGATCGGACTCGATAGTGGCGCGCGCGTTCGACGGGTGCGGAGTGCCATCCGGGTGCATGACTTCGCTCAGAACAATGTAGGCGTCCTTGCGGCTTGCATCCGGGTAGAGGGCGACCGGTTTGAGAATACAGTCCGAACTCTTGCCCTCGGCCTGCTCAGTCGAACTGCCGTCAAATCCCCAGTTCGGGATGTCAGCCAGCGTGGGTTCCTTGTCGAAATTCTTCAACTGGGTCTTGCCGCGAAGTCCAGGTACGGGCTTTTTGCCGTCAAGCCAGATGTATTCGAGTTTATACTTTGCCATAATTGTGAAACTCCTTGAATGAATCGCTTGGGATTTACGCGGCATCTACGGCTCCCCCTCCCCCACCTGCTGGCAGAAGAACCCCAGAGACCAAAATGTAAAGTGCGTAAATTAAATATACAGAATTTTCTACAAACCGTGTCCTTGTTGGGTAAACTTCACTGTTTTCAATCTTTTTCTGCGTAAATTCGCACACGATGCGCTGCATCTCTGCTCCGCCCCCAACTTTTTTTGGCTTCGTCACACAGTTGTCACCCAATTTCCTGTCCCGCTGTGATAACTTTGACAAGTTCTCATCGCTCGGGTAAGCGCGTAAATCGCCGCGCTGTACCGCATCCCGCATTACCTCTGGAGGGTCTTTCAAATTGGGCATGAACATGGTTCCCACGCGCCTTTTCTTCACCAAAGGCGTCGGTCGGCATAAAGATCGTCTCACCAGCTTCGAGCTGGCCCTGCGTGACGGCGGCATCGCCGCACAGAATCTCGTCCGCGTCTCATCGATCTTTCCTCCGCGCTGCAAGCTCATCACGCGCAAGGAGGGACTCAAGTGCCTCAACCCCGGCGAAGTTGTCTTCGCCGTCATCGCGGAGAACTCGACGCGCGAACCGCATCGTCTGGTCGTTAGCTCGATCGGCGTCGCCATCCCGACCGACCGCGCCACCTACGGCTATCTCTCCGAGCATCACAGCTTCGGCGAGACCGAGGAGCAGGCCGGAGACTACGCCGAAGAGTTGGCCGCAGAGATGCTCGCGACCACCCTCGACGTCGACTTCGACCCCGACAAGAGCTGGGACGAGAAGAAGGAGATCTACCGTATCTCCAACAAGATCGTGCGCACGGCCAACGTAACTCAATCCGCCGTGGGCGACAAGAACGGCCGCTGGACGACGACCATCGCCGCAGCCATCCTGATCTTCGAAGACAAGACTTCAACCGCAAAATCTTCGACGACAAAATCCTCGACCGCGAAATCCTCGACGACAAGTAAAACGTCGCGATAATTTGCAGCAAGGGGTACCATTCACCACAGAAGGACGCCCTGACCGGCGTCTTTTTGTTTTTGAAGTTTTTTGACGTTAATCGAGACCACAGATGACCTCAAATAGCCCATTCCGCGTAGCTCTGATCCAGATGGCCTGTGCGCCGTCTGTCTCCGAGAACCTCGACCACGCTGCCGACCTCGTCCGCTCCGCCGCCCGCGACGGAGCCAGGCTCATCTGTCTACCCGAGCTCTTCCGCGCGCAGTACTTCTGCCAGCGCGAAGACCACGCCCTCTTCGCTCTCGCCGAGCCAATCCCCGGCCCCAGCACGGCGCGGCTTGCCGCTATCGTGCGCGAGGAGAAGATCACGCTGGTCGCCAGCCTCTTCGAGCGCCGCGCTCCGGGCCTCTACCACAACACGGTCGCCGTGCAGGACCACGCCAGCAACGCGCCGGATCAGATCGTCGGAACATACCGCAAGATGCACATACCGGACGATCCGCTCTTCTACGAGAAGTTCTACTTCACCCCAGGCGACCTCGGCTTCCGTAGCATCGACACCAGTGCAGGCCCCATCGGTGCGCTCATCTGCTGGGACCAGTGGTACCCGGAGGCGGCGCGCATCACCGCCCTCAGCGGTGCGGAGACGCTCTTCTACCCCACTGCCATCGGCTGGCACCCCAGCGAGAAGGCCGAGTTTGGAGCGGCCCAGTACGACGCATGGCAGACCATCCAGCGCGCCCACGCCATCGCCAACGGAGTCTTCGTCTGCTCGGTCAACCGCGTCGGCCACGAACACGGCGACGTCGTCCTCTCCAACCCCGATGGCTCGCGCAGCGAGATTCCCGGCCCCGGCGACCACACGTCCGCCAGCGGTCTGGAGTTCTGGGGAGGCAGTTTCATCGCCGACCCCTTCGGACGCATCCTCGCGCAGGCCAGCCACGACAAGGAAGAGATTCTGACCGCCACGCTGGATCCCAGCCTGGTCGAACTAACCCGCCAGCACTGGCCCTTCCTGCGCGACCGCCGCATTGACGCCTACACCCCCATCACTCGCCGCTTCGTGGATTAGATTTTTTCATGTATCGCTCGATCGACACATGAATTTTCCTGCTGAGCAAATCAAAGACCCCGCCTTCTGCTCGCAGAAGGCGCGTTGGGCTGCGATACACAAATGCAATTTATATAGATAGTTACACAGCCTCCGCCCTCTCGGAACTCTGCCGAGCGGGGTGGACGATCTGGCTTCGGAAAAAGTTAATTATTTCGTTGACTTTAGCTGATCGTCTTCTATAGGTTAGGTTTTGCTAACAATAATGATCGCTCGCAAATACTGCATCGGCACCCTTATGGGCCGTGGTGTGACGAGGAGTGCACAAGGCAGATGAGGGATTGGATCGTGCTCCAAACTCGCTCGTCTTGTGCAGTAAACGATTTCTTTGCAACGTTGTCCTGCAATATCCGCGTGGGGATCGAAGGGATGATCCTTTCCAGTGCTCCACTCAATGCTTACAACAGCTAGTGACATCACTCGCTGGATGGAATGAAAAAGCAGTGTTCCACATCAGGCAGCTTTAATCTTGGAGGTTCGTAATGATTGATTCCCGCGAAGTTCTTTCTCTGCGCAGTTGGATTGCGTTTGCGCTACTGGGAGGCCTGATGCTTGGCGCTTCGGGATGCGAAACAGTCGGCAGCAATGTCTTGTCGACCGCTGCAACCGCTACGGCATCCACGCCCACTGCATCCGCCACTCCAGTGGCGAAGCCCAAGTTAAGCTTTAGTGGCAACGTGCATGGCGGTCAACAGCCCGTGAGTGGCGCCACGGTGACATTGTGGGCTGCGGGCGTCTCTGCTGCCTCTGGAGTCTATGGCACTGGTGCAACGCAGATTGCCCAGACGACAACGAGCACGGATGGAAACGGAACCTTTTCGTTCGACGATACGAACGGCGTTTCGCCCTGCACGATCGGCCAGTACCTTTACATCACAGCGCAGGGTGGAAACCCCACCGGAAGCTACGTCAATCCCGCTGCGGCTATGCTGGCGGTAATTCCAACTCCTTGCAGCAGCACAACCGGTGCCCAGTTTGTTACCGTCAACGAAGTGACGACCGTTGCCGGCGTCTGGGCGCTGCAACAGTTCATGTCCATCACGCCGGGCGGAGCGACTCCCTGGCAGATCGGCGCTCCCGCAACAAACGTCACCGGGTTGGCCAATGCCTTCCTGATCAGCCAAAGCCTGGCGAACCTCGCGACCGGAGCCACAGCGACCAGTACCACAAGCAACACTATCTCGAATACGATCAATAGCGTTCTTTATACAACCACCGTAAATCCGGATTATAAGAAGATCAACACGCTGGCAAGCATTTTGTCTGCGTGTGTGAATGACGGGACTGGGTCCACCTGCAGCAATATGGCAACGGATACGAACCCGACCCCTGCGAATACAGCCTTGAACCCTACCGACACCATCCAGATGGCCTACTATCTGGCGACCAGCCCGGCAGGTCTGACAATGAACAAGGGTAGTTACACTACATCGCCCGCCTACCTTTGCGGAACCTATAACCTGCCAGAGTCTCCGTTTGCTACGCAGTTGACCTGCTCAACTTCCTTTCCCAACGACTGGGCAATCATGGTTACCTACAAGGGTTATCAGGGTGCATCAACCGTAGGAACCGTTTATGTAGGAAGCGTAGCAGTCGATGGCTCGGGTAATGTTTGGACGGCGCTTACAAATACCGTCTCGTCTGCCGGATCTATCACGGCGCTTAATGCAGCAGGACAGGTGGTTCTTGCACCGGTAACTTCGGGGACGCTATCCACAACCGCTGGCTGGAATCCCGCAACTGCATCTGGAGCCTTTACGATCAACGATAGCCGGGGAGACAGCAACCTCGCCATTGATACCCTAGGGAACGTATGGGCTTCCAGTTACTACAACACTGCCACATCCGGCGAAGCTCCGATCGTTGAAATCACACCGACTGGACTCGGAACCTCAACCCCCAGCTCCACCGCTACGGGGTATCTGGCAGGAATCAGCGCCGATGCCATTGCCATCGATAGCAGTAACAATGTTTATGTATCTAGTCAAACGGCCACATCGCGCTGGTACATCAACGAACTACCTAACAGTGGCACCACCAGTGCCCCAATCTATACCTCCACTTTTTATACCGGACTCGGCAGGCAATCCAATCTCTATGGACAGATCATCATCGATCAGACGGGGTATGCGGATCCTTTGGTCGGCGCAGCAAACTCTAGCATATGCAGGGAAAACACCACAATCAATGCAGCCGCAGGCTCAAACAATACTACGT
>JARLFY010000094.1 GCA_031296325.1 Acidobacteriaceae bacterium | reverse complement strand
TTGGGGGGAAATACTATAAAGACAACGGCAAAGACAACCGCAACGGCAAAAGCAGATTCCTCCGCTACGCTGCGGAATGACAAACAAAAGAGAGGCAACAGCAGCGTCACAAAGCAACGTGTATAGGTCGAGACGCCCTAGGTAAAAGTTCAGCACGAAGACAAGGGCTGAAGGCCCGCACTATAGCCTTCGCGCAAGCGTCAATATGTCCGACCACTATATATCGATACAGATTCGAGCGTTCGCAAAAATTCCCATCCATCGCTAAAATTGCGCGATGAATGGGAATCAGGTAACAGTGCAGACAAATCGCGCGAACTAAGCCACGCTGCTTTTGTGGCGGACGTCGGCTCCGCGCACCCAGAAGATGACGTCTTCGGCGATGTTGGTTGCATGGTCTCCCACGCGTTCCAGATTGCGCGCGATGATCAGCGCGTTCAGGCATTGCGGCGTCAGCTCCGGCTTCTCTCGGATCAGCGAACTCAGCGCGGTAAAGGCGGCGTCATTCATCTCATCGACCTGATCGTCCATCGCCAGCACCGATTGCGCCAGCTCCGCATTCGCCTCGATGAATCCCTGTAGCGCCTTGCGTACCATCGCCGAGGAGAGAGAGGCGAGCCGTGGAATGTCTACCGGAAGATCAATATTGGCGAACGCGCCCATCTCGCGTACTCGTACCGCGATGTTGACCGCCTGATCGCCCACGCGTTCCAGATCGGCGTTGATGCGAATCACCGAGAGGATAAAGCGCAGGTCGATGGCCATCGGCTGCTCCATCGCCAACAGATCGAGTGCAAGCTGATCGATCTCGCGCTCCAGGCGATTGATCGCCGGCTCAGAGCGAAAGACTAGTTCGCAGATCGATAGATCGCGCGTGCGATAGGCTTCGATGGAGCGTTGAATTGCCTGCTCGGCCATTCCCGCCATCAT
This sequence comes from Acidobacteriaceae bacterium, assembly GCA_031296325.1. Taxonomy (GTDB): domain Bacteria; phylum Acidobacteriota; class Terriglobia; order Terriglobales; family Acidobacteriaceae; genus Edaphobacter. The sequence continues at coordinate 8,326 of JARLFY010000094.1, read as the reverse complement.
CAGCAACCGTTCCTTCAGTTCGTCGAGGTTTAGCTGAAACTTGATGCGAGTCGCCATCAGCCGAACCTCCCCGTGATGTAGTCTTCCGTCCGCTTGTCCTTCGGATTGGTAAAGATCATGTCGGTCGAGCTGAACTCGACCATCTTGCCGTTCAGAAAGAAGCCCGTATTCTCCGCCACGCGCGCGGCCTGCTGCATATTGTGGGTCACGATTACGATCGTATACTGACTCTTCAATTGAAAGATCAGATCCTCGATCTTGGACGTCGAGACCGGATCGAGCGCCGAAGCAGGCTCGTCCATCAGCAACACCTCGGGATCAACCGCCAACGCGCGAGCGATGCACATACGCTGCTGTTGTCCGCCGGACAAGCTCGCGCCAGACTTCTTCTTCAGGTCGTCCTTGACCTCTTCCCACAGCGCTGCGGCCTTCAGACTGCGCTCGACCGTTTCATCCAGAATGGCCTTGTTGCGGAATCCATTCAGCTTCAGTCCGCTAGCCACGTTGTCGTAGATCGACATGGTGGGAAACGGATTGGGCCGCTGGAAGACCATGCCAACGCGGCGACGAATCTCCACCGGCGAGGCGTCCATGTAGATGTCCACTTCGCCCATCTTCACCACGCCAGTTGCGCGCGCGATGGGGTTGGTCTCATGCATCCGGTTCAGGCAGCGGACAAACGTACTCTTGCCGCAGCCCGAAGGCCCGATCAGCGCCGTCGCATGATTCGCCGGAATATTCAGGTTGATGTCCTGTAGCGTGTGCGTTGATCCATACCACGCATTCAGGTGCTCTACGTCGATGCCGACTCCCACTTAGCTTGCCCCCTTCAGTACGCCGCGGCCCGCATAGATGCGTACCAGCGTCACCGACACCATAATCATTAAAATCAGCACCAGCGCTCCCGCCCATGCCAACCTGTGCCACTCGTCATACGGCGAGATGGCGTAAACATAGATCTGCAACGGCAGAGCCGCAATCGGCTCATTCAGCTTGAAGCTCCAGAACTGGTTGCCAAACGCGGTAAACAGCAACGGCGCCGTCTCTCCCGCAACACGCGCAAAGGCAAGCATACACCCAGTAATAATTCCTGGGGAGGCCGTACGCAGACTTACCGAAACCACCGTCCGCCACTTTGGAACGCCCAAGCCCAACGCCGCCTCGCGGATCGAATGAGGCACCGTCGCCAGCATCTCTTCGGTCGTGCGCGTAATCGTTGGCACCATCATGATCGCCAGCGCCACACCGCCCGAGAACGCCGAGAAATGCATCTGCCGCATCACGATCAGCGAGTAAGCCGCAATGCCCATCACGATCGAAGGAATGCCGTTCAGCACGTCTGCGGTGAAGCGAATTGCCATCGCCAGAGTCTTGCCCCGTCCATACTCGGCCAAGTAGACGCCCGCCGCTATTCCCACCGGAATTCCCATCGAACTCGCCAGCACCAGCACAATTGCCGAACCCACAATGGAGTTCGCCATGCCACCGCCGACCTCGCCCACTGGAGCCGGAATATGGGTAAAGAAGTCAAGATTCAGGGAGCTTGCGCCCTTGTAGATCAGATACACCAGAATCGCAACCAGCGGCGCTACCACCAGCACCGTGCTCAATACCGCAAGACCGGTCATCAGGTTATTGACCACATACCGCCATATCGAGTTCGCCCGCATCCGACGCGTCTGAAAGTTCATCGGCGGGCGCAACTGTCCCTGATCCTCGGTGTTCGGAGTCGGATTTTGAATCGGATTCGCGCTCATCTAGTGCACCCTCGCCGGAGCGCCGCGCGTCACCGCCCAAACCAGCGCGCGCGCAATCGCATTCACAATAATCGTCACAATAAACAGAGCCAGCCCAATCTCGATCAGCGCGCTCAGATACATGTCGCCGGTCGCTTCCGAAAATTCATTGGCGATCACGCTGGCCAGCGTGTAGCCCGGCGCAAACAGGCTCTTCGAGATGTCGGGATGGTTGCCAATCACCATCGTCACCGCCATCGTCTCTCCCAACGCGCGCCCCAGTCCGAGGATGATCGCGCCCACAATTCCGATACGCGCATTGCGCAGAACTCCGGTGCGAATCATCTCCCAGCGCGTGGCTCCCAGCGCCAGAACGGCTTCCCGCTGCGAGGTCGGAACCGCCTGCATAATGTCACGAGTGATCGAAGAGATAATCGGAAGAATCATGATCGCCAGAATTATGCTGGCCGTCAGCAGCCCCACGCCGAAGTTCGATCCCTCGAAGAACCCCGTCCACCCCAGAATCTTGTAGAGAAACGGCCCCAACTGGTCGCGCATGATCGGAACCAGAACAAAGACCGCCCAAAGTCCATAGACCACGCTGGGAATCGCCGCCAGCAGTTCGGTCAAAAACGAGATCGGAGCGCGCAGCTTCGCAGGACAAAGTTCGGAGAGAAAGATCGCAACCCCCAGAGCCAGCGGCACCGCCATCGCCAGCGCCAGCAGCGAGGTCGCCAGCGTCCCAAAGATGAAGGGTAACGCGCCAAAGTCTCCCGAGACCGGATCCCACGCCGAGCGCGTAAAGAAGCCAAAGCCAAACTGCGCCAGACTCGGACGTGAGCGCGCCACTAGAATGGTAAAGATAAACAACACAATCGCGAAGATGCTCAGTGCGCAGATCAACATCACCGATGCAAAGGTTTTGTCCGCAAACGCGCCATTGCCGCAGGTGCTCAGATACTGGCGGATCGGCGAAGGATCTCTCTCCTCGTCAACCGACTCGGCAGCCGTAACAAAGTTCAGAATCGCGGGCGCTTGAAGCGGAGTCGCCTTCGCCGACGGCGTAGACGAATCCATCTGCGGAATAGTCTCACTCAGTGGCATCGAAGACTCTGGCTCTCTCTCAATCGACATGGACGATGGGGTCACTTTTAATCTTCTGATATTTATCGCTACAAACAAATCATAATCGTTAAACTTCGCCGAGTGACTTTGAAAATCTCACTTCTGGACGAAGCTCAGAACCGTGAATCTGCACTTTATATAGGCCAGCCTGCTTCAACGAGCGCATCCATCAAAAAAACATGTCGAGCGGACGAAAGTCCTTCCGCCCGCTCGACACTCACAGTCTACTTGATGGTTGTAATCGTACGCTTGACCATCGTCTGCACCTGCACCGGAAGCGGAGCATAGCCCATGCTGGTGGCTTCACTCTCGCCGTGCTCCAGCATCCAGGCCAGGAAGCCCTTCACTGCAACGCCCTTCGATGCGTCGTTGAAGTGGGTCGGGATCAGCAGCCAGGTAAAGCTGGAGATCGGATACGAGGTCGCACCCGGAGCATTGGTGATCGATACGCGATAGTCCGCCGGCATCGTCTTTGCCGCAGCCGCAGCCGCAGCCGTCACGCCCGCCGGAGAACCCTGTAGGAACTTGCCCGCAGCGTTCTTTACCGCACCGTACTCCATGTGGTTGGAGAGCGCATAGATCAGCTCGACATAGCCAAACGAATTAGGCGACTGGCGAACCATTCCGGCCACGCCCTCGTTGCCCTTCTGGCCAATTCCCGTCGGCCACTTCACCGAGGTATTCTTGCCCACGCGTCCCGCCCACTCCGAGCTGATCTTCGACAGGTAGTCGGTAAAAATGTACGTCGTTCCGCTGCCATCCGAACGATAGACCGGAAGAATCGACGAGCCGGGCAGATTGACGCCGGGGTTGTCCCGCACGATGCGCGCGTCGTTCCACTTGGTGATTTTGCCCAGATAGATGTCTGCAATCACGTCGCCGGAGAAGTTCAGCGGCTTGCTGACGCCGGGAAGGTTGTAGACCGGAACCACCGCGCCCAACACGGTCGGAACATGCATCACCTTGACCTTGGCGCTGGAGAGCTGTTCGTCGTTCATCGGGCCATCGCTGGCGCCGAAGTCCACCGTACCGTCCGATACCTGACGAATTCCGCCGCCCGAACCGATCGACTGATAGTTGATCTTCACATTCGGGTGTTCATGGTTGTACTCGGTAAACCACTTGTTGTAGATCGGGTAAGGGAACGTAGCTCCCGCCGCTGTAATATTCTGTGCGCCCGCCGTAGCCGCAACCATCGCCAACAATCCTGCTGCAACAATGTTCAGTTTCACTCGTTCCCCCTCAATATAGGCGCGCCCAGTCCTGCATAACAATCCCGCAGGCTAGAACCCGTCCTTGTGCGTACTCATCCAGTTTGCCGCGCAATTGTTACGGGGTGATTACATCGCAATAAAATCAAGATGAAGCGGAACAGTTATTCCTACAGCAACCTTACTCCGAAACGCTCTGCACTCGCGGCAACCGCACCAGAAAATCGCTTCCCGCGCCCAAATCGCTCTCGGCGCGAATCGTCCCCCCCTGCATCTCCACCATGTGTCGCGCAATGGCCAGCCCCAACCCCGTGCCTCCCGAATCGCGCGAGCGCGCCTTGTCCACGCGATAGAACCGCTCGAAGATCCGGGTCAGATGCACCGACGAGATCCCCGCGCCAAAGTCCCGCACACTGAACTCCACGCATCCGACCGGCTCCGCAATCACGCGCGCACTAACCACCACACGGCTCTGCGCCGATCCCTTGGCCTGCCCGTACTTGATCCCGTTCTCGATCAGATTTCCCAGCACCTGCACCATCGAGTCCACGTCTGCAAAGACCTCTGCCTCGGTCGTCTCGCCGATCTCGACCACCGCCTCATCGTCCTGCACCAGACCGCGCATCGTCTCCACCGCATCCTTGACCAGTGCGTCGGCCCGCACCCTCCGCGGATGAAGCTCTGTCTCGTGCGACTCCACCCGCGCCATCGTCAGCAGATCCTCAGTCAGGCGGCTCATGCGCGACGCATTCTTCAGAATCGTTCCCAGAAACTCCTGCGCCACGGGACTCAACTTCTCGTGGTCGAGCAGCGTCTCCACGTAGCCGCTGATCGAAGTCAGCGGGGTGCGCAGCTCATGCGAGACGTTCGCCACAAAGTCCCTCTGCGTCTGCTCGACCTCTTCGATCCGCGTAATGTCGTGCAGTACGGCGACTGCGCCTCCCGCCGGCATCGGCGAAGCGCTCACCTCGAAGATCCGTCCCGGAACCAGCAAAGTGGTCTTACGCTCGCAGATCTCTCGCTTGTCCAGCGCAGCCTTCACACACCCCAGCAACTCCGGGTCGCGAACCGTCTGCACCAGCGCATGCCCCACCCGCACCGCGCTGGCCACCGCAGCCGCGCTCACACTTGCGCCGCCCGAGTTCACGCTGGAGACCAGCCGCCGCATCCTCTGATTGGCCCACTGAATCCGACCGCCCCCATCAACCGCGACCACCGCATCCTGCATCGAGTCGAGCAGCGCCTCCAACTCCCGCTTGCTCTCCGAAGCCTCCATCAACGCGCCCTGCGCCTTGATGGAAACTCCCGCAATCGTTCCCGCCAGATCGTCGAATGCGCTGTACGGCTGTAGTTCCAGCTCTTCGAGAGTCAGCGCCTTATCGGGAATCTTCTCGACCATCGCCTGTAGCGGAGCCATCGCTCGCCGCAGGAAGTGCGCCATCGCCAGAGCCAACACTCCCGCTAATCCGGCGACCTCGAAGACCGCTCCCCAAAGCACTCCGCCTGAGCTAACGGCAGGACGGATGACACTGTAAAACGGTGCAAACGCCAGCAGCATTACCAGTAAGATTCTTAAATAAATCGCCAGAAAAAGACTTCGCCTCATGCCGTCTCGCCTCCGCGCCTACGCCAGCACGGCCTTGGGCAGCTCAAAGCGATAGCCCGCCCCGCGCATTGTCTTCAGATAGCGCGGCGTCTCCGCATCTTCCTCGATCTTCTCGCGAATGCGGCGCACATACACATCGACCGAGCGCGGCGTAACGAAGCGAGCGTCGCCCCAGACCGCATCCAGCAACTGGTCGCGACTGAAGACGCGCCCGGGATGCCGAGCCAGATAATCCAGCAGGCGAAACTCCGTCGCCGTCGTCGTCACCAACTCGCCGTCCACGCGCAACTGCATTGCGTTGGCATCGATCTCCACCGACTCGAACTTGACCACCGAAGGCGCAGTGGGCCGCTCAAATCGACGCAACACGGCCTTGACTCGGGCCACCAGCTCGCGCGTTCCAAACGGCTTGGTGATGTAGTCATCGGCGCCCAGTTCCAGCCCAAGGACGCGGTCGTTCTCCGCGGCCCGCGCGGTCAGAAAGATGATTGGCACCGTGCTCAACGCCGGATTCTTGCGCAGTCTGCGACAAAGATCCAGACCGTCTCCGCCGGGAACCATAATGTCCAGCAGAAACAGCGCAGGCGGCTCTCGTTCCGCATCCGCCACAATCTGCCCCATCGCCGCATACGTCCGCACCGTAAACCCCGCCGCCTCCAGATGAAACTGGATCAACCGCAGAATGTCCGCATCGTCTTCCAGCACAAAAATCGTCTGACTCAATCCGCAATTCCTCCGGCCAGCGCCAAATTCCTCTGGCCTAGCCCAGATCAGCATAATTCATCTACAAGCACAGTTTTGCAAAGATACGATGAATCCTTTGCCGCAGCCCTGTCCCATCACGCTCCAACCCAATTACGACTCCAGCCCAAAGGCGTTGTTCATAGTTGAGCGCGGAGACATACACACTCACAGATTGCCAAACTTCATCGTCTGCATATCGTCCACCAGCTTCTCCGCCACCTCCCCTGCGGAGACGTGGAACTTCCCAGCCTTGATCGCCTGACGCAGCGACGCCACCTTCTCGAAACGCACGTCGCTGCCCTTGCTCGCCTGCGAGATCAACGTTCCGGCCAGCTTCAGTTGCGCCGAGTCGCGAGCTATCTCATGTGCGCCACAACTCTTCTGCCGAGTCTCAAGCACGACGACCTCCGACGACTCCGGTCTGGGGAATGCAGGCATTTCGTCCGTCGCTTCATCCGGCGTCGACAGCCGCACCTCGGTATTCATCCCAACCAGATTCGCGGCCTTCATCGGCGCACTCCAATAATCCTGATATACATAGCAACGGCAATTCAGCGCAAACTTCAGGAAAACAATAAGGCGACATGGCGCCACGGTTCAGCATACAACCGCATACGCCTCAAAATGAACAGAAAAATCAATAAATTTTCCTATAAATTCATAATGAAAAGCCCGTGACAGATCCCCTTTTCTGTGACCATGCGCACACTGCCTTTGCCATCCTGCCCCATTCGAGAGACAATCGACCCATGGCCGAGCAAACTCCACCGCAGAACTCCGTCGTCTCGCATCCCACCGTCGCGCACGATGCGGCTCCTACGCCCGCAAAGCGTCAGATCGTCTGCTTCAGCTTCTACAAACTCCTGCCCGAGTGGCGTCGTCTGCCGGACGACGAGCGGGCCGCACACAAAGCCGCCTTCATCGCCGTCCTCAACCGCTGGAACAAGCCCGGAGAGTTCCTCTCGCTCACCTACTCCACCATCGGCACGCGCGGCGACGTGGACTTCTGCGTCTGGACCATCGGCTACGCGGTCGACGAGTTGAACCAGATGCGCTCTGAACTTCTGCGCACTCCGCTCGGCGGCTACCTCTCTACGCCGCACAACTTCCTCGCCATGACCAAGCGCTCGCAGTATCAGATCGGGCGCCCCGACGAGAGCGAGGGCGAGGGTCGCGGAGCCATTCGTCCCGGCGGACAGAAGTACATCTTCATCTATCCCTTCTGGAAGACGCGCCCGTGGTATCTCCTCTCCATGGCGGAGCGCAAGCGCCTGATGGACGAACACATCCGCATCGGCCTGCTCTACCCGCGGGTCAAGCTCAACACAACCTACTCCTTTGGCCTGGACGATCAGGAGTTCGTCGTAGCCTTCGAGACCAACTTCCCCGAGGACTTCCTCGACCTCGTCCAGCAGCTCCGCGAGACCGAGATCAGCCTGTACACCCTGAAGGACTTCCCCATCTTCAGTTGCATCCGCCTCACCCCGCACGAGATGCTCGACCGCCTCGGTTGAAGCAGGCAAAGAGCAGAATCATCTTTTGTTTTGAGGAAAAGGCCTGTTTGTCATTCTGAGCGAAGCGAAGAATCCCCGCATTTCATTCGCGCTGCTACGGTCTGCACTCTTGCCTAAACTGCCGGGTGCTCCATTCATTGCAGTGTCGTATTGCGATGGGTGAGAGGGACAAAGCTTGCGCCGGGTGTTCTTGCTGTTGTTCTTGCCCTTGCGTTGCCTTGCCGGTAAAGCGCCAAAGGCGCATTCTATCAGCCTAGGCCGTATCGACATATACACGTTGCTTTGTGACGCTGCTGTTGCCTCTCTTTTGTTTGTCATTCCGCAGCGTAGCGGAGGAATCTGCTTTTGCCGTTGCGGTTGTCTTTGCCGTTGTCTTTATAGTATTTCCCC
>JARLFY010000093.1 GCA_031296325.1 Acidobacteriaceae bacterium | reverse complement strand
TTGGGGGGAAATACTATAAAGACAACGGCAAAGACAACCGCAACGGCAAAAGCAGATTCCTCCGCTACGCTGCGGAATGACAAACAAAAGAGAGGCAACAGCAGCGTCACAAAGCAACGTGTATATGTCGATACGACCTAGCCTAACTTGGCTAGAGCATCGCTGGCGTCCTTCGCTGTCTTGGTGTTAGGTGCCAGCGCAACAGCCTTCTTCAGGTGCTGCTGTGCGTCGGCCTTGTCGTAGAGCTTGCCGTAGGTCATGCCCAGATGGAAGTGCATCGAAGCGCTGTCCGGCGAGGTCTTCAACGCACCCTCCAGCAGGTCGCGCGCCGCGCCGTAATTGCCTTTGTAGTAGTAGATCCAGGCCAGTGTATCGGCGGTCTGCGGCGAGTCCGGCATCAGGCGACGCGCAGTCTGCGCTAAGGTCAGCGCCACGTCCACGTTCTGGCCGTTCTCGATCATCAGGTAGGCCAGATTGTTGGCCGCAACCGCGCTGTTTGAATCGACCTGCAGGGCCTTTTTGTAGTCCTCCATCGCCTTCGCCACATCGCCCTTGGACTCCTCAAGCGAGCCCAGAATCTGCATTGCGTTCGCGTCAGTCGGGTGCGACCCAATCCACTTCATCCATGTGGCAATCGCCGGATCAATCTCGCCCTGTGCGACCTCGGCCTGAGTGTAGACCCGTACCGCTCCTGGATCGGACGGATTCAACTGCATCGCTCGCTGCGAACTGGCCGTCGCTCCCTTGAAGTCCTTGGTCTGTAGTTGCAGCGCGGCCAACTCGGCGTAGAAGCTGCCGTTGCCGGGAACCTTTGCGATCTGCGCCTGCAAGCGAGCCAACGCCTTGGCTGGTTGCTTCTCCTGCATGTCGTAGGAGACCAGCAGGCCAAGCGCGCGCATCGAGTTGGGATCCTTGTCCAGCGCCTTCTGCAACATCGCCTTGGCCTCGGCAGCGTGTCCCTGAGAGATGCGCAGCAGGCCCAGATCGAGATACGCTGTCGGGTTGTCGGGGGCATTCTTTACCACCGTCTGATAGTCCGCCTCAGCCTTGTCGTACTCCTTGCGGCTGGCCTCGGCCGAACCGCGCCACAGGTACGCCTCGACAAACTCGGGATGCTGCTGAATCGTCTTGTTGGCGACATCGATTAGCATGCCTGCGTCCTTGCGCTGCATGGCGATCTCGGCCAGTCCGCTGGCTGCCTCCAGATTTCCAGGACTCAGTTTTGCCGTTGTCTGCAGGCATGTCTCGGCGGTAGCAAGGTCTCCCTTGGAACCCGCAACCCGCGCCAGCAACAACTGCGTCTGCGCATTATTCGGGTTGTCCTTGACCGCCTTCTGCAGCAACAAGAGCGCGTCGTCGATCTTTCCGGTGTTCAACAGAAGCAGCGCGTTGAGCGTCTGTACCTGAGGATTGCCAGCGTTATTCTTGGACAACTCCGCTGCGACCGAACTTGCCTTGGCAAAGTTCCGTCTTCCGAAGAGAACCCGCGCGTAGGTCATCTTGATGGCGAAGCTTTTGGGATTCTTTGCCGTCAGTTCGGCAAAGGCAGACTCGGCGCGATCAAGCTGCCCGGTCTTGTCGTAGAACTGCTGGAGCAACGCCGCGGCCTCTTCGCTGTCAGGCGTATCGACGACAGCCTGACGCAGCGTCTGCTCTGCCTTGTACTTGTTGCCAACGTGGAGATAGAGTCCTGCCAACGAAGCGCGGGCCTGTAGATTCTGCGGTGCGATTGAAATCGCCGTCAGGTACTGCTGCTCCGCACCCAGCAGATCGTTCTTCTTCGCCAGCAGCGCAGCCAGTACCAGATGCGGCGTCGCGTCCTTGGTATCGAGCGAGGCGGCCTTGCCCAGTTCGGCCTCGACCGCAGACTCGTTGGCCGGATTGCCGGACTGCAACAACGCCGATGCAGTGTGGTAGGTCGCGTGGTTGGGATCGATCTGAATGGCGCGCTGAATGTCCTTCATCGCAGCAGCGTTGTCTCCCTTGGCCTGTGCAATGCCCGCCTCGAGTGCATACGCATCAGCATAGTTGGAATTGATCGCCAGCACAGCGTTGGCCTGATCCTGCGCACGATCCACAGCATGCCCGGCCAGCAACAGATTGCCCAGATCGATACGCGCCTTCAGATTCGTCGGGCTTAGATCCACCGTCCGCAGCAGCTCACGATAGCCCTGCGAAGCGCTGTTCATCTTCAGGTAGATCTTTGCCATCTCGTAGTGTGCGTCGGCGTAGTTCTTGTCCACCTTCAGGGCGTTGGAGATCTGGATTGAGGCCTCTTTGTACTTGCCGCTGTCCTCATAGCGCTTGCCGCTCTCCAGATACTTCTGCTTGCGCACATTTGGATCGCGATTACAGCCAGAGGTGAAAACCAATGTAAGCGATACCATTGCAACCGCCAGAATCCGGACAACCTGCTCTTTGCGTCGATCAAACATGGGCGTACTCCTCATCTTTCTCGCTGTTCCGCTCCTGCAATTATTCCCCACCATCAGTCATTTTCATACCAACCGCGTTACAGTCTCCCCAAACTCAGTTCGGAACATACGCCGGAAGAAGTGGAGTTATCTGTTCGGCAAAGCGCACCACGCGCTCATGCGCGGCAATGCGCTCCTCCCCCGGCAACACCGGAGTAATGATGCGAACCAGAGCCGCATCCGTGCGTCCCAGACGAATCGAGTCGGCCAAAGTATACAACTTCGCCTTGTAGTCCCCCGCAATGCTGCGTCCGTGCATCTGGTACCAGTAGAGAACCTCTTGCGTCGAACGTCCATCGCTGATGAGGTACTCGCCGACCTGCGATCTCTTGCCCGAGTCGTCAATCAGCTCGGTCACCCCTGAGGATTGGAAGGTCCATCCCGCACCGGGCAGGCAGTTCTGGGGAGAGTGGATCGACTGTCCCGTGCGCTGCGTGGGAAAGTATCCGATGAAGAGTCCAATCGGCGCGCGGTCTCCTACCTCTGCCGCACTGCCGGTAGCCTGCCCTAGGCCCGCAGAGTCCGTCGCACCCTGAATCTGCGGCGTGTACAGCCGATTGAGGAAGTCTCCCTTGCCCAGAACCTGCAAGACCTCGGCATCCATGACAATGTCGGTCGCCGTGCGCGGACCAATCGTCGCAGGCAACTCGCTCAGCGGACGACTAGGCAAAACACGATCCACATCGCCGCGCCGGTACAGCAACAGAGCCGCAGAGGCCATCAGCAGAACCACAGCCCAGAATCGAGCGGACTGGAGTTGTGATGGCTGGATTTGAGAAGACAACCTCCGTGCATTGTTCATGCCGTGGGTCTCCTCTCCCGGACAACCAGCGCCATCGCCCGATGCACCAGATAGAGACAGACCAGCGAGACCAGAAACATCAGCCAGCCGGAGAACTCATGGAAGAAGCCCATCGCCTTGTCCGGATCCCAGTACTGCACACAGAGTCCAGTGCCGAAGATGCGCGCCACGTTGGCCGTTACTGCAATCGGCAGCGAGGCCACTGCCAAAACCAGACGTCTCCAGGTGATTCGCTCCAGAAAATATCCGTAGATCACCGCAACCGTGAAGAGGCTCATCAGCGAACGAATCCCGCTACAGGCCTCGGCAACCTCCAACTGCATCGCTGGAAGCTGGATCACATTGCCCTCGCGCAGCACCGGAACTCCAGCCAGAGGAAGCAGGTCGCTGGCAAAGCGAGAGGCCAGCAGTTGTAGAGGAAAAGTGATCTGGTTGAAGAGAATCGTCGGCAGAGGAATCGCCAACAGCAGCACGAGGAGAACGAACTTGACCCGGCCCAGCATCGCTCGGCCCAGCAGCGTCCACACCACCCCCGCCGCCAGCAGCACAAACGAGGTTCGCTGGAGAAAGAGATCCGCTCCAAAGACGCCCAGCAGCAACTCAAAGAGGCCGAGGGCAACCATCCAGACACCGCCCCAGCTTGGAGCGATCACGGTGTTGCGCAACTGGACGCGCTTATCCCACAGCAGGAAGGCGGCGAAAAAGGGAATCAGAAAACCGTGCGAGAAATCCGGGAGTTCGGCCCAGTCCGTCACCAGTTTCACCGCAATGTGGTGGTAGAGCAGCACCAGCAGCGCAGCGAGCAGCACCCATGGCCCGCTCAAAGAGAGAGCGGAAGGCGGAATAGCCTCGGCGATCGTGTCCATTGGATTCGACTTCACGCGGTCTTCACCTGGCAATTTTCTTTACCTAACAATTCTAAGACCCATCGCATTATCGCACTCCAAGCCAGAGAAGCAATAGAACATCTGCGCCTTGCTCCAGCAATCCATCTACTCTACACCAGCCTCCTGCGCTTCTATCGGCATAATCGGAAGCCCTCATTAGAAGAGAAGATCCCGCCCAATCCATCCCCAGCGGGGTCTTTTGCAGAGGCGAGGCCCCCGCAGGATCGAATACGTTCCTTGAAAAGGGGAAATATTTTGCGTACATAAGTGGAAAACATTTTGCGCATTGCCTATCAAATAGCGCCTACTCTCCTCATCTTCCTACAGCTTTGGCCGAAGGAAAACTAGAGGCATGACTGATCAGAGCACGCTAGCCTAGCGTGCAACGGTATAAAATCGCCTCGGGTGCGTCTTCTTTCCTTTTAGGGCATCCAAGAAGAATCTGCACATTGAAACTCTTACACGATTTGGCATTGCATATGCATTGTTCTTCAACTAGAGTCCTGCGATAGCGCTTTTGTGACCACGAAGTTGAACCCTACATCGGTATTACGAGCATCGCCGTTGGGCAGTCTAAACGAATCGACAGAACGATTATGGAATCGACCAGAAAAATGACACTCATTCGTTCCTCTCTACTCTCGATCTTCCTTCTCCCGACGCTCGTCGTCGGGCAGGCCCAGCAGCCCGCCGCCAGGCCCGTGCTCAGCGCCGCTCCGGTCGCGACTCCTGCAACCGAGCCAAAACCGTCTCCTTCCGTCGATCCCTCCTCTGTCTCCGCCAACTACGTCATCGGCGCGGACGACTCGATTCAGATCGCGGTCTGGAAGGAACCCACCCTCTCGGTGACTCTTCCAGTGCGCCCCGACGGAAAGATTACCCTTCCGCTGATCGGGGACACTCAGGCCGCCGGCTTCACTCCCATGCAACTGGCTGCCGACATCACTGCCCGCCTCAAGCAGTTTGTTACCGACCCGGTGGTTGATGTCAGCGTTCTGGCCGTAAACAGTAAACATGTCTTCCTGCTCGGAGAGGTTGCGCACGTTGGCCCACTGGCCATCACGCCGGGAATGACGATCCTACAGGCCATCGCATCCGCCGGAGGCCTCACCCCTTACGCCAATCGCAAGCGCGTCTATATCCTGCGCGGCGATCCGGGCAAACAGCAGAAGATCTCCTTCGATTACAACAAGGCTGTAAAAACAGGAGACATGCAGGGCGTCTCTCTGGTTCCCAATGACACGATCGTGGTCCCCTAAAATGAATACTCTCCAGCGCACTTCCCAATTCGTCTCTTCTGTCGCGACACCAGCCGCGGCTAGGTCTGTTGCGATCCGCTTCTCTGCACTTCTACTGCTGTCTCTGGGAGCGATCCACGCCGACGCACAGGCGGTTCCTGCCGCCGCGCCGCCCTCCCTCGGCTTTGCTCTGCCCACCATGGCGGGTTCTCTGCAATATGCCATCAGCGTCTCGGAGATCCTCTCCTCGAACAACTTCGGCAACTCCTCCGGGGTTCAGGCTGGAACCAGCCTCAGCGGAGATCTGGCCTTTATCACCAACAGCAAGAACGATCCTTTCAGTATGATCTTCAACACCGGACGCACATGGAGTTCCTCCAACCAGCCGTCATATAGCTATATGAATCTGGCCATGTCTCAGGTCGTCAACGCGGGACGATGGAACTTCGTCCTCTCCGACTCGGTCAGCTACATGCCGGGAACCGCATCGACCGGACTCTCCGGAGTCCCCGGCGTCGGCGATCTGGGAGTTACCCCGGTGCAGGTCGGCGCAGACACGGGTCAGGGAGTACTCACTGGTTACTCCAATCGCCTCTCCAACACGGCATCCCTCAGCGTTCAACGCCAACTCACCGGCAAGACCGCCCTACAGGGTTCCGGCTCCTACGCCGCTTCGTACTTTCTCAGCGACGTCATCGGCTCTGCCACCGGAAGCAACGCCGGTCTGGACAACGGCAGCGAGACGGGAAGCCTTGGTCTGATGCACCGCATCGATGCGCGTAACTCCGTCAGCGGCACCTACTCCTACGCCAACTACACATACTCGGGCAACAACTTCGGCATCAAAGAACCGGGCTTCGTCAGCCAGACCGTAAGCGCGCAGTACAGTCATCAGTTCACCCGCAAGCTAGGCATGAGCCTCTCGGCAGGCCCGCAGTGGATCAGCATCAACTCCTCTGTAGACTCGCACTCGCTCAACGCCTTCGTCGATTCCTCGGTCAACTATGCCGGACAGTACGCCCGCACCTCGCTGGCTTATGTACGCAGCACCAACGGAGGCTATGGAGTGGTCGGCGGATCGACCTCAGACAGCGTCAGCTTCTCCACCAGCCGCACCTTCGACCGAGCCTGGCTCTTTGCTGGCACGGTGGCCTACAGCCACACCAGTAACCTGCCCATGGCAGGCTCGCTTCCCTTCACCTTCCACACCACTGTCGTCGGAGGACAGGTCTCGCGCGCCGTCGTGCACAATCTTTCTGCCTATGTCAGCTATACAATAGGAAACCAGTCCAATCAAGGAACTGCGCCTGCCGTCGATTTCTTTAGCGGCCTCACGCAGTCCGCTGGATTCGGATTGACCTATTCGCCCGGGTCGATTCACCTTGGACGTCAGTAAGGAGTATTCATGCTAGGCCATCGCCCGCTGAACGCCGACGACTATCTCGCCATCCTCAAGCATCGCTGGTGGTTATTTGCTCTGCCTGCGATTCTGCTCTCGGCCGCTGGCATCGCCGCTACCTTGTATATCTCGCCGCAGTACGTCTCCAGAACCAGCGTCCTCATCGACCAGCAAAAGGTGCCCGACGAGTTGGTCAAACCGGTCGTCTCCGAGGACATCAACAGCCGTCTGGCCTCGATGAACGAGCAGATTCTGAGTCGATCCAGCATTCAACCCATGGTGGAGAAGTACGGACTCTACGCCACGCAACACCTCTCGATGGACGACCGGGTCGATCTGGCGCGCAAGAATATCGACATCAAGGCTCTGCCCACCGGATTCGCGCGCGCCAATGGAGCTCCTGGCTTCGAGATCTCCTTCACCGCCAACGACGCGCACATCGCACAGATGGTCTGTGCCGAGATCACCTCGCTCTTCACCGCAGCCAACCTGCGTTCTCGCGAGGCCGCCGCCGAGGGAACCACCGACTTTCTCAAGGAGCAGCTCAACAACGCCAAGGCCGTCCTCGACGATCAGGACGCCAAGCTGGCCGCCTTCCAGCAACATAACTTCGGAACTCTGCCCGAAGATCAGGCCAACAACGTCAACATCCTCACCACACTGAACACTCAGCTTGAGGCGGCAACTCAGGCACTCAGCCGCATGGAGCAGGATAAAAGCTACATGGAGGCAATGCTCGCCCAGCAGCAGCAGGCCGCGCCCGTCGTTGGATCCACCGCCGCCGTGCAGTCAGCGCAGGAGAGGCAGTTGCAGGAACTTCTCGCCCAGCAAACCGATCTCTCCATGCACTACACCGCAGACTACCCGGACGTCGTCGCCATCAACCGCAAGATCGCCGATCTGCGCAAGAAGATCGCGGCGCAGCCCGCCCCGGCTCCAGGCGCAACCTCGATTGCGCCCAGCAAAAATGATTCGCCCTCCGTACAGGATCTGCGTGCCCGCATTCACTCCGCCGATCTGGGGATTCAGGCCAAGCGCGTCGAGCAGGCGCAGCTCAGCCAGCAGGTGCGGCAGTATCAGGGACGCATCCAGTCCAGCCCGCAGATCGAAGAGCAATTCAAGGAACTCACCCGCGATGCGCAGACCTCGCAGGCCCAGTACGACAGCCTGCTGTCCAAGCTCAACCAGTCGCAGATGGCCACCGACCTCGAACACCGTCAGGAGGGCGAGACCTTCCGCGTACTGGACGAGGCCAATCTTCCCGACGGACCCACCTATCCCAAACGCAGCGTCTTCGCCATGGGCGGCTTCGGCGCGGGACTCGGATTCGGTCTGCTGATCGTCGCTCTGCTTGAGTACATGGACACGGCTCTGCGCACCGAACGCGACATCTGGGCCTTTACCAAACTCCCCACTCTAGCTGTCATCGCCTGGTCGGGGGACGTAGCCTCTCTCGAACGGAATAATCGATCCCGTCTGAAGCGGTTCTTCAGTCGCAAACCGCCCACGGCTGCAACTCCCACTCAGAACCCGATTTCCGATGCGCCTCGATAACTATGTATAAGAGCTTCTTCCATCTTCAGAGCAATCCCTTCGCCGGCAGCCCGGACCCGCGCTTCCTGTATATGATGCCGCACACGCGCGAGGCTCTGGCCACTCTGGAGTACGGCATCAGCGCGCACAAAGGATTCATCGTGCTGACGGGCGAGGTTGGCACGGGAAAGACGACGCTTCTGCGTCGCGCCCTCAGCTCGCTCGATCAGAGTCGCGTCTTCAGTTCGTTCGTCTTCAACCCGCGTCTGGACGTGCTGGACTTTCTGGAGTTCATTCTCTCCGACTTCGGCATCGCGGTGCAGAACCGCACCAAGTCGGGAATGCTGATCCAGCTCAACCGCTGGCTGATCGAGCGCTTCCGCCGTCAGGAGACCTGCGTCATCATGGTCGACGAGGCGCAGAATCTGGAGTGGGAGCTGCTGGAAGAGATTCGCCTGCTCACCAATCTGGAGACCTCCAGCGAGAAGCTGGTGCAGATCGTTCTCTCCGGCCAGCCCGAGTTGGAGGAAAAGCTCCGCGCCCCCGACGTCCGCCAACTGCGCCAGCGCATCGCTCTGTGGGCCCGCACCCACGCCATCACCGCCGAGCAGACGGCGGCCTACATCGCGCAGCGACTGTTGATCGCCGGAACCAACGAGCGCATCTTTACCGAGGAGGCCGTCGCCGCCATTCACCGCGCCAGTCGAGGCATTCCCCGCATCATCAACCTGCTCTGCGAACACTCGCTGATACTGGCCTACGTCGATCAGGTTCATGAGGTTCCCGCGTCGATGATCGAGGCCGTCGCGCTGGATCTCGACCTCGACCCGCAGCCCTTCATGGTCTCCAGCACACACAGCGGATTCCCCACCGAACCAGCACATGCATCTCCGTTGCTCTCCGGTCGAGAAGCAGGAAGGGAAGAACGATGAGCAAGATCTACGAAGCGCTTCGTCAGGCCGAACTGGACCGCGCCAACGGCATCGCCGCAGAGACTAATCCTGCACAGTCCGCGAAGACAGCTGTGCTCGATGCGCCTCAGGTTGCTGTTGCGTCCGCCGTCGCCTCCATCGACAAGACCGCCGTTTCAGCAGACGAAGACACATCCATCGCCATCGCGCCCATCGGCGACCTGATCGACCTCAGCAACATCGTCGAATACACATGGACGCCAGTCCTGAGCCAACTCCCCGCGCTTGAGCAGCGAGGAGTCGCAGTCGAGCAGTTCCGCAGCCTGCGCTCGCGTATGCAGGAGTTTCGCGACCTGAACACGCTGAAGTCGATCCTCGTCTCCAGCGGCATGCCCCAGGAGGGCAAGAGCTTTGTCGCCGTCAACCTGGCCATCTCGCTGGCGCGACACAAGTCTGGTCGAGTCCTGCTCATCGACGGGGACATGCGCCGCTCCACACTGCACAAGCTGCTGGGCGCGCCCGAAGGCCCCGGTCTCACCGAATATCTCTCCGGCAAGTCTCTGCTGACCGAGGTGATGCAGCGCCCCAAGCCCAGCGAGGCGGGTCATCCACTGCCTCCCGGTCTTGCGTCGCTGGTCTTCATCCCCGGAGGCCACGCCAGCGACAAGGCCGCCGATCTCTCCGGCAACCGTCGCTTCGAGCGACTGATCGCCGACGCCTCGCCTCACTTCGATTGGATCATCGTCGACTCTTCTCCGGTCAATCTCGTCTCCGACGGAGTCAATCTAGCCCGCGCCTGCGACGGCGTTCTGCTGATCGCTCGCGGCGGTACGACAAAGTTCGAGGTCGCTCAGCGAGCCGTCGCCGAGTTGAAGGCCTCCAAAGTTCTCGGCTTCGTCCTCAACGCGGTACAAAATCCGCCAGCCACCGGAGGCTATTATGGATACGACGGCTATGACAAGGTAACAGAGTAACAGGGGTTCCAGTCCATGATTCGGTTTTTGAACGTTTACTACCCGACGAGGATGATCGTTCTCCTGCTCTCGGAGGCGTGCGTCGTCAGTGGCTGTTTTATTGCTGCGACGGTCATCATGCTTGGCTCGTCCGATGCGGCGCTCGCCCTGCAATACGAACACGGCGGACTGAAGATCGCCATCATCACCGTCGTCAGCCTTATCCTCTCCTACTACTTTGACCTCTACGAGCCGCAAATCGTCTCTGCGCGGCTACAGATCTACTTCCGCATCCTGCTCGTTCTGGGCTTCGATTGCTTCATCCTCTCAGCCTTTCTACTCTTCGAGCCAGATGTCTCTATCGGCCCGTATGTCTACGTCGTGGGCTTCAGCCTGCTTGCACCCAGCCTCATTCTGCTGCGGCGCACCTACGAGTGGGCCGGCGGACACAAATACTTTCGTGAGCGCGTTTACGTCCTCGGCGCAGGAGACTACGCCCGCTCCATCGTGGAAACCATTCGTTCCCGTCCAGACATTGGCATGGAGGTCATCGCCTGGGAAGACCTGCAGATGGAACCCGCCGAGCGCAAGAAGGTCTGGATCGACACGCTGGAACGCATTGCCAAAGCCAACCCCTTGGTTCAGCGAATCATCGTCGCCATGGAGCACCGCCGCGGCGAGCTTCCCGTGCAGGAACTGCTCATGCTCCGCTTTCAGGGCATCGCCGTGGAGGAAGACGGCACCCTGCGCGAGCGGCTCTACGGCAAAATTCAGCTCGACGGACTACGTCCCTCCAGCTTCCTCTACAGCGAAGGATTCCGCGTTCTCCCCTCGCAGCAATTCACCCGCCAGATCGTCAGTCTGGGTGCCGCAGCCATCGGGCTGCTTCTCATCCTGCCGATCTTCCCTTTTGTCGCTCTGGCGGTCAAACTCTCCTCGAAGGGTCCGCTCTTCTTCTACCAGCCGCGCGTCGGCATGGGAGGACGCCTCTTCAACGTGGTCAAGTTTCGCACCATGTTCACCGACGCCGAGTCCAATGGAGCCAAGTGGGCGACCAAGGACGACCCTCGAGTCACCAAAGTCGGCATGTTTCTGCGTAAGACCCGTCTCGACGAGGTTCCCCAGCTCTGGAACGTCCTACGCGGAGACATGGGTCTGGTCGGCCCGCGTCCAGAGCGTCCCGAGTTCGTCTCTTGGCTCACCAGCGAGCTTCCCTTCTACTACCTGCGCACCCTGATCCGCCCCGGACTCACCGGCTGGGCGCAGGTGCGCTACGGCTACGGAGCCACCCTTGCCGAAACCAAGGAAAAGCTGGAGTACGACCTCTACTACATCAAGCACATGTCGCTCGGTCTCGACCTGCTCATCATGTTCGAGACGATCAAGACCATCCTCCGCCGCCGCGGTGCCCAGTAGAGCAGATAATATATTGTCATTCTGAGCGGAGCGAAGAATCCCCGCATTTCGCTCGCTCCACGACAATCTACGCCATTCCCCAAAATACTCTGTAGCTCCCGCCAATTTCTTTCTACTTTTCCGACTGCTCAATTCAACTGTTTTCCCTTTACGCCGATATAGCAGAAAGCTATGTCGAGCAACTCCTACATTCCCGCAGCTTCGTTTCGGCACCCAGTGGCAGAGGTGCAGGAGCGAGAATCCTTAGACGCCTCGCCTCTCTCTGGCTCGGGGATAGAGCAGCGCGACTCGGTTCTGCTGGGAGATAGTGCAGCCATCCGTCGTCTTCGTTCGCAGATCCAGCGAATCGCGCCGTACTTTCGTACAGCCTTGATTAGCGGAGAGGTCGGTTCAGGAAAACAACTCGTCGGAAGGGCCCTTCACGCGCTCTCGCCGGGGGCAGACGGCCCATTTATCGTCGCCAATGCCACCGCCATCGCCGAGTCTGTCGCAAACGCCGAGAGTCCGCGCTCTACCTCAATACCGTCAGCCCCTGCCCTGCTCGAATCCGCCAGCGGAGGAACCCTCTATATAGACGGCGTTGGCAGTCTTCCCTTCTCGCTTCAGGATGCTCTCTTCCGCTTCCTCCGCCTCTGCGAGGAGCGCCGCGCCATCCTGCGCTCAGACAATCATCCTCTGGCCATTCAAATTATTGCCTCGTCCGACCGCGATCTGCGGACGCTCTCGGCCATCGGCCAGTTTAGGCAGGATCTCTACGTCCGTATCTCTGCGGTGGAGGTCTTCGTTCCTCCCCTGCGTCAGCGAATCGAGGACATTCCCATCCTCTCGGCATGGCTTCTGCGCCGTCTGGCCAACCAGTTCGAACAGAGTCCCAAGCTGCTGACCGAAGCGACCATCGCTCAACTCCAGAGTCGTCTATGGCCAAACAATCTATGCGAGTTGGAGCGAGCCGTAGCGCAGGCCGCCGCTCTGGCCGAAGGAGCGATCATCGAGCCGCGCCACCTGCTCGCTCTGGCCGAACCCGCCGCTGCCCCCCTGCCCACAGCCAGAATCGAGCGCTTGCAGGACATCATTCAGCATCACGTCCTCGACGTCCTCACCCGCTGCGGAGGAAACAAGCTGCGCGCCGCCGAACTGCTCGGCATCAGCCGCTCCACCCTCTACCGCATGCTGGATGCCAGTTCCCCAACCATCCCCGAATAGCTGACTCAACCACTGTTGCCCCTGTGCGTCCTATAGCGATACAGAGCCAAACAAAAGCACCACAAAACACCCACAGCCAATCTGTAGGAGATGCAGAAGACCGCTCTCCCTATGGTCTTGGCTCTGCCAGCAGCATTTGTCCTCCCTTTTCGACAACTGGAGTCCAGCCGCCCAGAACGAAAGCAGGATCGCTGTAGTTGGAGATGGTTTGGGCGTCCTGAGGCATGGTGAGTTGTTTGGATACTGGGTGACGTTGAGTGGTGTCGACGGGACGACCATCGAGGTCGGTGCTGTTGAACTCCCATAGATGCAGATGGGTCGTATCGTCATCGATGGGTCCCCAGCCGATTGCGGGGATGTCCTTGAGATGGCAGTTGATCAGAACAGCTTCGGCGTAGGGATAGTTGAGGCCATGGTTATTGGGCAGGCGGGCGAGTACTGTAGCCACAGGTGTCCGTGCCGGGGAGACGTTCTGTAGAGTTGAAACAGGAGTTTGCGTCCAGGGCAAAGGCCGGACGATGGCAATGAAGGTGCAGTTGAGGAAGACGTTGCCGTGATTGGCGTCGGTATTGCGTATCCACATAAAGGGGCCAATCGATTGGATCTCGCAGTGGTCGAAGAAAGCAGGGCCGACGCCGAGAATCGTGTCTCCATCTCCGATAATCCTGCTGTCAATCAGATAGACCGAACCACGTAGGTTGAGTGCGTCGCCCGACCCCTTGATGTTCATATGGCTGACAATGTTCTTTGAGCCGGAAATCAATAACCCTTCGGCCTGTCCGTAGGCATAGTTGTTCACGGAAAAATTGATCAGGTCAATTCCGGTGGAGTCGTATGCGGAGAAGGCGCAACGGCGGGAGGGTCCCGGCATGGGCGGGTTGAAGGCGCTATTGTTTCCATAGCCCACTTGGACCTTGTCACGGTCTTCGCCGCGGATGGTGAGATTGGATTTGTTGCGGAAGAAGACGATCTCCTCGTAGGTGCCGCTCTTGATGAAGATGGTGACACGCTGGACAGGATTGTCGGGGACAAAATCGACGGCCCCCTGAACAGTGTTGAAGTCGCCGCTGCCATCGGCGGCAACCACCACGCGCGCAGTGTTGGCGGGGGGCGCAGCGGCTTTGGTAGTAAAAGTCCATGCGCTATCGGTCGTGAAGCCAGCGAAGGCTCCGGTAACTGGAATCAGAACGCCCGCGTCGACCTGCACGATGTATTTGTGGTGATAGCGCAGGACGTTGTTGTGGGGATAGATGGTGGCCGCGTTTCCGTGCAGGATGACGGGGTAAAAGTGGAAGTCAGCCAAACCGCCGATGGTGGTGAGTTGGTAATTATGAAGGTCGGCAGGCGTCGTTCGAACCGCCGGGGTCGTAGTGGTAGGGGATGTGGGTGTGTCGAAGTTGGCAACAGGCGCTGGAGCGACGGCGATGCGGTGGGTGGGGTCGGGTCCGGCGGGGATGCCGAGGTCGAGCGTGTCCACTAGCTGGTGGTTAGCGGCGTCGTAGATGCGAATCTGGCCTGATTTGCCGAGCCTGGGTGCACTGACGAAAGTCAAGATCAGATGCGTGTCTGGATTAACGCCCATGGCCTTATCTGCTGGAAAGCGTGTAACGGCGGTCGTTTGTGCCTCTCCGTGCCAGGACGACAGCACTGCCAGCAGAATGAATAAACCAGACAAACGGGTCATAGAGCACACTTTCACGGGAAGGCCTCCGGCGATGGTATCTGGTCAAACTGGATACCACTATAGCCCCCATCATGATCGACTTTCATGGCATTCCGCAGTACTCCTGAACAGTGCACTCCTAGCCACTGCTCTATGGTTGACCCATGCCAGCGGAATCCTCCGGCTCTGTCGAGACTCGTTACTGGAGTGTGCCATACGCTAAAAGCCGCTTTAATTTACGGCCTACCGGATAACCAAGCTGTATGATGGATTGCTAAGTAACTGGGCCATAAGGGGATTGTTTGTGAAACTGAAACATATCCAAAAGCTGACTTTTTTTGCGGCTCTTGCTGTGTTGTTTTTCACGATTCCGGTTCAGTCTCAGCAATCGCTTCAGGTCTTGCCTCGCCATGTTCGATCCGCAGTCTCCGGCGGGCAGGCAGCGCTACAGGGTTCGCTACCGCTTACGCAAACGATGGGCCTCACTCTTGTTCTGCCGCTACGCAATACCGCAGCGTTGAACAGCTTGTTGAGCCAGCTCTACGATCCGTCTAGCCCCAACTATCACCACTTTCTTAGCGTCGACGAGTTCACTGCGCAGTTCGGTCCCACGGCGGAGGATTATCAGACCGTCGTCAACTTCGCCAAGGCTAACGGATTTTCGGTCGTCGATACTCCTGCCAATCGTCTGATTCTGCCAATTGGCGGAACCGTGGCGCAGATCAATACAGCCTTTCATGTGCAGATGAACAACTACCGGCATCCGACCGAGGATCGCACCTTTTATTCGCCGGATCGCGATCCTTCGCTCAATCTGGGCGTGCCGGTGGCGCACATCGTTGGACTGGACAACTTCTCACTTCCTAAACCCATGATCGCGCAGCCACAGGATGGTCAGCCCGACCCTTTAATCACGGGTTCCGGCCCAGGCGGAACATCGTATCTCGGCAGCGACATGCGCGCCGCCTACTACGGGGGCACAACTCTGACCGGCACAGGTCAGGTAGTTGGGCTGCTCGAGTTTGGCGGATACAACAAGAGTGATGTGGATCTGACCTTCAGCAATGCCGGACAGACCTACAGCGTACCCGTCGTCAATGTACTGCTGGACGGCGCTACGGGTGCAGCAACCTCCAACAGTGCTGAAGACGTACTGGATATTGTGCAGGCGATCGGCTTGGCTCCCGGCCTCAGTCAGGTTCGCGTGTACATCGGCGTCATTAGCGATGCAACAGTTTTAAACTCCATAGCAACGGAAAATCTCGCCAAACAGATCGGCATCTCGTGGAGTTGGGCGACCGCCGATCCCACAGCCGACGATGTCTTCTTCCAAGAGATGGCGGCTCAAGGGCAGAGCGTCTTCGCCGCCTCCGGGGACCACGGAGCTTTTGACGCAGCGATCAGTCCTACTTCTATCCAGCCGATGACGAGTACGTTACGGCGGTGGGCGGAACCCATCTAACGACCAATGGCGCGGCGGGCGCGTGGGCCTCCGAGACGGTATGGAACACCAGTTCAAACGGCACGGGCAGCGGCGGCGGCATCAGTCCCGATGGAATCGCCATTCCGAGCTGGCAGAGTGGAGTAGCCACAGCGGGCAACGGCGGCTCAACCACCCTGCGCAACGTGCCGGATGTCGCCATGGAGGGCGACGACGATAACTATATCTGTGTGTCTGGCTCATGCAACGGAGGCTGGGCCGGTACCAGCTTTGCCGCACCACGCTGGGCAGGATTCATGGCACTGGTCAATCAGCAGGCTGTGGAGGCGGGTACGGCTCCGGCAGGAGGAATTGGCTTCATCAATCCTGCGCTCTACACTCTGGGCAGCGGTGCCAACTATGGCAACGATCTGCATGACATCACCAGCGGCAACAACGATACGGCAAGTCAGCCTGTATGGTTCAGCGCCACAACGGGCTATGACCTGACGACGGGATGGGGAAGCCCCACCGGGAAGAGCCTGATCGACGCACTGGCGGGCCCACAAGTTCCCGGCTTCTGGATCGCGGCATCGGCGGGCGCACAATCTATCAATCAGGGCGGTACCAGCACATCCACGATCACGGTGACCGACGCAGGAGGGTTCACAGACAGCGTCAATCTGGCCGTGTCGGGTCTGCCCGCTGGCGTGACGGCGGCGTGGGGAACAAATCCAACGACCGGAACGAGCGTGCTGACATTTACGGCGAGCAGCTCCGCCACCGCCGGAACCTCCACCGTGACGATCACGGGGACATCCGGCACACTGACCCAAACCACCAGCATCGCTCTCACCGTCCACTCGCCGACCTTCACGATCTCGAACTATTCGAGCTACATCTCGCTCATCCAGGGCACCCCGATCACATCCACCGTCACGATAAATCCGTTGTATGGATTCACAGGCAGCGTCAACCTCTCCGTGACGGGTCTGCCCACTGGCGTAAGCGCGTCGTGGAACCCCAATCCAACCACAGCATCGAGCGTTCTGACGCTGACGGCAAACAGCACCGCCACAGCCGGAACCTCCACGATCACCATCACGGGAACCTCCGGCTCGCTAACCCAAAGCATAACGATTCCGTTATACGTTTATATTCCGACCTTCACGCTGTCGGGATCTTCAAGCATAAGTGTCGGTCAGGGCAGCAGCACCACAGACTATATCTATGTGTACGATCAATATGGATTCACGGGTAGCGTTAATCTGTCTGTATCGGGACTCCCCAGCGGGGTCACGGCATCGTTCTCGCCGAATCCAACCACCTACTTCAGCACGTTGACGCTAACAGCGAGCAGTTCCGCTGCGCTCGGCCAGTACACGGTGACCATCACCGGAACCTCCGGCTCGCAGACGGCAACCACGACCCTCACTTTGGGAGTCTATGCCCCCACCTTTACCCTATCGGAGTCATCGTCTTCTCTGGCGCTGAATCAGAGCGGCGCTGTCACGCCCACCTTTACCATATTGCCGCAATATGGATTCAACAGCAGCGTTAGTCTGGCTGCATCTGGTCTACCCAGCGGCGTGACAGCAACGTGGGGAACCAATCCCACCACCGGAAGCAGTGTTCTGACATTGACCGCGACCAGAACTGCAACCGCCGGAACCTCAAGGGTGACCATCACCGGCACATCCGGCTCTACAACCGTAACCACCACCTTCGTGCTAACGGTCAATGCATCGACCTTCACATTATCAAGTGCTCCTGGCACTCTGAATCTGGTTCAGGGCGGATCGGATCGCTCCACCATTACCGTGGTTCCCCAGTATGGCTTCACGAACAGCGTCGGCCTAACGATCTCCGGCCTGCCCAGTGGCGTGACCGCCACACTCGCTCCAAGCTCTACCGCTGGAAGCAGCGTACTGACATTGACCGCAAGTAGCTCTGCCGCGGTCGGCAGTACGACGGCGACCATTACCGGGGTCTACGGCAGCATCGTCGCAACCACTCCCCTTGCCGTAGTCATCAAAGCTGTTCCCACAGCAACGACGACCGCTCTAACGATCACTGCTTCCGGCGCTCCGGTCACATCCGTCTCCGCAGGCAGCACAGTCACGCTGATCGCAACAGCGGTTGTTGGCTCCACGCCGCTGACCGCCGGACGAGTCAACTTCTGCGACGCAACGGCAACCTATTGCGAGGACAACCATCTACTGGGTACGGCGCAGTTGACCAACACAGGCACGGCGACGCTGAAGTTTATTCCCGGCATCGGAAGCCACAGCTACAAAGCAGTCTTCACGGGTACAAACAGCAGTGTCACGAGTTCCTCCAGTCCATCGGCGTTAGCCGTCACCGGCGCGATTACACCCTCGACGACCATCACACAGAACGGAGTCCCGGGAAACTACTCGCTGACTTCGACGGTGACGGCGTTGGGGCCGATAGCGCCCACGGGAACCGTCTCGTTTCTCGATACAAGCAACGCGAACGCCATCCTGAGTAGCGCAACTCTGGGCGCGGGATCTGCGGCGCTGAACTGGCTTACCCCGCAGACATACACGTCCGGCACCTCTCCGAATTCCATTGCAATAGGAGACTTCAACGGGGATGGCATCCCGGATATGGCAATTGCGAACCGCAACAGCAATACGGTGACAATCCTGCTCGGCAACGGCGATGGAACATTTACGGCATCGCCCGTGAGTCCAGCCACAGGCAGCTACCCCTATTCCATCGTGTCAGGAGACTTCAATGGAGATGGCAAGGCCGATCTGGCCGTAGCAAACTACTACGACGGCACTGTGACGATCCTATTGGGCAACGGCGATGGTACGTTTACCGCAGCAGCCAGCCCAACGGTAGGCTATTATCCTATCTCCATTGCAGTCGGAGACTTCAATGGGGATGGGAAGGTTGATCTAGCCGTCGCCAATGAGGGCAGCAATGCGGTCACGATCCTGCTGGGCAACGGAGATGGAACATTTACCGCATCGCCCGTGAGTCCAGCCACAGGCAGATCCCCCTATTCCATCGTGTCAGGAGACTTCAATGGAGATGGAATCCTGGATCTGGCTATAGCAAACCAAGGCAGTAATACAGTGACGATCCTGCTCGGCAACGGAGACGGGACATTTACCGCAATGCCCGAAAGTCCGGCAACAGGCAGCTATGCCTATTCCATCACCGTGGGAGACTTCAACGGTGATGGCATCCCGGATCTGGCTATAGCAAACCAAGGCAGTAATACAGTGACAATTCTGCTCGGCAACGGCGACGGGACATTTACCGCTACGTCCGCGAGTCCGGCAACGGGATACGAACCAGTGTCCATCGTTGCGGGAGATTTCAATGGCGACGGCAAGATCGACCTCGCCGTGGCAAACTACAATAGCGCAACAGCATCGCTCCTGCTAGGCAACGGCGATGGGACATTTACCGCAGGAACAAGCCCAAGCATGGGCTACTACGCTCAGTCCATCGCCGCCGCGGACTTCAATGGAGATGGCGTACCGGATCTGGCCGTGGCAGACTACAACATCAACACGATAACGGTTTCGCTGGCGCAACGGACGCAGACGGCAACCGCGACCGCAACCGGCATCTCGCCCGTGGGCCAAGGAGTTCATCTAGTCGATGCGAACTACCTCGGAGACAGCTTCTACAAATCGAGACTTTCCGGCACCACGAGCCTGACCACACTTCAACTCCCCGCAATCACATGGCCGACACCGGCGGCAATCCCCTACGGCACAGCGCTGAGCGCAACGCAACTCAACGCCAGTTCGACGGTGGCGGGCAGCTTTGCATACTCTCCGGCGGCGGGAACGATTCTCGGTATCGGCGCTCAGTCCCTGAAAACAACCTTTACGCCAACCGACGCGACTCACTACACAACCGCAATCTCTTCCGTTCCGCTGACCGTCATACAGGCGACTCCCGCAGTTGCACTTTACTCCTCGGCCAGCAACGTTATCCTGAACAGTTCCGTAACCTTCACGGCTAACGTCGTATCTTCGGCTGGCACTCCGAGCGGAACCGTATCTTTCTACGATGGAACGACACTGCTTGGTTCTGAAACGCTGGTATCGGGTGTGGCGATTTACACCACCTCGGGACTATCCACCAGCAAGCACTCCATCTCTGCGTCCTACTCTGGCGATGCTGTATTTACATCAGCGTCCAGTAGTGTGCTGTCACAGACCATTGAGGACTTCGCCTTCGTACCGGCCATCGGAAGCGGTTCAGCGACTGCGTCCGCAGGAGGAACAGTCACCTATACGCTGAACTTCGCCCCCTCGGTTGGCACCACCTTTGCAGGACCAATCTCCTTTGCCGTCTCCGGACTTCCGAGCGGAGCAACAGCAACCTTTTCTCCCGCAACGCTCCCTGCAAACTCCGCCGCTAGCAGCGTAACACTGACGGTGACACTGCCCAGCCAGACGGCAGCGCTACCCGCCAACAAACCTTTACACGGCAGTTCCCTGCCCGTGGCTCTCGGCATAATTCTGCTGCCCTTTGCCGTACAGCGAGATGCCGCCCGACGAAAGGTTCTCCGACAAAACGGGATTCTGCGCAGCTTGAAGCGAATTGGCGGCTTGGCGATCCTCGCCATAGCGATTGCATGGGTTGCGGCCCTATCCGGCTGCGCAGTACATTCGTCCAGCCCAACGGCACAGACTTATCCGCTGACCGTTACCGCAACGTCCGGCTCTATATCTCACGCCACAACGATCGACCTCACCGTACAGTAGCGGGCGACGGGAAAAACAAGAATTCCGTAAGTGTTTGAAAGAATGGAGCCGATGAGCGGAGTCGAACCGCTGACCTACTGATTACGAATCAGTTGCTCTACCAACTGAGCTACATCGGCTAAACCGCTTACGAGATGGTCATAGCACTGGCATCCGGTCTGGCGCCAGCTTCTATTCGTAAGGTGCAACCCAAGTCCGTCAACAGGAAGCTGCGTTGCCAGCAGATTCCGAATGCGCTGAACGCATCGTCCTAGCCATAGACTTGTGGCCAGAGCCACTCACAAAAAGCGAGCGTCCTCCCCAGCCATTACCAGTCTACTTGCGAAGGGCTGTTTGGCGCAATGCCAGACAAAGCCTTATTCCACATCTCTCTCCACGCAGGCTTAAAACACCCTCCGGCGCTGGCTCCTATTATGCGGCTCCACCCTGCGTCTTTAAAATCTTGATCCGCCTACAAAACATAGGTGCCCCATCCTTGGCTTTTTTCCAGCCAAGGGCTGGGTTGCCGCAAATCTCAACCCGGCAAGATTCTATCTGCGCCCCCTCTAACCTTGAACCCCGAACCTTGAATTCTGAAAAAGCCTGTCGAGTCCCCAAGTCCGCGCAAATTTCACCCAGCACAAACAAAAAAAGCCACTTACCCCGATTAAATACATGGCATTTTAGTTATACCCAATCCGCTAGAATTAAAGCAGTAGAGATGGAGCAACGAACTCCGCGCGGCAGCCGAGCAGGCGCACCCTCGCCAAGCCTCCCAGTCGCGCCGAGTAAGTCCTTTATTGAGCATGTTTTGCAGGTAAAGCCTTTGTTATCGACACCTTACAGAGACCCCACCCATGCAACCGATTGATTTCAGAAGTTTTATCCCAAAAATCGGTATGCATCCCCCTCCCCCGCCAAGAGGTCGAAGAAGGCGGATGGGGGCTGAAATAAATGACAAAGTGGGTGCGCGGATTCCGCGTCTCGCTTCTGGCCGGAACTCGTCTCCTCAGTCCTGCGCAGTCAGCAGCGTCAGGGCGCGTTCCAGCCGCACTCCGCGCGATGCCTTCAACAGAACCGCATCGCCAGCGCGCAGATTAGCCTTCAGCCACGCGCCCGCCTCCTCCGGCGTCTCCACGAAGATCGCCTTGGTTGCGCCTGCGCCATCTACCAGCGCCTGCGCCAGTCCGCGTACGCCGACGACCGCGTCCACGCCTCGCGCGGCCATCCGCCGACCACAGGCGCGATGCAGCGCCTCGCCCTCGGCTCCCAGCTCCAGCATCTCGCCTGCAACGACGATGTGCCGCCCTCCCTGCCCCACTGGAATCGCAAGCAGCGCGTCGACCATAGCATCCAGAGCGCGCGGATTCGAGTTATAGCAATCGTTCACGATCTTCGCCCCGCGCCACTCGACCACGGCGCCGCGCTTGTCTCCTGCGGACAACTCGCCCACGGCCGACGCGCACTCGGCCAGCGACATCCCGCTCTGCAAGCCAACCGCAATCGCCGCCAGCGCATTGTGTACGTTGTGCCGCCCCAGCAGCCGCAGATGAACGCTCGCACGCTCGCCATTCGCCGTCACGTTGAAGGTAACGCCCTCCTCGCCCAGCTCGACGATCTCGCTGGCGCGAACCTCCGCCGAGTCGTTCAGCCCAAAGTAGACGGCGCGCTCGCCGAGTCCTTCGCCGAACTTCGCCACATGCGCGTCGTCGCCGTTCAGAACCGCGATTCCGTGCATCGGCAGAGCCTCGACCAGCTCGTACTTTGCCCGCGCAATTCCTGCGATCCCGTCGGCGAAGAACTCCAGATGCACCGGAGCGACGTTGGTTACGACCACCCAATCCGGCTCGGCGATGCGCGCCAGCGCGGCGATCTCGCCTGCGTGATTCATCCCCATCTCGACGACCGCGGCCTCGTGTTCGGGCTCCAACTTCAGCAGTTGCAGCGGCAGCCCGAAGCCGTTGTTCAGATTTCCCTGCGACTTCAGCACCCTCCAGCGCGCGCCCAGAACCTGCGCCACCGCCTCCTTGGTCGTCGTCTTCCCAGCCGAGCCGGTGATGGCGATAACGCGCCCGCCCCACTCTCGCCGCACCGCTCGCGCCAGCCGCTGTAGCGCCGCCAGAGCGCCGAACCCATCGGGATCGGGAACCCGCAACAGACGCGTCGGATCCATTCCCTCCGGCGCAGTCCATCCAAAGCTCACCACTGCGGCCACCGCTCCATTGCCCAACGCCGCCGCAACAAAGTCGTGCCCATCGAGCCGCTCGCCAACTACCGCAAAGTACAGATCCCCCGCTGCCACCGTGCGCGAGTCAATCGAGTAGCCCGTCGCCTCTGCATTCGCGCGAAAATCCCCCTCCGCGTGCATCCACTCCGCCACCTGCCCCAACGTCAACTTCACTGCATCTCCTTCAGAATTTCCTCTGCCACCGCACCATCACTGAATGGAATCGACTGCTCGCCGATAACCTGAACCTTCTCGTGTCCCTTGCCCGCCAGCAGCACGATGTCTCCCTTGTGCGCCGCTCGAATCGCAATCGCAATCGCCAGTGCGCGATCCGGCTCGACGATGTACCTGGTCGTCGTCTCGTGCACCCCGACCAGAGCCTCGTTGATGATGGCCATCGGCTCCTCGCTGCGTGGATTGTCGCTGGTCAGAATGACGAGGTCGCTCGCCTCCGCAGCGGCTCGCCCCATCTTCGGACGCTTGCTGCGATCGCGATCTCCGCCGCAGCCAAAGAGCGTAATCACTCGCCCGCCGCGCTCATGCACCAGCTCGCGCCCCAGCGCAATCAGGTTGCGCAACGCATCATCCGTGTGCGCGTAGTCGACGACCACCGTAATACCTGTATCGCCAGACGCTACAGCCTGAAATCGTCCCGGAACCTGCCGCAACCCACGAGCCGCAGCAGCGATCTCATCCAGCGTCAACCCACGCGCCTGCGCAGCGCACGAAGCCGCCAATAGGTTGTATACATTCACCCGCCCGTGCAGCGGCGATTCGACGATGCCCCGTCCGCGCGGAGTACAAAGTTCAAAGCGCGTACCGCTCGCACTCTGACGTATAGCAAGCGCAGAGTACATCGCAGAAGCCTGCTCGATTCCGTAGGTCATCAACTCGCCGCCGCGAAAGGCCTTGCTCATCGATGCGCCCCACGCATCATCTGCGTTGATGACCGCGACGCGCGGAGCCGACGCGCCCACTCCGGCAAAGAGCTTCGCCTTTGCTGCGGCGTAGTTCTCCATCGTGCCATGATAGTCGAGATGATCCTGCGTGAGATTGGTGAAAATTCCCACATCGACCGGAACGCCCCACACCCGCTCCTGCTCTAGCGCGTGCGAACTCATCTCCATCACCGCTTCGGTCGCGCCCGTGCGAACGCCGTCGGCGAAGATCTCGTACAAGTCGCGCGACTCCGGCGTGGTGTGCGGCGATACGCGCACCTCATCGCCGACGTGCGTCTCAATCGTGCCGATCAACACGCACTTGCGACCCACGCTGCGCAGCATCTGCTCCAGCAGATACGCCGTCGTTGTCTTGCCATTGGTTCCCGTCACCGCGCTGATTTTGAGCTTGCGTTCGGGATGTCCCATCACCGCCGCGCTCAACTCGGCCAGCGCTCGCCGCCCATGTTCCACACGCACAACAGCAATCTCTGGATGCTCCTTGCGCAGCTTTTCATAGGCCGCGGGCGAGTCCGTCACGATCGCCGCCGCGCCCTGCGCAATCGCCGCATCGATGTAGCGATTGCCGTCGGTCGTGCCGCCATGCATGGCCACAAACGCCGCGCCAGCGCTCACTCTGCGCGAGTCGTACTCGACGCCAGCGATCTCGCCTGCCGCGCCTGCACTCTCAATCCCCGAAACTTCCTTCAGCGCATCGGCCCAGTTCATATCTTCAATTCTAAGTCCGCAGAGCGATCAAGCCACAGCCGATCAACGCGAGAAGCGCACCACCACCTGCGTTCCCTGCGGAACCATGGTTCCGGCCTTCGGAGCCTGATCGCGCGCAACGCCACTGCCCACCGGCTCCACGCGCAATCCCAGACCGTTTGAGGTCACAATCACCTGACGCAGCCCCTGCCCCTCAAACGAGGGAACTGCCACGCGCTGGCCCGAATCCACCACGACCGTCCCGTTGGCGCGCGGCTGAAACTGCGGCGTCACCACAGGAGGGTGCAGTGTTCCACCCGCTCCAGCCGCAGCATCCGGCATCGCCGAACTTCCCCCTTTGGCGTTGAAGGCCGAAAGCACCTTGGCTGGCAACAGACCCATCAGCCGCGAACTCTTCGTCGCCGCAACCGGCGGCGCACCTGCGCCCGCACCAGCCGAGCCAGCGTCGCCGCCCGCGTTCGCCGAGGCGCGCAGAGGATCGTCCGCCGGAAGATTATTAATCTCGTCGTACATTGCATTCAGGTCGCCCACATGCTCGCTCGGAGCGTCGCCGCTCGCCTGCGCCGTGGCCGCCAACATCTGCTTGGTCGTTCGCACCGGCTGGTCGTGCGGCACGCCAAGATACTCCAGCACCTGCTGCGCCACGCTCTGAAAGACCGGAGCCGAGACCGCCGCGCCGTACAAACTTCCTACCGTCGGAGTATCGATAATCACCGCAATCGACACCGCCGGCGAACTCACCGGAGCAAAGCCCGCGAAGCTCGCCACCAGCTTGGTGTGCGAGTAGGTGTGCGTCGCCGGATCGATCTTCTGCGCCGTCCCCGTCTTTCCTCCCGAGCTGTATCCATTCAACTGCGCGGCCTTGCCCGTGCCTTCGGTCACGGTTCCCCACATCATGCTGCGCATCTTGGCTGCGGTCAGCTCCTGAATCACGCGATGCGCTCCGTCGGGCAGCTTGACCGGAAGTTGATTGGTGGGACGAAAGGCCGCAGGCTGCAATCGAGCATCGCCCTTCAACTGGTCGGTCGATTGCAACAGAATGTGCGGCGGCATGTACACCCCGCCATTGGCAATCGCGCTGACCATCGTCACCAGTTGCACCGGAGTCACGCCCACTTCCTGTCCAATCGAGATCGACAGAATACTGGTCGCTCCCCACTTGCGCGGCGGCTGCAACAGACCACGCGTCTCGCTGGGCAGTTCGATCCCCGTGCGGTCGCCGAAGCCGTAGGCCTTGATGTACTTGTAGAACGTATCCTGTCCCATCTTCAGAGCCATCTTGGCCGCGCCCACGTCGCTCGAATGCTCCAGCGCAAACTGCACGGTAACGCGCCCGAAGTGATCGTCCTTATCGTCATGCAGGGTGCGTCCATACATCGTCATCGAGCCGCCCTGACAGTCCACAATGTCGTCCGGTTGCACTCCCGCCGCATCAATCGCCGCCGAGTAGGTCACCAGCTTGAAGGTCGAACCCGGCTCGTAGACATCGCTCACCGCAAGATTGGTCAGCGCTCCCGGCTGCATGTGGCGCGAGTCGTTGGGATTGAATCGTGGCGAGATGGCCAGCGCCAGAATCTGCCCGGTATGCGGATCCTGTACAACCACCGTGCCATGCGCGGCCTTCACCTTTTCCATCTGCGCATCCAGCGCGCGCTCGGCCATGTACTGAATATTCGAGTCGATGGACAACACCAGATTCTCCCCCGGCATCGCCTCGTTGGCCACACTACCCATGACATGCCGCTTGGCGTCGACCGCCGTCAGCATGTGCCCGGGTTCGCCGTGCATCTCGTTGTCGAACTCCTGCTCCAGTCCGCCGAGGCCAGTGTCGTCCGAGCCGACATAGCCCAACACCTGCGCGGCCAGATCGTTGTTCGGATAGAAGCGCTTGAACTCCTTCAGAAAATAGACGCCCTTCAGGTTCAGCTCGCGCACCCGGTTCGCCGTGTCTGCGTCGAGCCTGCGCGCCACCCACGCAAAGTTGCGCGAATCGTTGAAACGCGCCAGCATCTGCGACTCGGAAGTGAAGTTGTCGGTCGGATCGCTATGCACCACCTGAGCCAGCATCTCGGCTGCGTTGGCGCGATTCTCGCCCAACTCCGACGGCACCGCGAAGACCGAATCCACCGACACCGTCATCGCCAGTTCGCGCAGATTGCGGTCATACAGAACGCCCCGCTGCGGAGCCAACGCAAAGGCGCTGTGCTGCTGTCGCTCGGCCTTGTCCACCCACTCGGAGTGCTTGATGACCTGTAGCCACACCAACCGCAGCGCGATGATGCCCACCCACGCGCAGAAAAAGATCGCCACCCACGCAAAGCGAACCTTGCGAATCGGGGCGGTCAGTGTCCTGCGCGCGTTCTGACGTGGAGCTTTCTTCATGACGGATCAATAGGGGCTAGGGATTAGAGGAGAAAGGAACAACCTTACCCCTGACTTAAAGCTTACTCCGAACCCGAGTCTCTAACCCCTATCCTCCGACCACTAATCCTCAGGCAGCGATGGTGCAGTCGCCTGCGCCAACACCGGAGCGTTCGATACAACGGCTCCATCGGGGCGCACCACCTGGCCCGGCTGCGGAACGTCCAGCCCAAGCTGCTTGGCAATCTGGTCGATGCGTCCGGGATCGCTCAACTGCGCCTCGGTCAGCCGCAGCTCGCGATTCTGCTCGCGCATCTGCTCCACCTGCTGCTTCTGCGCCTCCACCTTGTATCCCACTTCGATGGCGGAAAAGTGTTGCCACACATAGACCATCACCAACAGAAACAGCAGGCTCATGGTCGTGGTGAAGATGCGCATCTCGCGCCTGCGTTCCGGGTCATCGGCCTTCACCAAACGGCTGTTGTCGATGTGCTTGGCGAAGAAGACCTCCGGAGTCGGGCCACGACGAGCGCGGCGTTGCAGCTCAAACAGCTCGCGGTTGCGAAGCGCGCGTGCCTGTGCCGCATTGTTGTTGCTTCCTGTTGCAAACATTGTTCCCTGATCTGCCATTGCACTGGTCGCCATCGCCCCTCCTATATTAATTAAATTTCGCTACTCTTTGTACTTCCGTCCCGATCCCTGTTGCTTGCTTCCTGATTCCAGCTTCTCCGCCGCTCGCATCTTCGCGCTTCTCGATCGCGGATTGCGCAACTGCTCCTGCTCTTCCGCGACCACCGGCTTCTTGGTCAATACTTCTAAAATCCTGTTGCGCCCGGCCTCGCGAAACGCGTCCTTCACCAGCCGGTCTTCCAACGAGTGAAAGCTGATCAACACCAGTCTTCCTCCCGGTTTCAGCAGAGATGGCGCGCATTCCAGCAGCGACCGGATCTCTCCCAACTCATCATTCACTCGAATTCGAAGCGCCTGAAAGGTTCGTGTCGCGGGATGAATCTTGTCGCCTTTCATTGATGGGGCCGCGGCCGATACGATGCCAGCCAGTTCCGCTGTCGTCCGTATCGGCCGGGCCCTAACAATGGCTCTGGCGATTCTCCGCGACCTCCTTTCCTCTCCGAATTCGTAAATCAGGTCGGCGAGTTCGTTTTCGTCTTCCTGATTTACCACTTGCTCGGCCGTCTCTCCGCTGCGCGTATCCAT
>JARLFY010000092.1 GCA_031296325.1 Acidobacteriaceae bacterium | reverse complement strand
TGCGCGCTGTATGAGGCGGCGCAACTCGTCGCCAAAAACCCCGGCAGCAAGCTGTGGCTGGTCTCGCTCGGGCCGAAGGCCAAGCTGCAACAGGTGATGATGACGGTGGGGCAAAAAGCCGCGTTTGAACTTGTCCCTGTCGATGGCCCGATTGGCGGATTTCCCGATGCTGCCTCGACGGCGGCGGCGTTGGCCGAAGCGATTGCCGCGCTGCCCGGACTCGACCGAGAGCGACTGCTGCTGTTCGGCGGATGGGAGTCGGCCACGCGCGGCGCGGGCGTTACGCTGCAACTGGTCGGCGAGCGGCTGGGGATTACCGAGCAGTTTCAGGGCGTCGATCAGATTACGCTCGGCGACGACGGATCGTTCGAGGTTCTGGAGCGCGTCGAGGGCGGCAAGCATCAGGTCTCGGTCTGCACGGCAACTCCCGCGGTGTTGGGCTGGGCGACGGGCAATCTGGCCGAGCCGCGCAACAATCCCCAGACCGGCATGGCGAATATGCGCGGCATCATGCCTGCACTCCAGAAGGCCAAGCACGTCGATCTGGCGGCCAACGGCCTGAGCTACGTCTCGGTGAACCTGCCCAGACAGCAGCGCGAGACCCGCGTTGAGAAGAATATGACAGCCGACGAGATCGCCAACGAACTCGTCGCATGGATCACAGCGGAGTGAGCAAAATGGAGACGATTCTCGTACTGACGCACGTCGATGAAACAGGTTCGGCGTTGACCAAGGCCTCGCTGGAGGCTGTTACGGCTGGTGTCGAGCTGGCGCAGCAGATCTCGGCGTCGCTGACGATTGGCATTCTCGGCCTCCACGCCGAGGCCGCAGCCTCTGCCGTTGCGGCAACCGGCGCGCGTCTGCTGGCCGTCTCCGGCGATGCCTTCGCGCAGCCGCGCTACGCGACCGATGCGGCGGGATGCGAGGCTCTGTGCCGCGCGGCGCAGGCCAGCATCGTTCTGGCTCCCGGCAGCTCGCGATTTACGCGCGTCGCCGCAGGAGTAGCGCATCGCGTGGGCGGATTCATTGACACCCACATCACAGCCCTCTCCGGCAACGACAGCGTGGATGCGACGCGCTGGTTCTATCGCCAGCGCATCGAGGCGGTCGTCAGCCGCAATGCGCGCCCGTGGTTCCTGCTGCTGGATGCGGGAACGCATGCGGCGTATGCGGGCGAGGCTGGCGCGGCGCAGGTTGAGGCGGTCGCGGTGACGCTGCCTGCCACGCGCACGGCGGTTGAAGGACTGCGCACCCCTCTGCTCGATGCCCAGACGATTCGCCCCGACGCCAAACTGCTGTTCGTTACCGGAGCGGGCTGGACCAAGAAGCAGCCCGACGGCCAGATCCACGTCGCCGAAGCGAGTTCGTTGATTCTGGACTTCCTGCGCCTGACCGGAGCCTCGCTGGGAAGCAGCAAGTCGCTGGCCGACCAGAAGGCCGAGGGCGAGCAATCGGTTCTTCCCTTCCTGACCCACATGAACCAGATCGGGCAGACCGGCTCGACGCCGCGCCACGCCAAGGGGCTCTCGACCTGCTGCCACGGCGAGGAGCCGCACGTCGTGGGCTGGCGCTTCATCGGAGAACGGCGCGCCATCAGCCTCGATCCAAACTGCGGCTGGACGCGCGGCAAGGCCGACGTGGTCTACATCGCCGACGCCTTTCAGATCATTGCCAAGCTGAACGCTCTGCTTGAGGCGCGCAACTGACCGGAACGCCAGTTCCCGTAATGGGGGTAGAGTTTCGCGGGGCGAAGAGAGACGCAGATCCTTCGACTCGCGCTTCGCTGCGCCCAAAATGACCATGGAGGTCCAGGCAAAATCGACATATAGCACGGTTGAAGCGTTTCGATCCTCGGAGAGCTATAGCGCGGGCCTACAGCCCTTGGTCCATTCGCTGGGCGTCTACCCAGACCTTCGGTCTGGGCTGGTATGGGACGGGCCGTCGGCCGGGTGCCCCATCCATCGCAGTCTCATCAGCGATGGGTGGGAGGAATACAGTTCGCACCACAAGCAGCTGCTTTTGCCGTTGTCGTTGCCTATCGTTCGTTTGTCATTCCGCCGCGCCCTTTCAAAATCAGGAGTTGGCCGAGACCTTCTAACGTCTCCCTCCTGCTGCGCCGATATACGCTCTGAGAAGTCTCATCGCGTATGCCCCGCCGGTTCATCCGAGTCGGGATACGCGGGCAGATCAAGGCTTACAGAACGGATCAGAGGACTGCATGAAACTTGAATCGAAGCTAGGGATCAGCGCCGGCGTCTTTATTCTGGTCATGTTCAGCAGCGCCCTTGTTGCGCATGTGCGAATCGCGCAGGCCAATTATCTTGTCGCTGAACTTAGCGCCCAGCGACTTCCTCTGCTCGCTCTGACTCGCGATGTCCGGTCTGCTCACGTAATGAGTGTGCGCTCGCTGGAGTCCGCCCTGTTCTTTGGAGACGATCCTTCGTACGCTGCTCGTTTCCGCACGGAGCGGCTGGGCAACCTTGCTGCGGGCGATGCCGCTATCGTCAGGCTGAATGAGTTGAATCGTCGTTTCGATCTCGGGGATGACACAGCAACCATCCAGCGGATCGAGGCCATGCGCGCCGATCTTCTATTGCAGGAGGACGAGGCGGAGCGCCTCAGCCAGTTGCACACTCCCGAAGCGACCGCGCAGGCAAAGCTACTTCTGCGCGACCAGATTCTTCCTCTCGACGCGACTCTGCTGGACGCTCTGCGAGATTTCATTGCACTACAGGAGAGCCGACGCGAAGTGGAGATGAACACTCTGCAAAAGGCCAATCGCGGCGTTCTCCTCACCCTGTGGACGGCCACTTTTCTCTGCGCGATTCTTGGCGGAACCATCTCTTTTCTGCTTTCCCGACGCATCAGTCGCAGCGTCGATCTGGTCGCCGAGCGAGCCAACGCCATCGCGGCGGGAGACCTTACCGGGGCCGAACTCGACATCCACTCCTCCGACCAGATCGGTTCGCTCGCCCGCGCCATGCAGCAAATGCAGTCCAACCTGCGAAGCATCATCGGCATGGTTGCGCAGACCGTCGGCGCGCTGACCGCAAGCTCCGCCTCCATGAACGACGCCACCGACCACATCCACCGGCGCGTCGACCAGCAGGCCCAGCAGACGCAGCAGGCCGCCACCTCCATGCAGGAGATGTCCGCCTCAATCGCCGAGGTATCGCGTCACACCCAGTCGGCGGCGGAGATGGCGCGCTCGGCCGCCCAGACCGCGCATGAGGGAGGCGACATCGTCAAGCAGATGCTCGGCTCCATGCACTCGATCGCCACGGCGGTCAACGATACCTCGTCGGCCATCGGGCTGCTGGGCGAAGACTCTCGCCGCATCTCGCAGATCGTCACCGTCATCGACGAGATCGCGCGCAAGACCAATCTGCTGGCGCTGAACGCGGCCATCGAAGCCGCGCGCGCCGGAGAGCATGGACGAGGATTCGCCGTCGTCGCCGGAGAGGTGCGCCATCTGGCCGAATCCACCGCGCAGGCTACCGGCGAGATCTCCGCCATGATTCAGGGCATTCAGGATCGCACCGGAACCGCCATCGCCAGCATGGCCTCCGGCACGGTCACCGTGGAGCAGGGCGTGGTCACCACCAATCAGGCCGGCGAGGCGCTGGAGCGCATCATCGGCATGGCCGAGCGGGTCGATCGCATGATTACCCAGATCGCCATTGCAGCCTCGCAACAGGCTACCGCTGCGGATCAGTCCAGTTGCTCGCTCGACTCCATCCACAAACTCAGCTACGAAAACCTCTCGGAGATGGGGACCACCACCGCCGGAATCGAGAGCCTGCGCGCCAGCGCCGCCGCGCTGAAACAGCAGGTGGATCGCTTCCGCCTCGTTGTCCCGCCGCAACAGGACTTTGTCTCCAGCCGCGCCACTCTTGCCCACGGCGTCGCCCCACACCGTTCAGCAGCCTGATAAAACCACACTTGCCTCAGACCCTGTTTAATAACTACAACAGTCAGGAGAAAGCTACTGTTGTTGTCTCTGAGATAGATCAGGGCTTTAGCCCTGACGCCAGAATCGGCACAGGAACACGGGGCTTTAGCCCCCCGGACACGGTCTTCGTTCGGCAAACCATCGCGGAATAGAGAGGATTGTCGAGTTCTCAGAAAATATCGAAGGACAGTTCGAAGTTCAGCTTGGTGGCGACTGCTTTGCCTTTATATTTGCCTGGTTTGAAGCGGAATTGCTTGACCGCCTCGACCGCTTTTTCGTCCAGCCCCATTCCGACGCCGCGGATTACATGGACGTTCTGCGGCATGCCGCGCTCGTCCACGACCAAGCCGACCAGAACCACTCCAGTAAACTTCGCCTTGCGGGCCTCTTCGGAGAACTCGGGCGTGACCTTGTAGATCACCGAAGGTCCAGAGACTTCGCCGCCAATGTTCATGGCTCCGCCACCAGTGTTGCTGCCGGAACCCGGCCCAATGCCACTTCCCCTGCCGCTCCCGATTCCAGTGCCACTGCCGTTCCCCATGGAGGAGACTCCCGAGGCGGTAGCGTTTGGCATGCCGAAGTTGGGCATATTGGTGTTCGCCATCTTCAGATCCTTCTGCACTTCAACGGAGGCATCGGGCATCTTGATCTTGGGATCTTCCATCGGGGGAGCCTTGGGCGGAGTGATCTGCTGAGTTACAAACTTTGGCAGTTGTCCCTTGGTTACCGGGGTTGCACCCTTCTGGCCACCGCCTCCGCCCATCTTGCTGTTCATCTTCGAGATGGGAGGTGGCTGCGTCAGGGCGGTCAACTCCGTCGTGGGATGCGGAGCGGCAAACTGCACATGCTTCTTCACCATCCACGCAAACAGCAGGATCAGCAGGGCGTAGATCGCCATCGACGCGGCGGTGGCCCGCGGATTCTGCTTGGTCTTCATGCGGTCGATGACCGGGATTGGCTTCGATTCCAGAATCAGCGGAGGCAGCTTTGCCGGGAAAAATGCATCGCGCAGGCTGCTCCACAGAGAGGCGAGCGTTCCCTCTTCGTGCAGCATCATGGCGTCCTCGGTCAGCGACGACTGCACCCCAGTCTGTAGCGCGGGACCTTCTTTAGCTTCTTCTTCCGGTAGTATGCCCATTCCAGTCAAGTCGATCTGCCTTAAAGTAGAGCAAGGCCGCAGCCGCTCTATCTTTCCTCTCGAATCTCGCGTGTCTATTCTGTAGCTCGCGCGATTTTTCTGTAGAAGGAGTTCCGGTCTGGTCTGCCGGATTCACCTTATGCAGCGCGCGGGTTCTAATCTCACTGGACATTCTACAAAAAAAAACACGTACTGATATTTCCCGTCACTGGTTTGACGCAGATTAGCGTCGGGAAGTCTCGCCACAAGGGGGAAATCGCGTCATAAAACGCTCAGCCGGATACAATAGAGACTTGGCCCGAAGCCGAGGCCGGTCGCCAGTCGAGCGGCTCCCTCAGCAGCCCAAAGATAAGCACTCTCAGGGGAATCAATGTCCGAAGCATCCAGCCAGAAGCCCGTCGCGTCTCAGCCTGTCGAAGCCCAGCCCGTTGCAGCCCAGCCCAAGCCGCTCAAATCGACTCTGAACCTGCCCCAGACCGCCTTCCCCATGAAGGCTGGCCTGCCGATCAACGAGCCAATCCGTCTGAAGCAGTGGCAGGGCGACGACCTCTACGGGCAGATTCGCGCCGCTCGCGCCGGTTCGCCGCGCTACCTTCTGCACGACGGCCCGCCCTACGCCAATGGCGCAATCCATCTGGGCCACGCGCTCAATAAGACGCTCAAGGACTTCGTCATCAAGACCAAGACCATGGCCGGATACGATGCGCCCTTCGTCCCCGGCTGGGACTGCCACGGCCTGCCCATCGAGATCAAGGTGGACGAGCAGCTTGGCCGCAAGAAGCTGGAGATGGACCCGGTCGCCGTGCGCCGCGCCTGCCGCACCTACGCGCAGAAGTATCTGGACCTGCAACGCTCGCAGTTCATCCGCATGGGAATCTTTGGTCGCTGGGAGAAGCCCTACTCCACGATGGACTACGAGTACGAGGCGCGCATCGCCGAGACCTTCTACCACTTCTTCGAGAACGGATTCGTCTTCAAGGGGCTGAAGCCGGTGAGCTGGTGCATCCACGACCGCACCGCCCTTGCCGAGGCCGAGGTCGAGTACGAGATGCATACCTCGCCCAGCGTCTACGTGCGTTATCAGCTCACCAGCGACCCCGCCGCCATCTCCCCAGAACTGGGTGCCCCATCCATCGCAGCCTCACCGCGATGGGTGGGTGAAGCGCCACGGAATCCAGTCTTTACCATCATCTGGACGACAACGCCGTGGACGCTTCCCGCGTCGCTGGCCGTGGCCTTCCATCCGAGCTTTGAGTACGTTGCTCTGGCCACTGCCGATGCAACCTACATCGTCGCGGCCTCGCTGGCAGAGCAGGTTGTCGCCGCGTGCAATCTGGGCGAAGTCACTGAAGTCGCTCGCTTCAACGGTAGCGCACTCGACCGCACCACCTTCGCGCATCCCTTCCTCGACCGCACCGTTCTTGGCACCAACGCCACCTACGTCACCGACGACACTGGCACCGGCGCAGTCCACACCGCGCCCGCCCACGGTATCGACGACTTCGCCACCGGCAAGCGCTACGATCTGCCCGAGGTCCAGTACATCGACGACGCGGGCCGCCAGATGGGCACCGAACGCTTCGGCGGCGGCGTTCCCCAGCCCTACGAGGGGCTGAGCGTCTTCAAGTCCAATCCCGTCGTCATCGAGTTGCTGAAGGAGAAGGGCGCGCTGCTCGCTACCGCCAACATGGAGCACAGCTACCCGCACTGCTGGCGCTGCCACAACCCCGTCATCACCCGCGCCACCGAGCAGTGGTTCATCGCCATGGAGACGCCGATGCAGGCTCCCGACGGCACCGAGACCACCTTCCGCCAGCGCGCGTTGGACGAGATCAAGAGCGTTAGCTGGGATCCGGCGTGGGGCGAGGAGCGCATCACCAACATGGTGACGACGCGGCCCGACTGGTGCATCTCGCGCCAACGCATCTGGGGCGTGCCGATTGCGGTCTTCCTCTGCCGCAAGTGCGCCACTCCGTTGAAGGACGCGGCCATCAACAAGCACATCGTCGAACTATTCATGAAGGAATCCGCCGACGCCTGGTACATCCACACGCCGGAGGAGATGCTGCCTGCGGGGACGAAGTGCACCTGCGGCCACACCGAGTTCCGCAAGGAGATGGACATTCTCGACGTGTGGTTCGAGTCCGGCGCCAGCTCGCATGCGGTGCTGGACTTCGACCGCGACGTGCAGCAAGTTGCAGGCACAGACCCGCGCGCCGACCTCTACGCCGAGGGCGGCGACCAGCATCGCGGATGGTTTATGTCCTCGCTGCTCTGCTCCATCGGGATGCACAACCGCGCGCCGTTCAAGTCGGTGGCGACGTACGGATGGACGCTCGACGAGAAGGGCCGCGCACTGTCGAAGTCGCTGGGCAACTTCATCGA
>JARLFY010000091.1 GCA_031296325.1 Acidobacteriaceae bacterium | reverse complement strand
TACCCGGTCAAGCGCTCGGCGCTGATCCCGATGCTGCTCTACGCGCAGGATGAGGTGGGCTACGTCTCCGAGGCCGTCATTCAGGAGATCGCCCATCGGCTCGACCTGATCGACCTCGACGTGCGCTCCGTGCTGAGCTACTACTCCATGCTGCGGACTAAGCCAGCGGGCAAGTACAACGTGCAGGTCTGCACCAACATCAGCTGCATGTTGCGCGGGGGATACGAGATTCTCGACCACTGCAAGCAGAAGCTGGGTATTGGCCACAAGCAGACCACGCCGGACGGACAGTTCTCGCTCGAAGAGGTTGAGTGCATCGGCGACTGCTGCGCCGCCCCAGCCATGCAGGTCAACTACGACTTCCACGACGAGCTGACACCAGCCAAGGTCGATGAGATCCTCGAAGACTATGCAAGCAAAAAGGACGGGAGATAATGCCCAGACTCGTATCCCATCCCGATGAAGCGATTGTGCTGAAGCGCAGGTTTGGCCAGGGCGCAGCCTCCATCGACAAGTATGTCGAGTTGGAAGGTTACGCAGCCGTGCAGAAGGCGATTGCGCAAGGCCCCGACGCGATGCCGAACTGGATCATCGACACGATGAAGGCCAGCGGGTTGCGTGGACGCGGCGGCGCGGGCTTCCCTACCGGGTTGAAGTGGAGCTTCGTTCCCAAGACCTCGGCCAAGCCGAAGTA
Organism: Acidobacteriaceae bacterium; assembly: GCA_031296325.1. Classification (GTDB taxonomy): domain Bacteria; phylum Acidobacteriota; class Terriglobia; order Terriglobales; family Acidobacteriaceae; genus Edaphobacter. The sequence continues at coordinate 38,691 of JARLFY010000091.1, read as the reverse complement.
TGTTCTGGTGAACGGCGACGAGAGCGAGCCGGGGACGTGCAAGGATCACCTGATCTTTCGCGAGGACCCGCACACCATCATCGAAGGCGCAATGATCGCGGGGCTGGCCATCGGCGCAAAGATGGGGTTCATCTATCTGCGCGGCGAGTATCGCTACCTGCTCCAGATCATGGAGCACGCGGTTGCGGAGGCCTACGAGCGCGGCTATCTGGGCAAGAATATCTTTGGCTCCGGCCTGGACTTCGACATTGTGACCCAGACCGGCGCAGGAGCCTATGAGGTCGGTGAAGAGTCGGCGTTGATGGAGTCGCTGGAAGGCAAGCGCGGCGTGCCGAGAATTCGCCCGCCCTTCCCTGCCGTCGTCGGACTGTATGGCGGGCCGACGGTCATCAACAACGTCGAGACCATCGCCAACGTGCCGCACATTTTGCTGATGGGCGGCGAGGCCTACGCCAAGCTGGGCACAGAGCGCAACGGCGGTACGCGACTCTTCGGAATCAGCGGTCACGTCAACCGCCCCGGCGTGTATGAGTTGCCGATGGGCTACTCCATGCGCAAGGCGATCTACGAGGTTGCGGGAGGAATTCGCGACGGCAAGCAGCTCAAGGCCGTGGTTCCGGGAGGCTCGTCCTGCCCGGTGCTGCGCGCCGACGAGATCGACGTAGGCCTCGACTTCGACCAGATGGCCAAGGCGGGAACCATGCTCGGCTCGGGCGGGATTGTCGTGCTCGACGAGACCGTCTCCATCGTCGAGTTTGCCCTGCGCACCATCAAGTTCTACCAGCACGAGAGCTGCGGTTGGTGCATCCCCTGCCGCGAAGGAACCGACTGGATCAAGAAGACCCTGACCCGCGTCTACGAGGGCGGCGGACAGAAGAAGGACATCGACAACGTGCAGTATCTGGCGGAGAACATGATGGGCCGCACCTTCTGCCCGCTGGGCGACGCCGCCGCCATGCCCACGCTCGGCTTTGTCAAAAAATTCCGCAAAGAGTTCGAAGATTACATCGAAGGCAAGAAGGCAGGAACACCGCTCATCACGGTGCAAGAGTTAGTCGGAGCAGGACACTGAGCAACCGTGGATTTATGATCGTCGTAATTTTTGCAATAGTCTTTGCTCTCTTTGTTCTCGGCGTGTTGGTTCAGTCGAGGATGCACCACGAAAGCTCCGATCGGCAGATTCTGCTTCAGAAATCGCACAGATTCAAATAAGACGAACAAATGCGGCACGATGATCTGTAGAGAATAGGGATTAGAAATGGCAGATGTAACCATTACCGTTGACGGCAAGAAACTCACCGCGCCTGCGGGGACGCTGCTGATTGAGGTCTGCAAATCTGCGGGCATCGAGATTCCTGCGTTCTGCTACTACCCCGGCTTGAGCCTACAGGCCGCCTGTCGCATGTGCGTCGTGCGCCAGGAGAAGGTGCCGAAGCTACAGACCGCCTGCACCACACAGGTCGCCGAGGGACAGGTCTTCTTCACCGACACGCCCGAGGTGATTCAGGCGCGCAAGGCCACGCTGCAACTGCTGCTGGGCAACCATCCGCTGGACTGCCCGGTCTGCGATGCGGGCGGCGAGTGCGAGTTGCAGGACATGACCTTCAAGTACGGCGCGGCGGACAGCTTCTACGCCGAGCCGAAGAATCATCGCGAGGAGCAGAAGTGGTCGCCGGTCGTCTACTTCGACCGCCCGCGCTGCATTCTCTGCTATCGTTGCGTGCGCATGTGTGGCGAAGGGATGGACGTCTTCGCGCTCGCCGTGGAGAATCGCGGCTCGTCGTCGATCATCGCGCCGAATGTTCCCGCGCAGCTTGCGCCCGACAACCTTGCCCACCTCGACTGCGAGCAGTGCGGCATGTGCATCGACGCTTGTCCAGTGGGCGCGCTGACCTCTGGCGCCTATCGCTACAAGACGCGACCGTGGGAGATGAACCACGTTGCCACAATCTGTACGCACTGCGGCGACGGATGCAAGACCACGCTCGGCGTTCGTTCTACCGCCGACGGCTCGGAGATCGTGCGCGGAGACAATCGCGACAAGTCCGGCATCAACGGCGATTTCCTGTGCAACAAGGGACGTTACGCCTTCGATTTCGCCAATAACGACGCGCGGATTACGCAGCCGCTGGTTCGTCAGCCCAACGGCGAGTTGAAGCCTGCAAGCTGGGAAGAGGCGCTCACGCTTGTTGGTAAAAAGTTTTCCGAACTGCGCGATGCACGCGGCGGTAAGACCATCGGCGTGATCGGCGGCAATCGCCTGACCAACGAAGAGGCGTATCTATTACAGAAGTTTGCGCGCTCGGTTCTGCACACCAACAACATCGACCACCACCGCACGGCGGACTATGTCACCTTTGCGCAGGCTCTGGCGGGAACGGCCAATCGCACAGCATCGCTGCGCGAGACGCTGACTGCCAAGGCGGTGCTTCTGGTCGGCGGCGATCCGACCAATCAGAGTCCCGCAACGGCGTGGAATCTGCGCACCAACGTTCGGCTCAATCGCGCCAAGCTCTACATCGCGAATTCGGAGGCGATCAAGCTGCGCCGTCAGGCCAAGGCCTTCGTGCATCTTGCCGAGTACGGCTACGGACCTCTGGCTGCTTATCTTTCCGGCGACGATGCGGCAGCAAGTGCAGCCGCCGCAGACGCTACTTCGCTGGCCAGCTTCCGAGACGCGGTCAAGGCCGAAGAGTCGCTGCTCATCCTGATCGGCAATGATCTGCGCGGCGCGGAGCTCAAGCGTCTCATCGACTTTGGACTGACATTGCCGAACGCAAAGTTCGCGCTGCTGGCCGACTACGCCAACTCGCGCGGCGCAGCCGACATGGGACTTCTGCCCGACCTGCTTCCCGGCTACACGCCGATCGGCCCCATCGACACGCAGGATCCCGGCAGCAAGATTGCCATCGAGTACAGCTCGCCCACCACGCCCGGTCTCGACCTGATTGAGATCTTCGACGCCGCAACCGCAGGCAATCTCTCCGCGCTCTACGTCGTCGGAGCGAACCCCGTGGCGCGTTACGATGTCGATCCAGCCGCGCTCAAGAACACCTTCGTCGTGGTGCAGGAGATGTTCCTGACTGAGACGGCGGCACTGGCCGACGTTGTTCTGCCCGCAGCGAATCTCTACGAGAAGTCCGGCTCGGTGACCAACAGCTACGGCGATCTACAGCAGGTGAAAAAAGCCGCCGACCGCGCAGGCGTTCGCACGGACTTCGAGATGATCGTGCGCATCGCCGACAAGATGGGCGCCGACGTTCGCGCACTGGTTCCCTTTGGGCAGGCCACCGCAGGCACTCGCGCAGACATGGGCCAGACGCGCGGCGTACAGGCCGGCGAGGCCGATCGGTACGCCGTATGGCTTACCGCCAACAACCTTGAACCGCGCCTCAGCCCCTTCGACCCGAATGCAATTCTCGACGAAATTCAGCGGCTGGTTCCGGGCTACGGCGACCTGCTTCGTCTCCAGTTACTCTCCGGCAACGATCAGCACCTGCAACCGGCGGCCGCACCGATCAAGGACAACGCAGGTCTGGTACAAATCTCCAATCGCCGCGATCTGGTTTTGCCTGCGGGCGATACATTGTTTACCTCCGGCTCGCTCACTCGCTACTCGGCGAGCCTCAACGATCTACAACAGTACCAGCCCCGACAAACACAAATCCAGATTGACCAGACATCGGTCGAGTAGACCAGAGAGAGACCTTGAGCCATCTAACCAATATCGAAGTCTTCCTGCTCCTGAGCGTGCTCAAGGTTGCGGTTGTTCTGGTCATTACGCTGATGGCGGTGGCCTACACCGTGCTGCTTGAGCGCAAACTGCTGGGCCGCATACAGAATCGCTGGGGACCCAGCCGAGTCGGGCCCTTCGGCCTGCTCCAGCCGCTGGTCGACGGGGCAAAACTCTTCCTCAAGGAAGACATGATGCCGCTCGCGGTGGAGCGTCCGCTGTATATTCTGGCGCCGATTCTGGCTCTGGGCTGCGCGCTGGTCTCTATCGCCGTTGTTCCGTTTGGAGCAGTTACGCGCGTTCATGGCGTGGATCTCTTCCAGATCGCCAACGTCAACATCGGCCTACTGGTCATCCTCGGCATCACGTCGATTGGCGTATACGGCATCACCCTCTCCGGTTGGTCGTCGAACAATAAATACTCGCTGCTCGGTTCGCTGCGTTCGACCGCGCAGGTCATCAGCTACGAGCTTGCCCTCGGCCTCTCGCTGGTTGGCGTTGTACTGCGCGCACAGTCGTTGAACCTGCGCGTCATCGTCGATAGCCAGTCTGCGCACGGCATGCTCTCCTGGAATTTCTTTGGCGGATTGCAGTTCGTCGGCTTCTTCATCTATCTGATGGCAGCCTACGCCGAGACCAATCGCGCGCCCTTCGATCTGCCCGAGGCCGAGACGGAACTGGTCGCCGGATACAACACCGAGTACAGTTCCATGAAGTTTGCCATGTTCTTCATGTCCGAGTACGCCAACATGATTACGGTGAGCTGCCTGGCCACGCTGCTCTTCTTCGGCGGCGCATCCAGTCCCTTTGGCCATCTCATTCCAGCCTTCGGCGGCGCGGTCGTGCAGGCGATCCTGCCGGTCTTCTGGTTTGTCGCCAAGGTCTTTGGATTCCTGTTTCTCTACATCTGGGTGCGGGCCACATTGCCCCGCTTCCGTTACGACCAACTGATGGGCTTCGGCTGGAAGTTTCTGCTGCCGCTCGCCATGGCCAACATTATTGCCACCAGTTTTATACTCGCAATGCGGGGATAGCGCCGCACTGCTTTACAATCACTAGACACCGACTCGACACTCAATAGCCGTATCTACGCACTACGAAGGATCGACGGAACCCATGCAACTGGCACTCTTCATCATCTTTGGCGCACTGGCCCTGGGCGGAGCATTGAATCTGCTCTACCAGCGTCACCCCATCCACAGCGCGCTCTCGCTGGTCGTTGTGATGATGTCGCTGGCGGTGCTCTACTGGTCGCTGGGCGCAGAGTTTCTCGCCGCAGCGCAGGTCATTGTCTACTCGGGCGCCATTATGGTGCTGTTCATCTTCGTCATCATGCTGCTGAACGCAGGCGAGGAACATCGCACCAACGGCAGTCGCGCGGCCTACGCGGTCGGCATCCCTGGAGCCGCCGCGATCTTCTGCCTGCTCAGCTTCGTCTTTCTCTCGGAGCGCAGTGCGCTGATGACCTCCAACATTGGCGGAGACCTGAGCAACGCCGCCGACAACATCGCCGACGTCAGCGCGATGCTCTTCACCCGCCAATTGCTGCCGTTCGAGGTCACCTCGATCCTCATCCTCGTCGCCATTCTCGGCGCAGTCGTGCTCGCGCGGAAGGAGCAATAACCATGGGCATCCCCTTTGCATGCTGGATTGCAATCATCGCTGGCGTGGTGACCGCTCTTATCGGCGCATTCACTCCGGGTTCATGTTGCAAGAAGAAGGGTGGACATAAGTAATGGTGCCCACCGCGTACTATCTCATCCTGGCCGCGATGTTGTTCTCCATCGGCATCGCCGCGTTCCTCATCAAGCGCAACGTGATTACGATCTTCATCTCGATTGAGCTGATGCTGAACGCCGTCAACCTGACCTTCGTCGCCTTCGCCCACATGTGGCATCAGGTCGCCGGACAGATCTTCGTATTCTTCGTGATGGTCGTCGCCGCCGCAGAGGCTGCGGTCGGACTCGCCATCATCATCTCCATCTTCCGCAGCCGTCAGACGCTGAACGTCGACGAGATCGACCTGATGAAACTATGAACCCAATGCCCACGAGTTATCTCTGGTTCATTCCGCTGCTTCCCTTCGCCGGCTTCCTGATCAACGGGACGCTGGGCCGCAAGCTGCCGCGCACTACCGTTAGCGCCGTTGCGCTGTTCTTTACCGCTCTGCCCGCCGCGCTGGTTGCGTGGCTGTGGGCGACGATGTGTTCCGCAGGCGCGTCGGGCGTGATCGAGACCATCAGCCGTCCGTGGATCGCCATCACGGACTTTACGGTGGACTTCACCCTCACGGTCGATCACCTCACGCTGATCATGCTCACGGTCGTCACCGGAGTGGGCTTCCTCATCCACATCTACTCGGTCGGCTACATGGCGCACGAAGAGGGCTACTGGCGCTTCTTCGCCTACCTGAACCTGTTCATGTTCTTCATGTCGGTGCTGGTTCTGGCCTCCAACTTCCTGCTGCTCTTCGTCGGCTGGGAGGGCGTTGGCCTCGCGTCGTACCTGCTGATCGGCTTCTACTTCAAGAAAAAATCTGCGGCGGATGCTGGCAAGAAAGCCTTCATCGTCAATCGCATCGGAGACTTTGGCTTTCTGCTCGCGATGTTTTTGCTCATCGTTCACTTCGGCAGCTTGAGCTTCTCGCAGGTCTTTGACACCGTCGCGCAGCATCCCGGATGGCAGGCGCAGGGAGCGCACTTCCTGCCTGCGATATGCCTTCTTCTGATCCTCGGCGCAGCAGGCAAGTCGGCGCAGATTCCGCTCTACATCTGGCTGCCCGACGCGATGGAAGGCCCCACGCCGGTCTCCGCACTGATCCACGCCGCGACGATGGTGACGGCGGGCGTCTACATGGTTGCGCGCTGCCACGTACTCTTCAACAGCTCACCGTTGGCGCTCTCGGTCGTTGCCACCATCGGCGCGGCTACGGCGATCTTCGCCGCATCCATCGGCATGGTGCAGCACGACATCAAGCGCGTTCTGGCCTACTCCACCATCTCGCAGCTCGGCTACATGTTCTTGGCCTGCGGAGTGGGAGCCTACGCCGCAGGCATCTTTCATCTGTTGACGCACGCCTTCTTCAAGGCGCTGCTCTTCCTCGCCGCCGGATCGGTGATCCACGCCCTCTCCGGCGAGCAGGACATGCGCAAGATGGGCGGGCTACGCACCCGTACTCCCATCACTTTCTGGACGATGAGCGCGGGAGTCTTCGCCATCGCAGGCATTCCTCCCTTTGCTGGCTTCTTCTCCAAGGACGAGATTCTCTACCGCGCCTTCACCTCGCCTAACCCACTGCACATCGCTTTGTGGCTGGTCGGACTCCTCACCGCAGGCATGACCTCGTTCTACATGTTCCGCCTCTGGTTCAAGACCTTCTTCGGCGAGTCGCGCATCGACCAGCACGGCGACGGCCAGCATAGCGTTCACGAGTCGTCGTGGATCATGCTGCTTCCTCTTGTGATTCTCGCTATTCTCTCGGTGGTTGGCGGATGGGTCGGCATCCCCGCTGCGCTCGGCGGCAACAATGCCTTCGAGCATTTCCTTGATCCCGTCTTCTCAAACCCCGCAGCCGAGGCCGCCGTATCGACCACAGGCCACGGCCTCGAACTTATTCTTGCTGCGATCTCCGTTCTTGTTGCAGCCCTCGGCTTCTGCTTTGCCTACGTCTTCTACTACAAAAAGCCGGGCACAGCCAACGCCATCGCGCAACGCAATCGCCCTGCCTACGCCATCCTCAGCAACAAGTACTGGGTCGATGAGTTTTACAACATCTATCTGGTGACTCCCTTGCTGATGTTCACACGCGGCATCATGGAACTCATCTTTGAACGCGGTGTCGTCAATGGCTCGGGCCGTGCAGCGGGAACGACGGTTCGCGGTTTCGCCTGGCTCACTCGGGCCCAGATCTCTGGCAACATTCGCTCCTACGCTGGATGGCTCGCCATCGGCGCCGCCGTCGTAATGGCGGTAATGATCTTTGGCAGCTCGCTATGGGCACACCTATGAGGAAACGATGAACATCGACCACATCATTCTGACCCTCATCGTCTTCGTCCCGCTGGCTGGAGCGCTGCTTCTGGCGCTACTGCCGGATCGCGGCAAGACCATGCAATGGGCCGCTCTCGCCGTCACGCTCTTCACTTTTCTGCTGACGTTGCATCTGCCGTTCCACTACTCCTATGCGAGTCCGTCTGGCGTCTTCCAGTTTGAGCAGAATCTGCCGTGGATCGCCTCGCCCGTCATTCGCTATCACCTCGGCGTCGACGGCCTCTCGATGTGGCTGATGGTGCTGACCGGCCTGCTTGCTCCGCTCGGAGTGCTGATCTCCTGGCGCGCCATCGACAGCCGCAAAAAGCTCTTCTACGTCCTCTTTCTGCTACAGCAGGTCGCGATGATGGGCATCTTTGTCTCGCTCGACCTGTTCCTCTACTACGCCTTCTGGGAGATGTCTCTGATCCCGATGGCGATTCTGATCTCCACCTTCGGACGCACCAAGCGGCGGCGCCTCGCAGCGATCAAGTACTTCCTCTACGCCTTCATCCCCTCGGCGCTGCTTCTGGTTGCGATGCTGTGGGTCTATGCGAAGACCGGAACCTTCGACCTGCCGAAGCTGGCCGATCTCGCCGCGCAACACGCCATCTCGCCCAGCTCCTCCGCGCTATGGATCGCCTCACTCGGCTTTCTGCTCGCCTTCTCGGTAAAGATTCCCGTCTTCCCGCTGCATGGATGGCTGGTGGATGCAATCTGCGAAGCTCCGACGGCGGCCGTCATGGTGCTTGCGGGCAAGACCGCTCTCTACTCCATCCTGCGCTTTTCGTTCGCAATCTTCCCCGAGCAGTCACACCGCATTGCACCGCTGATGATCGCGCTTGCGGTTATCGGCATCGTCTACGGATCACTGCTCGCTTTGGTGCAGAACGATCTCAAGCAACTCGCCGCATATTCCACGCTCGGCCACCTCAGCTTCATCACGCTGGGAATCTTTACCTTCACCATTGCGGGCCTAGACGGCGGCATCTACCAGATTCTGAACCACGGCATCTCCGGCGGCGCGTTCTTCATGTTGCTGGGCCTGCTCTACGAGCGCTATGGAACTTACGACATCCGCGAGTACGGCGGTCTGGCGCAGAAGCTGCCGTGGATCGTCACTCTGTACGCCATTACCACGCTCTCGATCATCGGCCTGCCCATGCTGAACAGCTTCGTCGGAGAGTTTCTGATCCTCTCCGGTTCCATGCAATCGCCCTTCGCGCATCGGCACATCCTGACGGCACTCGCGACCACCGGCGTAATTCTCAGCGCAGCCTACATGATGCGAATGCTACAGCGCGTCTTCTACTGCGACCTTGGTTCCAAGCCGCAGGCCGTCGCGGGCTGGGATCTTGACACCCGCGAACACCTCGCGCTCTGGCCTCTGGTCGCGCTCTTCCTCGCAATGGGCCTTGCTCCCTCAATCTGGACTCGCGCCATCGATACATACGGAACAGCGGTAAATGCAGCGGTTCTCTCCCCTGCCACACCTACAACCCTACAAGTCACCTCATTGCAAACGACCACAGGAGGAGCGCGCTAATGAATCTTTCCCCCTCCGTAATCGCGCTTCTGCCCGAATACGTTCTCACTCTGGTCGGCGTTCTCCTCATGCTCGTTGAGGCCGTTCTCAAGCCTGGAACTAGCCGCAAGCCGCTCGGCTGGCTGGCCATTGCGGGGACTACGGCTGCCGGGTTTATCAGCTACTACCAGCTTCGCCTCGGTACGCTCACCGCCTTCAGCGGCAGCATTCAGGTCGATGCCTTCAGCGTATTCTTTCACCTGCTGATTGCTGCGGTCGTTCTGGCGACGCTGCTCGGTTCGCTCGACTACTTTGAAGGCCACGTCAACCTTGCCGGGGAGTACTTCGCTCTGGTTCTGTTCGGAGCCGTCGGCATGATGCTGATGACCTGCTCGGTCGAACTGCTGATGGTCTTCATCGGACTGGAGATCTCTTCGATCTCGACCTACATTCTGGCGGGCTTCCGCAAGGGCCAAGGCACAGCGGTCGAGTCCTCCATCAAATACTTTCTGCTGGGCTCCTTCGCCACAGCCTTCTTTCTCTACGGCATCGCGCTGGCCTATGGATCTACCGGATCGACCGCGATCGCCGCAATCGCTCACGGCCTTGCCACCAGCGCGACTCCGCACATGGCCTTTCTAGCACTGGGTATGATGATCGTCGGCCTCGGCTTCAAGGTCTCCGCCGCACCCTTCCACGTCTGGACGCCGGACGTCTATCAGGGAGCGCCGGCACCGGTCGTCGGAATGATGTCAACCGCGCCCAAGGCCGCTGCGTTTGCGGTTCTGTTGCGCATCACCTTCTCCGGCTTCCCGATGATGGAGCATCGCTGGTCGTTGCTGATCTGGGGTCTGGCCGCGCTGTCGATGACCATCGGAAACCTTGGCGCGCTCAAGCAGAACGACGTCAAGCGTCTGCTCGCCTACTCCAGCATCGCCCACGCGGGCTATCTGCTGGTCGCCTTCACCGCATTTCCGGCGGCTGGCATCTCCGCAGCCTGCTTCTACACCGCCGCCTACGCCGCCATGAACGTTGGAGCCTTCGCGGTCGTCACTCAGGTCGGCGGCTACAACGAGAGCCTGCGCACGATCGAAGACTACAAAAGTCTGGCTCTGCGTCGCCCCATCCTCTCCGCGTTACTCGCCTTCTTCCTGCTCTCGCTGATCGGAATCCCCTTCACCGGCGGCTTCTTCGGCAAGTTCTACGTCTTCAACGCAGCGTTGCAAGCCGGACACGTATGGATCGTCATCATCGGCCTGCTCAACAGCGGCGTTGCCTGCTTCTACTACCTGCGAGTGCTGTCGTCGGTCTATGCCAAGCCGGAAGAATCCACGGAAGCTCTTCCGTCCGCCGCCGGATCAAGCACGGGGGACCTGAGCGCGTCGCTTAGCTCACCCGCCGCAGTTGCTATCAGCGTTCCGGCAGGAATCGCTCTCGCGTTAGCCGCAGCGGCTGTGCTAATGCTTGGCATTCTTCCCAACCACATTCTTCATCTGGCCAACTTCGCCAGCGCCAGCCTTCGCTAGGCCGTATCGACATATACACGTTGCTTTGTGACGCTGCTGTTGCCTCTCTTTTGTTTGTCATTCCTCCGCTACGCTGCGGAATGACAAACAGCAAGCACAACTGCAATCACAAAAGAGCTATATGCCGATACGGACTAGGGCATTTTTACGATTACTGTAATGCAGAATGATATTGTCGTTCTGAGCGGAGCGAAGAATCCCCGCATTTTGCTCGCAGTGCAATACATTACACCATCGTTGAAAATGCTCTAGTCCTCACGCTTGCGTTACGGCAGGAGGGCGGCTAGATTGAGCCGTGGCGCGTTGGGAATGCCGGGGGTAACGGTGGCCGAGGAGCGCAGAGCGGCGATGACCTGTTCAGGAGTCCAGCTGGGGTTGGCGGCGCGCAGTAGAGCGGCGGCTCCGGCAACGAGCGGGGCCGAGGCGCTGGTTCCGATGGCCTGAACATACTGGATGTGACCGAGGTCGAAGCAGCCGAAGCTGTGCGCGCTGTCGGCGGGCAGCCCATCGGTCGTGTTGGCGAGGCCGTTCGAGCAGGCTCCGCGCACCCATCCGCTGACTCCGCTCTCTGCATCCGAGTATGGGCTGTCAGGATAACTTCCGCCAGGTGCGGCGATGGCATTGAGCGTCGCGCCATAGTTGCTGTAATAGGGCAGGGTGACAGGGCCGGGGACGCAGGTTGCTTTGTCGGTAAGATTCTCTGCGCAGGCCGGATTGGTGGAGGCGACGACCGCCAAAACGCTGCGCGACTGTGCGGGGAGTTCGATGTAACGGGGATTGGCCAGATTGACGCCATCGTTGCCCGCCGAGGCAATGACGACAGCTCCGGCCTGATCTGCCGCATAAGTGACGCGATCGAAGGTGGCCTGTAGGCCTGCTCCTTCGCCCGTCTCCAGATCGACGAGCGTTCCCAGCGAGAGGCTGATGACGCTGGCGTGCTGCGCAATGGCGTCCTCAATGCCCTGAATAACCCAACTCAGCATACCGCTGGCCTGTCCGGTCTTGCACTGTGTGGCGATGTCGGTCGCCGTGCTGGAAGGATCGGGCAAGCGTTCCAGAACTTTAATGTTGAGGATTGTGGCTGCGGGAGCAACGCCGACGAGCAGACCGGTGCCTGATCCCATGGCAGCGGCGGCCAGCGATGCGGTCCATGTGCCGTGGCCCTGCTGATCCTGCGCTGTTCCATCGTCGCAGGCGCTGGGCAGACCGGTGACAGGAGTCTGATCGATCTCGGAGAGATTCAAGGCGAGGTTGGGGGCGATGTCCGGGTGGTTGGCATCGACGCCGCTGTCCAGAATTGCGATGCGAACTCCCGCGCCCATTGTGGTGTTCCATGGGCCGTGGGAGAGTCCCCCACTGATGCCAGCTCCATACCCGCCCGCCTGCACGACCGCCCAGTTTTGCGGCGTGGAGGTGTAATAGGTATCGTAGGGCGTCAAAGACGTAACCGGAAGCGTGGGCGTGGTGGGCGGAGTACCGACGGTGACGCCGATGGTTGCGGGAAGGATTGCGCGCAGGACCAGCGAATGCGCTGAGAGGATGCGGTCGTGGATGACGTACTCGACGTTGGGATCGGTGCGCAGGGCGGTGATCGTCGCAGCTTCGTCGCTGGACGAAGAGGCATCGAGGACGGCGATGCCGAAGCTCGGATTGCGACGAACGATGCGGGCTCCGCCAGTCTGGACGCGAGATTCGATGTTGCCGGGGATGAATTTATTGCGATAGGCGATGAGATAGCGATGGGGAACGGCAGCGCCAACGGGGCTGGGTAGTTGTTGGGCGCGCGCACGCAGAGCAGCGGTCAGAATGAGGCCGACCAAGAGAAGTCCGGCAAGAGCTATGAGTCTGCGCAGAACCGAGAGCCGCCGCATGGCTCTGAATGCAGGCTTGGAGGCGACGGATTGGATTGAGGAGAAGATAATACACCTCGGCGACTCTGCCTGCGTAGGAGCATTGTTGATGAATGCATCGGCAGATTGACGGGCGGTGACACCCCTGTAGCGAATCGAAACGTTACGTTCGTACTGCTATGACAAACAAGTTGGCTTGGGAAGATCTGAATTAGCCTGAAAGTTCCATCGTAGGCTATGAACGAATCTATGCATTCGCGTTTACCATGAGGGAGCAGATTGGCAGCCGATTCAAATAATTTGAATCAGCAATAACGATTTACCGAGGCACAGAGGAAGAATGGAATTCGGCAAGGATTGGTCGCGACGGCGTTTTCTGGCTGTATCCAGCGCGGTGGCTGCGCAGGCCGCAGTCAGCCTCAACGGACTTGGTCAGACGACCGGCGCGGCCCCAACATCCGAGCAAGGAACCGCGCGCATCCCGCCTCCGCCGGAGGTAATCTCTGGCAGCATCCAGCCGCTGATGAAGGGCCACACTGCGCGCCCGCTGCGCTACTACCCAGACCACGGCGACTTCGTCATCCGCAACGGCGGCGAGTACTTCAATCGCCCGCTGTATGCGCCCTGCTCCACCGAACGCTCCGCCGACTTCCGCGTGGACGCGAGCGATGTGCCCGAGTTCTCGCTCTATCTGCCCGGTCACGGAGGAAACTTCAAACTCGGCTTCATCGCTGGCGGCGCGGCTGGCAGTAAGGGCGTTGCATCGAAGTGGGCTGCCGAGGCCGACGAGGTCGTCGCGCGCTACCGCCCAGGACGCATGATCTACGAGATCCGTGACTCGCTGCTCGGCAGTGGAATGCTGCGCGTTGAACTCGTCACAGCAGGCATTGGCTCCGGCCTAATTGTGAAGGTCGAGGGCGCCAATCTTCCCGAAGGCACACGCCTCGCCTGGGCATTTGGCGGCGTCAGCGGACGCAAGGGCCGACGCAACGGCGACATCGGATGCGAGGTCCAACCAGTCAGCCAGTTTTTCCAGCTCCGCCCCGAAGAGTGCGAGGGAAATACTTACATCAGTGCCATTTATGGTGAGGCCTACGACTACGTCCAAAGCAGACTCGATGTCAGCAAGCGAATGGCAAGTCATCTTGTCAGCAAGACGTGCGATCTGTTGCTTACATTCCCACCGAACTCGTGGCTACACCAGGACGAGTTTGCTGCATGGAATGCATCGCCAGCAGTTGGAGACGCTTTTGGAGTTAAAGCCAAACAGGCCGTTCTCACGGGCTCTACGAAACTTCAAGACACTCCGCTCTTTGTCACGATTGATCGAATCGAAAGAACTGCAACAGAAAATCAGCCCGCTGCGCGACCGGAAGCAAGCGGCAGTAGTCTGGGTCTCGATCCCGCTCCATTCTTCGCATCTCGCAGCGTGCAGGTCAAAGCTCTGGCAGCGACGCTGACGATCGATACTCCCGACGAGTACATCAACGCCGTTGGCCCTGCGCTGGCCGTCGCTGCGGAGACGCTCTGGGATGCGCGGCAGCAGTGCGTTCTGCACGGCGGCGTTGCGTGGCGTGTGGCTCTGGCCGGATGGCGCGGCCCCTACGTTCTTGACTCGCTCGGCCAGCACGACCGCGCGCAGCAACACATTCGCCACTGGCTGAAGAAGCAGAACACTGCGGCGATCACCACCGGCGATCCCGCCACCGGGCAGGTTACCGGGCCGTGGGATCCTGCGCCCAACCTCCATCGCACGCGCAAGGAGTCCTTGCTGCACTCGAATGGGGATCTCTCGGCCAATCACTACGACATGAATATGGTCTTCATCGACATGATGTTGCGCCATCTGATGTGGACCGGAGACCTCGCCTTTGCCCGCGAGGTCTGGCCTGCCTTGCAGCGACACCTAGCCTGGGAGCGCCGTCTCTTTCGCCGCACCTACACCACAGCCGACGGCAAGACACTGCCGCTCTACGAGGCCTACGCCGCCATCTGGGCCAGCGACAACCTCCAGTACAACGGCGGCGGCGCGATGCACTCGTCGGCCTACAATCTCTTCGCCCTGCGCACTGCGGCACGACTTGCCCGACTGTTCGGCGAAGACCCATCGGCGTACGAGGCCGAGGCCGCGCTACTCAACGAAGGCATCCAGCGGCTGCTCTGGCTACCCGCGCAGGGAGCCTTCGCCGAGTCCAAAGACATCCTCGGCCCGCAAACCGTCTACAGCAATCCGGCGCTGTGGACGGTCTACCACGCCATCGACAGCGAGGCCACAACGCCACGTCAGGCCTGGCAGATCTGCGCCGAGCGGCTCCACATGCTGCGCCACGTTCCCATCCTCGGCGAAGGAGTTCCGAACGAGAACCTGTACATGCTCTCCTGCACAGACTGGCTGCCATATATGTGGTCGCTCAACCTGCTGCTTTTGGCCGAGAACGCGCACATGGCCCTTGCGCTGTGGCAGGCGGGGATGAACGACGAGGCCTATCGCATCCTGAAGGGCAGTCTGCTGGATTCGATGTACATGGGCCTCTGCCCCGGCGACTTCCACATGACCTCGGCGCTCGACCCGCACCGGCAGGAGGCGCAGCGCGACTTCGCCGACCCTATCGGCATTACCTCCCGCGCCCTCGTCGAAGGACTCTTCGGCATCCAGCCCGACCTCATAGCCAACCGCATCCGCATCATCCGGCCCAGCGCTGTCGGGAATCGCGTTTCACTTCACCACAAGGACTTCGACTTTATACGAACCGTGCGTAGCGGATCCACAACCATCGGGACAGGCCTTGTCTTCGCGGAGATCTACGAGTTCACCAGCCGCTTCCCCAAGGCCGTCCCCGTTACGCTGATCCTCTCCACAGCTCAGGGCACCACAACGCTGCCTAAAGTCTTTTGCAACGGCTCGCCGATTCAGTGCGCCTTCGACCCCGAAGCCGTCGGAACACCACAAGTCGTCATCCAACTGCCCGCAGAGCGGACATACAACATCAGCGTGGAATCTAAGTATGGCGATGGCGACGAGAACATGACGTGGGATAACCTCCATGAGCTCCCAAACACCTATCGCATTGGCGATTCTATCGTCCTGCCCAAAGGCGTCGCGCTGGCGCAGATTGACGACCCGCAGCACGCCCTCACCGAGGGTCGCGTCACATCCCTCGGCTTCCACACTGTCTTCGCCAACATGAAACAGGGCGAGTGCATCTGGTCGATGCCGATCTCGTTTGACGTGAAGGAAGCCAAGCCCGTCTTTGCGCCAAGCCCATATCTCGCCGCAGGCGCACAGGCCGAACCGCTCGATCTTACTTCTCTGCTGAAGGATCAGATCAACGAGATCTTTACCCGCGTCTACGCCGAGCCGCGTTCACCCTACTGCTCGCTGGCCTTCGCCGACAACCTGCTCGGCGGCTGGGCCAATCCCGACAACCGCGCCGACATCGACGACGCGGGACTGCGCGCTGCGGGTGGACTGCTGAAGACTCCGCTCGGAGTTCCCTTCCGCACTCCTGCGGGTCGTGCGCCCAACTGCCTCTTCCTCTCCTATTGGAAGCAGGACGCGCCCTCGGCCCGGCTCTCGCTCACGGGTCGCGCCAGCGGAATCTATCTTTTGCTCGCTGGAACCACGTTGCCGCAGTGCAGTCGCATGATCCACGCAACGGTATCGGTGAACTACACTGACGGCAGTTCGTCAAAGCTCGTTCTGCGCAATCCAGAGACGTGGTGGCCCATCGAGCAGGACTACATGCTGGACGACTACCTCTTCGTCAACGAGGCTCCGCTTCCTCCGCGCGTCGATCTGCGCTCCGGCGAGACGCGCCTGCTCAACCCCATCGCCTTTCACGGCAAGGGACGCGCCGTTCCCGGCGGCGCCGCGACGATCCTGCACCTCTCGCTCGATTCGCACAAGACTCTCGCCTCGCTTGAGATCCAGACGGAACTCTACGGAATCGTCGTCGCCCTGCTGGCCGCAACCCTTCTCCGCGTGGAGTAAATGAGACGGGGCGAAGTGATCTTCTCACCTCGCCCCGTCTCGCTTGCCTCTTCCATCTCGCTTGATTATTTTTTGCTCTGCCCTGCCGCGTTGAGCTTGATAACCTCGCTGCCTGCCAGCAGGAATCCGCCGACGCCGTAGTTGTAGCTGGCCGAGGGCTTGTAGGTCGAGGGCTGCGCTCCGGTCTGCTGGATGTCTCCCAGTCGCCCGTCCGCGTAGACGTGCTTGAGAATTCCCGCCCACGCCTTGCTAATCACCGGCAGGTAGGTTGTGCGGTCGAGAACGCCGTTGTTGACGCCCCACGCCATGCCGTAGACCATCAGCGCCGAACCGGAGACCTCCGGCTGATCGTAGGACTTGGGATCGAGCAGACCGGGACGCCACAGCCCGTCCGGTCCCTGAATCTTCTTCACCGCCGCGGCCATCTCCTGCAACTGCGTGACGTACTTCGCGCGCGCCGCATCGTCCTTGGGCAGATACTCCAGTGTGCGCGCCAGCCCGCCCATCACCCAGCCTTCGCCGCGCGACCAGAAGATCTTCTGTCCATTCTTCTCGGTCTTGCCGATGAAACTGGCATCGCGCGCATAGAGATGTTCCTGCGAGTCGTAGAGCGACTGCGAGGTCTTGGCCCACTCCTCGTCGAGGTAGGTGATGTACTTGCGGTCGCCGGTCGCCGCATACATCCGCGCCCAGGTTGGCGGAGCCATGAAGAGCGCATCGCACCACCACCACGCAATCTTCTGATTCGAGCCAAGCTCGACGCGCGGAGCCGCCAGAATCTCGTCGAAGTTGGCGCGCACATTGGCAAGCTGCTCCGGTTTCTTGTCGATCAGATACAGCTCAAGGAAGGTCTGACCCAGAATCTCATCGTCCCCGCCGGGCAACTTGCCGTTGTTGCGCAACTCCCAGTTGTAACTCTTGCCCATCTCCTCCATCGCTTCGCGATACTTCGGCTCATTCAGCGCATCGGACGCCGCCGTGTATCCGGTGTAGAGAACGGCCCAGGTCCAGAGGCGCCCGTCCAGATTGCGCGCCTTGTCGATCACGCTGAAGTAAGTCTGCGATTGGCCAAGCTGCCAGTCGGCAACCTTGCGCATGGCCGCGCCAACGGCCTTCGGCGTCAACTCCGGCGAAAGATCCCGATCCAGCGAACCCGGCTCATCGGGATCGCTGCCAAACTGCCGCGAGGCATCCTTGGCAATCCCGGCCAGACGCATTGCGTCGGTGTTTGGCGGAGCTACCGGAGTATCGGTCAGTTCCTTGGGAAAGGAATGCGCGGCGGCTGGCTGGGACTGAGCCGTCTGCGGCGAAGCTGCCGTCTGCGCGTATGCGCCCTGCTGAATCATTCCCATCGCAAAAACGCTCGCAGTTGCAACCAGCACTCGCCGAACTGACATCGCCTGACCTCGCTCAATCTTCCGCAAAAATAATGCCGACGCACAAAAAATCCCTTTGCACCGGCAAAAGGATGATACCCGAACGATCAGACAAAAGTTAAATGACAGAAAAATCTCCCTGACGCGCAGCAATCCTGAGCGTCAGGGAGATCTGGATCTGCGCGATTATTTGCTGGCGATGGCGAAGCGCTTGTTGACCTCGTCCCAGTTGACGACGTTCCACCAGGCGGCGAGATAGTCGGCGCGGCGGTTCTGGTACTTCAGGTAATAGGCATGCTCCCAGATGTCATTGGCGAGAATGGGGTAGAGTCCCTCGGAGAGCGGGCTATCCTGATTCGCCGTGGTGACGATCTTCAGCTTGCCGGCCTGAAAGACCAGCCAACCCCAGCCGGAGCCGAACTGCTTGGCTGCGGCCTCGTTGAAGAGCTTCTTGAAGTTCTCGAAGTCGCCAAAGTCGGCCTTGATCTGCGCCGCGATGGCTCCATTCGGCTCGCCGCCACCGGCTGGCTTCATGATCTGCCAGAACATGGTGTGGTTGACGTGGCCGCCGCCATGGTTCTTGACGGCTGTGCGAATGTCCTCGGGAATGGCGCTGAGGTTCTTGATGAGTTCCTCGGGAGTCTTGCTGGCGAGCTCGGGGTGCTTGTCGATGGCCGCGTTCAGGTTGGTAACGTAGGTCTGGTGATGCTTGTCATGGTGCAGCTTCATGGTCGCCTCGTCGATATGCGGTTCGAGGGCGGCGTAGTCGTAAGGTAAAGGAGCAAGTTCGTAGGCCACTGGTTTTTCTCCTGTAGATCGTGTTGATGGTGCAAATTTTGGAGCCGTGCGGATCGTGCTGCCAGAGTCCTGTCCGCTACGGGAGATTGCTTACCGACTATTGGATGCAAATGGTTGAACGATGATGCGGACAAGTTTACACAACTCTGCAAGAAACAACCGTTAAATATCCTCACCCTCAATCCGCACTCCTCCGCTCTCTCTTGTAAACTGGATGGGCGTGTAATCGGAGACCAAATCAAGGGGTATAAGAGAAGAGCATGAGCAATCAGCAGAACGAACTGGACCAGCTTTCCATTAATGCACTGCGTTTTCTGGCTGTAGACGGAATTGAAAAGGCCAAATCCGGCCATCCGGGCGCCCCGCTGGGCTGCGCTCCAATTGCTTATCTGCTCTATCACAAGCTGATGAAGCACGACCCCGCCGCTCCGAAGTGGATCGACCGCGATCGCTTTGTGCTGTCAAACGGCCACGCTTCCATGCTGCTCTATAGCTCGCTGCATCTCTCGGGCTACAACCTGCCGATGGAGCAGCTCCAGCAGTTCCGCCAGTACGGATCGCACACCCCGGGACACCCGGAGTACGGCGAGACGCCGGGCGTCGAAGTCACCACCGGACCGCTGGGCCAGGGTTTTGGAATGGCCGTGGGAATGGCTGTGGCGGAAAAGCACATGGCAGAGGTGTACAACCGCGATGGCCACGCCGTAATCGATCACCACACCTATGTTCTGTGCGGCGATGGCGACCTGATGGAAGGCATCTCGCATGAGACGGCCTCGCTGGCCGGAACGCTCGGACTGGGCAAGCTGATCGTGCTGTATGACGACAACCTGATCTCGCTCGATGGGCCGACCGAGCTTTCGTACACCGAAGACGTGACCAGGCGCTTCGAGTCGTATAACTGGCAGGTTCTGAGCGTGGCCGACGGCAACGATCTGGTGGCCATCGAAGACGCGATCAAGGCGGCCAAGGCCGAGACGACCCGTCCTACGCTGATCCGTGTGCGCACGGTGATCGGATTCGGAAGCCCGAAGGCTGGCACCAACAAGGTTCACGGCGAAGCGTTGGGCGCGGAAGCAGTAGCGGCGACCAAGAAGAATCTGGGCTGGCCCGAGGATAAGAGCTTCTATGTTCCAGACGAGGCGCGCGCCAACTGGGACACCATCAAGCCGCGCGGCAAGGCTGCCCATGCAGCCTGGGACGCGAGCTTTGCCGAGTACAAGACGGCTTACCCAGCGCCAGCGACGGAGTTCGAGCGCGTAGTCTCGGCCAAGATGGCCGACGGCTGGGAGAAGTCGATTCCCTCCTTCCCGTCCGGCGCAGAGGCAAAGAAAGTCGCCACGCGTAATGCTGGTCAGGTTGTAATGAACGCGATTGAGAAGGTTGTGCCGGAACTCTTTGGCGGCGCGGCCGATCTGACCGCCTCGACCAAGACGATCTTCAAGGACTCGGCCAGCTTCCATGTGAAACCGCATGGGCGCAACGTCTTCTTTGGCGTTCGCGAGTTCGGCATGATGGCGATGGTCAACGGAATCGCAGCGCACGGCGGTCTGATTCCCTTCGGCTCGACCTTCTTCGTCTTCTCCGACTACTGTCGTCCGGCGATTCGTCTGGGCGCGTTGATGTCGACCCACTCGCTGTATGTCTTCACCCACGACACAGTCGGTCTGGGCGAGGATGGCCCGACGCATCAGCCCATCGAGCACCTGATGAGCCTGCGCGCCATCCCCAACCTGACGGACTTCCGTCCGGCGGACGCGAACGAGACGTCGGCCTGTTGGAAGCTCGCTCTGGAGCGCAAGTCGGCCAGCTTCATGGCTCTCTCGCGGCAGGATCTTCCGGTCTTCGACGCGGCGCTGACGTTTGCGGGAACTCCGAAGGGAGCCTACTCGATGACCCCCGAGGTTACCAAGGCGGATGTCATTCTGATTGGCGCTGGTTCCGAAGTTACCACCTGCCTGACGGCGGCGGCGGAGTTGAAAGCGGCGGGAATCACGGCCAAGGTCGTCTCCATGCCGAGCTTCAAGATCTACGACGAGCAGAGCGCAGCTTACAAGGCCGAGTTGCTGCCCGCCGAGACCCCGAAGGTCTCGCTCGAAGCCGGCGCAACGATGGGCTGGTACAAGTACGTCGGCTCGAACGGCGCGGTAATCGGCATCGACCGCTTCGGCGCGTCGGCACCGGGTCCGATTGCGATGGAGAAGCTGGGCATCAGCGTAGCCAACGTCGTCGAACACGCCAAGAAGCTGGTCAAGAAGTAGCACTTCGTGCGGCTCTCGACGCGCTCGCGCGCGTGAAAAGCTAATCCAGACTGGGTTGGATCGAGAGTTGTTTGAGGTTTTGGGTTCGAGAAACGGCAGAAGCAGATTATTCCGCTGCGCTACGGAATGAGAACAAGAGCGCAGCGGAATAATGAAGCCTTTGGGATAGAGCGATGGTGGATTCGGAACGCGAGATGTTGCGCGAAGCGGAAGAGGCGAAGCTCGGCGAGCGGACGCCCTTTGACTCGTCGCTGCAGGCGACCTACGAGGATAGCGTTCCGCCCAGCGACGATTGGCAGTACGAGGATTCGTAGCACTCGAATCCCGAGTTTTTCAGGGGAACAGAATGACGCAGGATGATGCGAAGCGGCTGGTCGCGCGGCGATCGGTCGAGTTCGTAGAAGATGGAATGATCGTCGGGCTGGGCACGGGAACGACCGCAACGCTCTTCATCCGCGAGTTGGCGGCACGCAATCTGAAGATTCGCTGCGTCGCCTCGTCGGAGGCGAGCCACACTCTGGCGGTCTCGCTGGGCATGAATGTCGCGACGCTGGCCGAGCTTCCCGAACTGGACATCTATATCGACGGAGCCGACGAGATTGCGCGCATTCCCGGAGCTGGGCTTGGTCTCATCAAGGGCGGAGGCGGAGCGTTGCTGCGCGAAAAGATCGTCGTCAGCGCGGCAAAACGGTTCATCGTCGTAGCGGACTCGACCAAGCTGGTCGAGCATCTGGGTAAGTTCCCCCTGCCGGTTGAGGTCATCAAAATGGCCCTGCCAGTGGTTGAACCGAAGCTGGCCGCGCTGGGATTGAACCCAAAGCTGCGGTTGGCAAAGAGCGGCGACGGCGCGTTTATCACCGACGAGGGCAACTACATCGTCGACTGCTCCTGCGGTCGGATCGACGATCCGCAGCGGACGGCGGCGGAGATTCGCGCGATCATCGGAGTCGTCGAACACGGACTCTTTCTCGGCATGGCAAAGCTGGCGCTGGTGGCCGGAGAAGACGGCGTAAGCGAATATCTCCCGTAGATTCGCGCCGCATGCATCATACCGTGCCTGAAGGGAATCTATAGACTATGACAAATTCTACAAACGAACAGAAGGTATGGTTCATAACCGGAACTTCGACCGGCTTTGGGCGGCGGCTGGCTGAGAAAGTGTTGCACTCTGGCGGGCGCGTGATCGCCACGGCGCGCAAGGTCGAGCAGATTGCAGATCTGGCGCGGCAGTATCCCGACACGGCGCGCGTGTTTGCTCTGGATGTGACCAATCCGGCGCAGATTGACGAGGTCGCCAGCGACGCGATTGCGGCCTTCGGACGCATTGATGTGCTGGTGAACAACGCGGGCTACGGAATTGCTGCGGGCATTGAAGAGGCGACCGAGGCGGAGTTTATGCCGGTCTTCGAGACCAATCTCTTCGGTCTGATCCGCGTGACGCGAGCGTTTCTGCCCCAGCTTCGCAAGCAGCGTTCTGGTCACATCGTGAATCTCTCCTCGATGGCTGGGCTGGCCGGTTCGCCGGGATGGGGCTACTACAACGCCAGCAAGTTTGCCGTAGAGGGCTTCAGCGAGGCGCTGGCCGCAGAGATGGCTCCCTTGGGCGTGAGGGTCACGATCATCGAGCCGGGGCCGTTTCGCACGGACTTCCTTGGTCGCTCGGGCGTGGTGGCCGCGCGCAGCATCGACGAGTACGAAGAGACCGTGGGCAAGACGCGCGCCTACTACCACGAGCAATCGGGCAAGCAGCGCGGCGATCCGCAGAAGGCCGTCGAAGCGATAATCGCGGTGGTTGAGTCAGCCAATCCGCCGCTGCATCTGATTCTGGGAGCGATTGCGTTGAAGCGTTTTCGCGGCAAGCTCGCCCAGTGGCACGAGGAGATTGCCGCGTGGGAGAGCGTGACTCTGGGTGCGGATCTGCCAGAGGGCAAGTGAACGCCAGCAAAGTAGAGGTTGCGGTAACTTCGGTTTTTCGCGCAGGCATTCTCTCATCGGATAGAGCGTTTCACTCTTGCCATAGCGTCATAAGGCTTGTCATTCTGAGTGCAGCGAAGAATCCCCGCATTTGTTCGTGGCGCGACACTCTGCACCGTGAGTGAAAATACTCCCTCAACGAGGCTATTCCGCAGCATCTGCAAGCGAGGAACGAGAGAATGCCACGATCTGTTTCGGTTACCTATCGAGTCTCTCCGACGCCTGAGCTTTTGGCGGCGGCGGCGGCGGAGTTCTTCACCTCAACCGTTGCTGCGGCGGTGAAGGTGCGCGGGTTTGCGCGGGTTGCGGTCTCCGGCGGAACGACGCCGAAGGCAATGTTTGCGTTGCTGGCGGATCGCGCTGAGTCGTACTTCGCACGGATACCGTGGGATCGACTGCTGATCTTCTGGGTGGACGAGCGCTGCGTTCCGCCGACGGATGCCGATTCAAACTATCGCATGACGGATGAGGCGTTGTTGTCCCATGTGCCACTGCATGTAGCGCAGATCTATCGCATGGAGGGCGAGCTCGATCCAGAGGTCGCGGCGGCTCGCTACGAGGCGGCAATTCGCACGGCGTTTCGTCTGGAGGGCGCGGAGACTCCGGCGTTCGACCTGATTCTTCTGGGTCTGGGCGAAGACGGCCATACCGCGTCGATCTTTCCCCATACGGCGGCGATCAACGAGTTGGGGCGGATCGTCGTGGCGAACCACGTTCCACAAAAGGATACGTGGCGAATCACGCTGACCTGGCCGGTGATTCAACAGGGCCGCGAGGTTGCCTTCCTGATCGAAGGAGCCGGAAAGGCTCGGAGCGTTTACGATGTATTTCTTGGGACGTATGATCCAGAGACGAGGCCTGCGCAGTTGATTCGTCCGGCGAGCGGGAGGCTGACGCTGTTGCTGGACGCGGCTGCGGCCTGCGAACTGCCTCGGCGGGCGGCTTCAGAGAATGTTGGAACGATGGAGATTTAGATGATTCTTGCGGGCGATGTGGGCGGAACCAAGGTGCATCTGGCGCTGTATGACTTCGAGGCCGGTCGGCTGAATGTGGTTCGCGAGCAACGGTTTCCCGCGCAGCAGTTTGCCACGCTGGATGCCGTGGTGAAGGCGTTTCTCGCCGACGGCGGTTCGGACAAGATTGTTGCTGCCTGCTTCGGCTGTCCCGGGCCGGTGCGCGATGGGCGGCTGAAGCTGACCAATCTGCCCTGGACGCTGGACGCGCATGAACTGGCGCATTCGCTCTCGATCGAGCACATCTTTCTCATCAACGACCTCGAAGCCAATGGCTACGGGATTCCCGAGCTTGCTGCGGAGCAGGTCTTCACCCTGCACGAGGGCGATGCGGCGGCCGTGGGCCATCGCGGCCTGATCGCCGCAGGAACCGGGCTGGGCGAGGCGCAACTCATCTGGGACGGCAAGACGCATCGCCCGATTCCCTCCGAGGGAGGTCACTGCGACTTTGCCGCGCGCACCGAGCGGGAGATTGCCCTGCTGCAATATCTGCGGCGCACACTGCATGGGCGCGTGAGCTGCGAGCGCGTCGTCTCCGGCCTCGGCATCCAGAATATCTACGCGTATCTGCGCGAGGTGGAGCGGCTCGAAGAGCCTGCGTGGCTGCGCGAACGCATGGCCACAGAAGATCCGAATGCCGTCATTGGAGCCTGCGCCGAGGATGGTTCGAGCGAGCTTTGCCGCGAGACGATGCATGCCTTTGTTGCAGCCTATGGCGCGGAGGCGGGAAACATTGCGCTGAAGCTGATGGCTCTGGGAGGAATCTATCTCGGCGGAGGCATCGCCCCCAAGAGCTTGAAGACGCTGGAGCGCGGCGGATTTCTACAGGCGTTTCTGGACAAAGGCAGGCTATCGCCTCTGCTCGAATCGATTCCGGTTCGCGTCATTCTGGATCAGAGCTGCGCTCTGCTGGGAGCGGCGGCCTACGCCGAGGCTCGCGCGACGGAACTCACCGGCCACTCGGATCGAGAGGCCTCGCTGCATCGGTAGACAATCGGATGAATCAGCCATACGATCTTTAGCTACGGATCAATTTGTTTGTCATTCCGTAGCATCTATTGTTTGTCGTCCCATAGCATCTATTGTTTGTCCTCCTGTAGCATCTATTGTTTGTCATTCCGTAGCGAAGCGAAGGAATCTGCTTTTGCTCGCTCCACAACGGTCTACCCCATCACCGAAAATGCTCTGGTAGTCGTGAGCCGTGTTCTTCCATACACAGCGAATGATTCGGAACGTGTGAACTATGCCCTTTCAATCGCAGCGCGGGGGGAGGATGAGGTAAGCGAGGGACTGCTATGGAGTGGTAATCTGGGCGATGTATGAAAGTTTTTTTTCGATGGACGGGTATAGCGGCAAGAGTCGGCGCGGTACGGCCTGCGTTTTGGTTGGCGATGGCAGGGCTGTGCGCAGTTATCGGAGGCGCAATGACGCTCTCCGCAGGAGCGCAGGCGCTGCCCGCAGGAGCTGCGCCGAAGACGATGTTGGTTGCACCTCCAGCGCCGCTTTTGCCGGAGACGCTGGGCAAGCTGAAGCGCGTCAGTGCAGGAGACGTGGGCGACGGACTGGGGTTGGTGGACGCAGCCGACGCTACCGTTCTGACTGAGGATGGGCTGCGGCGGTTTGCACGCTCGGAGTACGCCGACGGGCCGCAGCACGGATCGGTGACGGTCTACAAGTTCATGGACGCGAGCGGCGCGGTAGCGGCCTTCGACTACTTCCGCAGGCCGGGGCTGGTAGATGCAACGAAGTTGGGCGACGAGAAGGCTTCGGGCGCGGGCAATGAGATTGTCTTTCGCAGCGGCGTGAATGTGGTGCGCGAGAGCTTCAACCTGCATGGGGATCGCGGCGGCGCGCTGATGGCGGAGTTGATCGACCATCTGCCCAAGGCGAGCGGCGCGGCGGGGATTGCGCCAATGCTGCCGAAGCTGGTGCCGACCAAGGGAATGGACGCGGAATCGGTGCGCTATGCGCTGGGGCCGCAGGGATATGCGCAGACGGGCGGAGTGCTTCCGGCAAGCGTGCTGGGCTTCGACAAGAACGCCGAGGTGGTGACGGCCAGATCGAAGGCGGGAGGCACGTTGACCCTGCTGCTCTATCCCACGCCGCAGATTGCAGGCGAACACGGACGCGCCATCGAGGCCGTACTGCATCAGCAGGGAGCGACGGCGGGAACGGTGAAACTGCGCCGCGAGGGTCCCCTGCTGGCGCTGACCACCGGAGCATGGCCCGCGACCGAGGCGCAGCAGTTGATTGACGGAATTCATCTGCGCCTCGAAGTGAGCTTCGACAAGCCGATTCCGCCGGAGTTTCACAGTGAACTGCGGAAGACCTACAGCCTGCTGAACAGCATTGCGATCCTGTGCGGTCTGGGCGCGCTGGCAGCAGTGGTACTGGGCCTCTTTTTCGGCGGTGGACGAGCGCTGATTCGCGTGATGCAGGGCAAGTCAGCGGCCAGCGATCCGGAGTTTCTGCGCATCGATCTGCGCGGACCCGATTTCAAGCGACTGCGCGATCCCAAGGACTGAAGGTGGACGGACACGAGCAGGAGGGCTGAAACAGGATTAAATGCACCAGAGCCAGTGCAGGTTTTTCTGTAAGCCTATTGTTTTTCGGTCTGTTCTGGCTTCAAACGAGCGCACAAGGCGAAACTTAGGCGTAATAATTATGTTCAAAGATGCATAATTCATGCCTTTATTTTCAAGGGGTTGCAGCGGATGCGTTTTAGCCTTGACACCGGTTTTGGCCAAACTTAGTATGCAGCCAGAAAGTTCTGATGGCTTTGCCTCCGTTGGAACTATTCTCCCTAAAGAAAGGCCGCCCTGTTGCCGGGCGGTCTTTTTGTGTCTGCAAAGAGTTTTTTGGAGAATCGATTGCCACTGGCAATGGCGTAGACCATAACCGTGCGAACGAAATGCGCGAGACATTTACACCCTCTGAAAATACTCTAAGAACGGCATGGCGCGAGTAGAATAATCGACATGAGTCTATTCTTTGCTGCTGGATCGCCCACGACCGAGTTCACCCCCGCCGAGATAAAGGCCGCTCTCTTCAGCGCGCTGGACAAACTGGGCGTGCGCAACAAAGTTCTTGCCGTGCCGCCGGACTTCACCCGCATGCACTCCATGGCAGGCAAGCTGACCGAGTATGCGTGGAACTACTATGGCGACGCGTTGACCGACGTGCTGCCCGCTCTGGGTACGCACAAGGGAATGACCGACCACGAGATTCAGACGATGTACGGGCCGACGCCGCGTGACCTCTTCCGCGTGCATGACTGGCGCAACGACATTGTGACGCTGGGCGAGGTTCCCAGCGAGTTTGTGCGCGAGGTGAGCGAGGGCAAGGTAGACTATCCGTGGCCGGCGCAGGTGAATAAACTGCTGCGCGACGGTGGTCACGACCTGATCCTGTCCATCGGGCAGGTGGTTCCGCACGAGGTCGTCGGATTCGCCAACTACAACAAGAATATCTTTGTCGGCACGGGCGGAGTGATGGGGATTCATCGCTCGCACTTCCTCGGCGCGGTCTACGGCATGGAACGTATGATGGGCCGGGCCGATACTCCGGTGCGGCGCGTGTTGAACTACGCCAGCGACCACTTTGCGCAGGGACTGCCAATCGTCTATGTGCAGACGGTGGTGAGCAAGAATGCAGCGGGCAAGCTGGTGCTGCGCGGACTCTACATCGGCGACGACGCGGAGTGCTTCGATCGCGCGGCGGAACTGAGCTTGCAGGTCAACTTTCTGATGCTGGATCGCGAGATTCACAAGGCCGTGGTCTTCCTCGATCCGAGCGAGTTCCGCTCAACCTGGCTGGGCAACAAGAGCGTCTATCGCACGCGCATGGCTCTGGCAGACGACGCAGAGCTGATCGTGCTGGCGCCCGCGGTACACGAGTTCGGCGAAGATCCCACGATCGACAAACTGATCCGCAAGTACGGATATTGCGGCACACCGGCGACGCTCGCAGCGGTGAAGAACGATCCGGCGCTGGCGGGCAATCTTTCGGCTGCGGCTCATCTGATTCACGGATCGAGCGAGGGGCGATTCAAGATTCGCTACTGCCCCGGTCACCTGACGCGCGAGGAGATCGAGGGAGCGCACTTCGAGTACGGCGATCTGGCCGAGTACACCGCGAAGTACGACCCGACCAAGCTGGTGGATGGCTGGAACACCGTCGATGGCGAGGAGATCTTCTTCATCTCCAATCCCGGCCTTGGGCTGTGGGCATACAAAGGACGTTTCGCACAATAGACGGCGGCGCTGGGGTCGAAAGCGAGCGGGAAGCGCGCTAATTATTTATGCGGGCTTCCTGCGTCGTTTATGCGGAATTCATACGGATTTTTTATTCTAGGCGGTATCGACATATACACGTTGTTTTGCGACGCCACTGTTGCTGTTGCCTCACTTTTGTTTGTCATTCCGCGGCGTCTTTTGTTTGCCATTCCGCAGCGTCTTTTGTTTGTCATTCCGCAGCGCAGCGGAGGAATCTGCTTTGTTGCTCGCGCCACAGAAATCTATCCCTTCGGGGAAAATGCTATAAAAACAACCGCAACAGCAAAGACAACCGCAACAGCGAAAAACAAATTCCTCCGCTGCGCTACGGAATGACAAACAGGCAAGGACAACTGCAATTACAAAAGATCTATATGTCGATACACCCTAGGTGATGTAGCCTTATTGATGGGTGTTTGCACTCAGAATCCTCGCATCTTTGTTGCTGTCCGTCTCTGCCCGACAGCAGACGCACCCCACCGTTGAAGCGAATCCCTTTGAAATTGGATGACCGTTTTTTATGAAGATTCTCACTCTATTCACCGATGCCGGTGAAGATCGTAGCGGCATGAATGATTCCTTGTGGCAACGCAGGAAGACTGCCGCAGTCTGCCTTGCGGCTCTCTTTATCTTCGCAGGAAAGATCGGCGCACAGACGGCGACACAGCCCGAAGAGCCAGCCGCAGCGCCGGAGTCGGCGGCGGTAACGATCTTCCCTCACCCCGACGCCACGCGCATCTTTGTCGCGGGTCAGGCCAACTCCATCTTTCAGGCGCATGGGCCGTTCCACTCGCCCTACGAGGGCGCAAACAGCCTGCTCGCGCGCGGCGAGTACAAGGTCTCGCTGATCGGCACGCTGTACACGGGCGTTGAGTTGCTGCGCAATCCGGCGCACCATCTGGAGGCGATCTACGACGAGGAGTCGGCGGGAGGGCGCGGCATCAGCGAGGCGCTGGGGCTGGCTGGATTCACCAATCTCGACGTGGTACGCAATCCCACCCTCGGCCCAACGCCATACATGGCGCGGGTGGAGTTGCATCAGACGATTGGACTCTCCAGCAAGATGGTGGCGTCCGAACGCGGGCCTTTCTCGCTGGCGACCGAGGTTCCCGAACGGCGCGTGGATCTGCGCTTCGGCAAGATGAGCCTGCCCGACCACTTCGACCTGAACAACATCGGCAGCGACAGCCATCTACAGTTCATGAACTGGGCCGTCGACAACAACGGTACGTGGGACTATGCCGCCGATACGCGCGGCTACACCTACGCGGGCATCGCCGAGTACGACGACAAGAACTGGTCGGCGCGCTACGGGCTTGCTCTGATGCCGATCGTCGCCAACGGAAGCGACCTCGACTGGAACCTGCATCGCGCCAGCGGACAGAACATGGAAGTTGAGTGGCGACACGGCTTGCTGGGCGGACTGTTGAATCCCGACCGCAAGGGCGTAGTCCGCGCTCTAAGCTACGTCAACCACGCCCACATGGGGCTGTATCGCGCAGCCAATAACGCCTTTCTTCGCGGAATCGACAAGACACCGGACGTTACCCAGCACGAGAGCTTCGGCGCAGTGAAGTATGGCTTCGGGCTCAACGCCGAGCAGGAGTTGACCCCGAGTCTGCGCGTCTTTGGCCGTGTGGGATGGAACGAGGGCCAGCACGAAAGCTTCTGTTACAGCGAGATCGATCAGACGGTTGAGTTGGGCGCAGACCTCGCCGGTACCGGCTGGGGACGCGCCAACGACAAGATCGGACTAGCCTTCGTCTCCAACGCCATCAAGAGCGACCACCGGAAGTACCTCGCTCTTGGCGGACTCGGTTTTCTGATCGGCGATGGAAATCTGAGCTACGCACGCGAAGACATCGTCGAGGGCTACTACACGCTGCATAGCTGGCGCGGACTCTTCTACGCGCTGGATGCGCAGTTCATCGACCATCCCGGATACAACCAGGCGCGTGGGCCGGTGCTGGTCGAGAGCGTCCGCATCCACGTCGATTTCTAGAGCTTTGCCTTTTACTGAATTGCTATAGTTCACAATTCTTTGTCATTCCGCAGCCCTTTTCTTTGTCATTCCGCAGCCCTTTTCTTTGTCATTCCGCAGCCCTTTTCTTTGTCATTCCGCAGCGAAGCGGAGGAATCTGCTTTTTTGCGCACGGGCTATCCCCGGCAAAGCCGGGAATCTCCCAATTGAATTAGTTGAAACTCTCTAGAACCAGGGATCGTGGAGCAGGGCGGAGACGCAGTTGTCCGCTCCAAAGGTTGTGCGCTGCGGCGAAACCAGCGACTGCTCCAGTTGTTCGGGCGAGACGTAGCCTGCGGCAAACGGCACAGCGTCCTCGCCAAGATTCGTCGGTGCATGGAAGAGAGCGACTCGATCAACCAGATCCTGCGCGAGGAAGGCTCCGTTCAACCGCGAACCGCACTCCAGCAGAAGGCTCAAAATCTGGCGCTGCGCAAGTACATCGAGGACGGCGCTCAGGTCGAGCTTTCCGTTGCTCTCGGCGACTCTTACAACCTCAACGCCCTCAGCTTCAAACGCAGCGATTCGCTCTGTGGTCGCATCCGATTCCTGCGCGGCTGTCTCTCCCTTGCCCGATCCCCAGATGAGCAGCAGGTCGCTCTGCGCCGAGCGCACGAGTTGCGAATCGAGCGGAGTTCGCAGGCGCGAGTCCAGAACTACGCGCAGCAGCGGGCGACGACGTGCAAGTCCACTGCGATCGGTCAGCAGCGGGTCGTCGGCCAGCACTGTGCCGATGCCGGTTAGCACGGCGTCAGCGGCGTGACGCATGCGTTGCACCTCGGCGCGAGACTCTGGCCCGGTCAACCAGAACGGCTGGTGCGTGGTGCGCGTCGCGGGCGGCGGGGCGAGCATGCCATCCGCCGAGAGCGCGGCCTTCAGCGTCACCAGCGGTCGGCCCGTGCGGATCGAATGCGCGAAGGCTTCGTTGATCGCTCGCGCCTCGGTCTGCAAGACCCCGACTGCGACTTCAATTTCTGCGGCCCGCATCCGTTCGATGCCGCGCCCGCTGACCTGTGGGTTGGGATCGACCGTCGCCGCTACGACGCGGCTCACTCCGGCGGCGATCAGCGCGTCGGCGCAGGGACCGGTGCGGCCCTGATGACTACATGGCTCCAGCGTAACGTAGGCGGTCGCTCCACGCGCTCGCTCGCCTGCGAGCTTCAGAGCGACGATCTCTGCATGGTCACGCTGGTCGTAGAGATGCGCGCCCTCGCCGACGATCTCGCCGTTCCCCACCAACACACAACCGACCTGCGGATTGGGCGAGGCCAGAGCGACCGTCGCCCGCGCCAGATCCAGCGCATGACGCATAAATCTTTCATCGGTCTGAAGTTGGTCTTCGCTCACATTCGATCCACGCACAACAACATTACTTAACCATTGAATCGACAAACGCGGCGCTGTCGAAAGGGAGCAGGTCTTCGATCTTCTCGCCAACTCCTACAAACTTTACTGGCAGGCCAAGCTCGGTGGCGATGGCCAGCACGATGCCGCCCTTGGCTGTGCCGTCGAGCTTGGTGAGCACGATTCCGGTGACGTGGGCGGCCTCGGTGAAGAGTCGCGCCTGTTGCAGACCATTCTGTCCGGTCGGCGCGTCCATCACAAGCAGCGTCTGGTGCGGTGCGCCGGGGACAAGCTTCTCGGCAGTGCGGCGCATCTTGTCCAACTCCTTCATCAGGTCGGTCTTGGTGTGCAGACGTCCGGCGGTGTCGACAATGAGCACGTCGGATGAGCGCGCCTTGGCCGCCGTGCAGGCGTCGTAGAGCGCAGCCGAGGGATCGCCTCCGGTCTTGGTCTTGATGATGGGAACGCCGGAGCGCGTGGCCCAGACCTCAAGCTGCTCGATGGCGGCGGCGCGGAAGGTATCCGCCGCGCAGAGCAGAACCGAGCGTCCCTGCGAAACGTAGTAGGCCGCCAGTTTGCCGGTGGTAGTGGTCTTGCCGGTGCCGTTGACGCCAACCATCATGACGACCTCGGGCGCGGAGGCGGGAGTCGCATTCTCTGAGGCGACTCCGTCCAGTACGGCCTTGAGTTCGAGCTTCAGGAGACGCTTCAACTCCTCGCCGCCTTCGATTCCCTGCCGCAGCCCCTGCTGGCGCAGGTTTTCAATGACCGTACGCGCCGTCGCGTTGCCAATATCAGCGGCGAGAAGCACTGCCTCCAACTCAGCCAGCGAGGTCTCGTCTACCTCGCGGGTGAGCGCCAGCACGGAGCCGATCGACTCGGAAAAGGAGTCGCGCGTGCGCGTGACGGCCTGCTTCATGCGGTCGAAGAAGCCGCGCTTCTCCGGCTCAGACTCCTGCGCAGCAGCGACTTCCCTGCTCGTCTCTAACTCGTTGCCCGCATCCGGTTCCGCCTTGCGCTTGCCAAAGAGAGAAAATGCCATATCTCTTACTTTAGCGGATACCGCTGGATTACCATACCCCTGTCATAACGCATTTCGGCGCGACGACTTCTGGTGCGGGTTGGTGATGGTTTGCTCTGTAGCTTAGGATGAATCAAGGGATCTCAGGGACAAGGTTCGAGGATTGATGATGGCGGGTGCGGAATTGAGTGCAGCAACAACGACGGACGAGGCGAAGATCGCGGGTAAAGGCAGCGCAATCGACAGGCTGTTTGCGGGCGGACGCGTGTTGTGCGATGGGGCGATGGGGACGATGTTGTATGCCCGCGGGATCTTTATCAATCGCTGCTACGACGAACTGAACCTCTCACAGTCCGAGGTCGTCGCAGGCGTCCACACGGAGTATCTACAGGCTGGCGCGGAGATCATCGAGACCAATACCTTTGGCGCGAACGCCTTTCGTCTGGAGCGCTATGGGCTGAGCGACAAGGTGCGGGAGATCAATCGCGCAGGGGTCAGGATTGCGCGGCAGTGCGTGGCGCAGATCGCCGAGAAGCAGTCCTCGGAGGCCTTTGTTGCCGGAGCCGTGGGGCCGCTGGGAGTGAAGCTACAGCCGGTGGGCGAGGTATCGCTCGAACAGGCGCAGGCGGCCTTCGCAGAGCAGATTGCAGCGCTGGCTGAGGGCGGGCCGGGAGTCGGAGTCGATCTGCTGATTCTGGAGACGATGACCTCGCTGGCCGAGGCGGGAGCGGCGATTCGCGCGGCGCGAGAGGTTGCGCCGGGGCTGCGCCTCGTTGCCATGATGACGGTCGATGAGGGCGGGAATTGCCTGGACGGGGCTACGCCGGAGATTGCCGCCGAACGCCTGACCAAGTGGGGCGCGGACGCCGTGGGATGCAACTGCTCGGAGGGGCCGGCCACGGTGCTGGACGTGATCGGGCGCATGCGTCTGGCGACGAAGCTGCCGCTGGCGGCGATGCCCAACGCAGGAATGCCGCGCTCGGTCGATGGACGAAATATCTACATGGCTTCGCCGGAGTATATGGCGAGCTTTGCGCGCAAGTTTATCAAGGCCGGAGCCAGCCTGATCGGTGGATG
Organism: Acidobacteriaceae bacterium; assembly: GCA_031296325.1. Classification (GTDB taxonomy): domain Bacteria; phylum Acidobacteriota; class Terriglobia; order Terriglobales; family Acidobacteriaceae; genus Edaphobacter. The sequence continues at coordinate 4,879 of JARLFY010000091.1, read as the reverse complement.
TTGCGGCACCACGCCGAATCATACGCGGGCGATGCGCTCGGCGTTGCGCGCAGTGGAGGCGCAGGCTGGGGCGACGCAGGCCGAGGTGGTCGGGACGAACCATCAGCCGAAGAAGATTCTGAGCGAGGTAGAGCCAGCGCCACTGGCCGAGAGGTCGCGGGTCGGCGCAATGATCGCGGGCGGCCAGTTCTGCACGATGGTGGAGATTGTTCCACCCAAGGGGATTGATTGCTCCAAAGAGATTGAGGGCGCAAGGCTGCTCTACAAGATGGGCGTGGACACGATCAATGTTCCCGACTCGCCACGGGCCAGCGCACGCATGAACGCGCAGAGCCTGTGCATACAGATTCAGCAGCAGGTCGGCATCGAGACGGTGCTGCACTACACCTGCCGCGACCGCAACCTACTGGCGATCCAGTCGGACCTGATCGGCGCAGCGTCGATTGGGCTGAAGAATATTCTGTGCCTGACCGGCGATCCGCCAAAGATGGGAAACTATCCCGACGCGACGGCGGTCTTCGACGTAGACGCGATTGGGTTGACCAAGATCGCTCGCAACCTGAACTATGGGCTTGATCTAGGCTCGAATCCGATTGGCGCATCGACCGGGTTTACACTGGCCTGCGCGGCGAATCCCGGCGTGGCGGACATCGACAACGAGGTGCGGCGCTTTGCCGCCAAGGTCGAGGCGGGCGCGGAGTACGGCATCACGCAACCGGTCTTCGACCTGCGCCTGCTGGAGGAGTTTCTGCGCAAGATCGAGGAGTTCCGCATCCCGATGATTGCGGGGATCTGGCCGCTGGTCAGCCTGCGCAACGCCGAGTTTCTAAAGAACGATCTGCACATCTCCATGCCGGACGAGATTCTGGCGCGAATGACGGCGGCGGAGACTCCCGAGGCCGCGCGCGCCGAGGGAATTCTGATTGCGCAGGAGATGCTGTCCAAGACGCGAGGAATGGTGCAGGGATGTCAGGTGAGCGCGCCGTTTGGCAAGTATTCTGCGGCGGCTCAGGTGCTGGGGCTGGCTTGAATTAGAGAGAGATGAGGCGGCACAATGGCGAACTTTGAAGAGCATTTGACGCAGTTGGAGACGGTGGTGGAACGGCTGGAGCGCGGAGAGTTGACGCTCGATGAATCGGTACGACTCTTCGAGGAGGGCATGAAGCTCTCCAGCGCATGCAAGACCGAGTTGGAACAAGCAGAGGGCCGCGTGCAGGTCCTCGTAGAGGGTAAGGGCGGCGGAATGCAGGTCGCCGATATGGATCTCGACGAGGACGACGATACGAATGCAGATATTGGCGAGGACGAGGAGTAGGCTACTCGTCGCGCCCCGGTCTTGTCATCAGTTCGTGGATCGCTTCCTTCGGACTCTTGCCGCGGTGAAGAATCGCGTCCATCTGCTCGGTGATGGGCATCTCGACACCGTAGCGCGCGGCCAGTCCCAGCGCCGCAGCCGTGCTGAGAACGCCCTCTGCAACCTTTCCGTTCATCTCCTCCAAAATTTTGGCGAGTTCGCGTCCCTTGCCCAGTTCAATGCCCACCATGCGGTTGCGCGAGAGCGATCCCGTACAGGTAAGCACCAGATCGCCCATCCCGGAGAGTCCCGCCAGCGTCTGCCGACGTCCTCCACAGGCCACGGCCAGCCGGGTAATCTCCGCGACTCCGCGCGTAATCAGGGCTGCCGCAGTGTTGTATCCCAGATCCAGCCCATGCACCACGCCAGCGGCCAGCGCAATGACGTTCTTCAGCGCGCCACCCAGCTCGACTCCCGCCATATCCTCGTTGGTGTACAGGCGCAGCGTCGGCGAACTGAACTCGCGCTGAATCGTCTGCGCCACTCCGGGCGCGGTCGAGGCCGCAACAATCGCCGTTGGAATGCCCGCCGCAACCTCTGCGGCAAACGACGGCCCGCTCAACACGCCGCAGGGATTCTCCGTCACGGAGGCGATCACCTGCGACATGCGCAGAAGGCTCGACTGTTCCAGCCCCTTGGTCGCGCTGACGACGATCTGATCCCGCGTTAGCAGCGGGGCGACCTGCGTCAAAACTCCGCGCATGTGCTCCGACGGAGTTACGCAGAGCACAATCTCCGCGCCCGAGACTGCAACCTCCAGACTGGAGGTTACCTTGACGTCCGCCGGAACCGTGTAACCGGGCAGGAAGGGAAGATTCTCCCCTGTCTCACTCATCTGCTTGGCCAGAGCCTCATCGAACGACCACAGAACCAGCGAGTGTCCGCCCCGTCGTGCCAACGAGATTGTTAAAGCCGTTCCCCACGCTCCCGCGCCCAGTACCGCAATCCGACTCATGCTTCCACCTTTCCATTCTCATCGACCGCCCCGGGGTTGACTCCGAAGCGGCTCTCCGTCCCACTCATCAACCGACGAATATTCGCATGGTGCTTCAGGATGATTAGTACCGGGATAAAGAGAAATCCAAACTTCACCATCGTTGTCCGCTCGGCCACAAAGTAGAAGCCGAAGAGCGGAAAGGTTGCCGCGCCAATGATCGAGGCCAGCGAGACGTAGCGCGTCAGAGCGAAGACCACGGCAAAGACCGCCAGAATCGACAACGCCGAGGGCCAGGTCAAGGCCAGAAAAACTCCCAGCGCACTGGCCACGCCCTTGCCGCCGCGAAATCCCAGCCACACCGGGAAGACGTGACCCATCACAGCCGCCACAGCCGCCGCCACAGCCACGTTATAAGCCATTGCACCGCCAACGCCCTTCGCCAGATGCTGCGCGATCATCACCGCCGCATAGGCCTTGCCCATGTCGAGCGCCAACGTCGCAATGCCCAGACCTTTGCCGCCGGAGCGCGCCACATTGGTCGCACCAATGTTGCCGCTTCCCTGTTGGCGCACGTCTTCCTTGCGAATGAAGCGCATCAGCAGGTAGCCAAAGGGGATAGACCCCAGAAAGTAAGCGATCGAAATGGAAACGATCCAAAGATTTTTTGTCAACGCGCAACCCTTCTCATAATCTTTCCAATAAAGAGTCTATCAAGCTCTGGCGATAGCATCGTGTAGAGCTGCAAAGACAGCCCGTATCCAGTACGGCACATAGGACTGCGTTGAGACTCTTCCGTCAGAATGACGACGGATAACGAAGCGGAAGTTGCCATACGGCGCAGAGATGCTATACTGACGTTCGGGTTGTATGTCGCTCCTGTCGCACGAGAATCTGTGTGCAGGCTCCATGCGGAGGTGGCGAAATTGGCAGACGCACTAGCTTGAGGTGCTAGCGCCGCAAGGCATAGGGGTTCAAGTCCCCTCCTCCGCACCAACCTGAAAATAAAGATGTTACCCTGGCCAACCGAATCCGGTTGGCCTTGTTTTCGTCCACCATAGTTCGAAACGCCTCAACCGCGTTCCCCTCCGTACAATTCATCGAAACATCTCGAATTTCGAGTGTCAGCGGAACTTCTGGATTACGTTTGCTTCGGGCGGGACAAATTGAGCGATTGGCTGGTTCTCGATCCCCGTTTCCGTGCCGTCTGTATGTTGCTGTCCGCGTCCTGCACAGTTCAGATCGGGATGCTGAGTCTCTATCTGCCGCCCAAGAAGTCGAGCAGGTGGGCCTTAGCTTCGTCTAAAACCGGGAGCCTGCTGGCGACGCGAACCGTGACGCCGAAGGACTTCATGAGCGGGGCCAGACTGTCCTTATACTTTTGGCTGCGCACTCTGACTTCGTTGGGCAGCGTCCGGCTGGGTTGAATTGCCTTGAGAAACACCTTTGCCATGGTGTCTCCGGCCGGAACGCTGGAATCGGCCAAGAGCGCCTCAATCCGTTTGACTTCGATCCGCCGAAGTTTGGCGGTACTGGCCCACGGCTCCATCCGTTCGCCGTCAGAGGAGAACTCGGAAGACATTTCCATCCACCTGTTCTCATTCTCGCGAGCAGCACAACGCGCGGGCTGTAGCGCGCCGACACTTTATTCCCTCGGAATATCCATCGAGGATGAGTTTACAACCCCATCATTACATCTCAACCGTGCCATGCATTTAAGCCAGTCGGGGGCTGGGTTTTGCAGGAGCAAGGTTACTCCTGGCCTCAAAATACGCTGCAATCCGGCTATCCGCCAAACGGATTGCGTGGTCAAATTACTTAGTCTGTACAGAATCTCCCAAAGTGTCATAATGGCTTGCAATGAAATACTGGGCGCACTCAGATCCATTGGGTCTATCGTCGGAGGCTCCGGGCAATCGGTGGCAACCTCTCAAGGTTCATCTGCGCAACGTCTCCGAGCTTGCAGAGAGCTTGGCGAGAGAGGCGGCTCCCGATCGACCGGCGCTACATCAGATGGCCTCCGTGGCAGGCTTGCTGCACGATTATGGCAAGTACACCGAGTGCTTTCAGACGATGATTCGCAACGGGCGTGGGCGATGTCCACATTCGATCTTCGGTGCGATTGCGGCGCGCCAGTTTGGCCTGAAGTCGGGAGAGACTGTACGCGAGTGGGCGATGCCCGTGGTACGGGCGATTGCCGCGCATCATGGCGGGCTGAGCGACGATGGCAGTATCGAGTCGGAGACCAGACCAAACTCCAGAGCAGCCCCAACCAAGGCTTTGCGAGATAAAGCAAAGCAAATATGGCCTGTAGCAAAGTTGGATCAACCCGCAATTGTTCGCGCCTGTATCGCTCCTCCACCGCCTGCCACTCAGTGCCATCAGGACCTGCTGACGCGCATGTTACTCAGTTGCCTGGTCGACGCCGACCGGCTCGACACAGCCGGTCGTGCCGAGGAGAAGTCGCCGCTGCTGCGGGCCGAGGAGCGGCTCAAGCAGCTACTGCTTCATCTCGACGGACTTCATGCGCAGGCAGTGGCTGGTGGTGGCAACTCCAATGTACTTGCAGTGCGCGAGCAGGTGCAGGAGTT
>JARLFY010000090.1 GCA_031296325.1 Acidobacteriaceae bacterium | reverse complement strand
CATGACTGAACTGTTGCCTGGATCGCCTGGCCGAAGTGGTTCAGGTGTTTCACGCCAAATGACCGAATCGAGGAGGTTGAAAGGAAGCGTCAACAATAACGATCTTCTTTGATGTACGACGGTTATTTGATCTATTTCAACTCAGGTTTCAAACTCAGACTCCAGCTCGTTTCCTTGTAGAGACCGTCTGGTACCTGACCGAACACTGCGGCGATATTATTTCGATCGCGGATGAAAGAGAGTCTGCCATTAATATTCATATGAAATCACAACGCATTGCTCGCCACGTTGTTATATTGGCTTCCCTCGCGACTTTGACGGCTGCTTGCTACGCGCAGGCTGCCCCAGCGGCTACCCCTGCCGCCGCCACGCCCGCCGCTGCCCCTGTTTGGAGCGTTGGCTCGGTTGACGTCAGCGGTTACATCGACGGCTACTATAGCTACAACGCCAACCGCCCCAGCAACGCTGCGGATGGCCAGACCAGCAATCTGTATACCTTCGACGACAAGACCGACCAGTTCTCGTTGGAGGCTGCAAAGCTCACTCTGAACCACGATGCCGATCCGGTTGGCGCGCATGTGGACATCCTTCTGGGTCGCACCAACACCCTGATTCACAACTCTGCCGATTCGAGCAACGACAACTACATCGAGCAGGCCTATATCAGCGTGAAGCCGCCCAAAGCCAAGGGATTCGAGATGGACTTCGGTCAGTTCGTAACCTCGGCCGGACAGGAAGTGGTCGAGACGATGAACAACTGGAGCTACTCGCACGGTCTTCTGTTCAGCTATGCGATTCCGGTTTATCACTTCGGACTGCGCACCACGATGCCGGTCACCAAGACCTGGACCGTCGGCGCACAGGTAGTCAACGGATGGAATAACACGACCGACAACAACGGCGGAGTTACCATCGGCGTGACCAGTGCATTGGTGAAGCCGAAGTACACATGGAACACCAACTACTACGTTGGGCCAGAGAACACCGATACCCAGAATGGCTATCGCAACCTGATCGACACAACCCTGTTGATGACGCCCAATACGAAGTTTAACTACTACGTCAACTACGACTACGGCATGAATAATATTCCTGCTGTGGCTGCGGTACTTCATGTGTCCCCAGCTATGAAGGCGACATCGACCCACTGGCAGGGAATCGCTGCTTCGGCTCGTGGTCAGGTCACTGCCAATGCGGCACTCGTCGGTCGCTATGAGTACTTCTTCGATCAGGGAGCTGCAACCGGAACACGGCAGCATCTTGACGAGTTCACCGGAACCTATGAGTACAAGTGGGCGGCTGGTCTGCTGACGCGTGCAGAGTATCGCTACGACTGGTCGGACGCTGCGGTCTTCAACAAGGGAACCTTTGAGAGCGCAAAGAATCAGTCCACGTTGACCCTTGGCCTGATCGCGTTCTTCGGACCCAAGCGCTAGTTTGGGTCTCCCTCTAACTAAAAACTAGAAGAGACCGACTCAGGTCTCCAAGTAAAAATAGACAACAATTCGGTGGAGGCTTCAAGTCAACTTATCTTGAAGCCTCTACCAAAACTCTCAACCACATGGATCGAAGAGATAGCTCTTTTATCCAAACCCATAACTGCGTTTATTTTCCGACGCGATTGTTTCAAATAATATTTCTCGACTTCAGGAAATAGAGTAGATACGACAGATTCAACTTCTTCAACCCGGCGAACCACGCTGGAGACGCTGATTTACTTAGGAGAGAACATGGCAGACGTTACAACAGGCGAGATGAAAAAAACGCTAAGTCTTACCGGGCTTACGAGTAACGCGATGGCGTTGATAGCCCCGGGCGCATTTCTTTGGTTAACCTTTGCTATTCAGGGCGCAACCGGCGTCACTGGACCGGCGATGTGGATGGGCATTGTTGGCGCTTTGATTCTCTGTCTGGCGACTGCGGTCTGTTATGCGGAGATGGCGAAGCTCTATCCTGGCACGGGTAGTTCCTACTACTTTGCCGAGCAGTCCTTCCTCAATAACGACAAGGCGTGGCGTTACGCCCGCATCTCGAAGTTCATTGTAGGATGGGCATCTCATCTTTACTACTGGGTCTACCCTGGCGTGATGGTCGGCGTTATGGGCGTATTTACTGGCTATATCGTCGGTACGCTCTATCCCAACTTCATGAGCGCCTCCAACCCCGGCATCTTCTTCATGATGGCCTGCGCGATCTTCTATGCCTTCTCGATCGCGTCGATTGCTCACCGCGGCGTCAATAGCTCAACGTCGGTCAACCTTGCCATCAACGCCATTCAGGTAACGGCTCTGCTGGTATTCGCTGTCTGCGCTCTCAGCTATCGCACCAATCACCCCGCCGGATCTCCTGCGTATCAGTTCGACTCCAGCTCGGGCGATGCGTATACCTATGAGTTCCAGACCACTCCGGTTGTGACCAATGGCGTCTCCACCGACACCATCGTTCGCGATGCTTCGGGCGTTCCTCTACCCAAGAAGGATGCCTCGGGAAACATCGTTCCCTTCCACGTCAGCTACGATGCGTATGATGCTTCGGGCAACTTCCTTGCTCATCCCAACGCGCTGTCGGTCATCAGCCCGCACAAGTTCAGCTGGGTATTTGTTCAGGCGACGGTTGCCATTCTGATTCTGGTTGGCTTCGAGTCGGTAACCTCGATGGGCGGAGAAGCGAAGAACGCCAAGCGCGATATTCCCATTGCAGTTATTACCTCTCTGGTCGTGCAGGGGGCGCTCTTCTACTGCTTTGAATACTTTGCTGCAAATTTCTTATTGAATAGCGGCTATCCGATGACGAGTGCAAGCGCGTCTTCGGCTCCCATCGGCGACATGATGATTCTGGTCGGAGATTATCTCTTCCATGGTCATGGTCGCGCCTTCATGCTGATCGAAGCTCTCACGGTCTTCCTCGCGCTGATTGGAACCACGCTCTCCTGCATCAACACAGGCGCTCGTGTGACCTATGCAATGGGCAAGGACAAGGAGATCGGCGGAAACTTCGGCGGCCTTCATGCCAAGAACCTGACTCCGCATCGCGCTATCTGGACGCTGGCGACGATCTCTGCCATCGTAGGTTGCATCGCTGTTGTCTATGCCTTTGGCGACGGTGCTGCCCCGACCGCTGCTTCGATCGCATCCATTCCGCAGGGCTTCTGGTCCAGCTTCGGCTATACCACGCACGAACGGATGGCTGCTCTACCCAACACTCTGCTGACCGTCACGCTGGTCTCCAACTTCGGCACGTTCCTTCTCTACGCGCTAAGCTGCTTGACCTGCATCGTGGCCTTCAGAGGTCGCCCCGATCACAGCTTCGTCCGCCACACGCTCATTCCGATCTTCGGATTGCTGGCGAACGTCGTCTGCATGGGCTTCTACCTCGCCGCTCCGTTCATCGGATTGGGAACATGGAAAGAGCCGTATCTGGCGCTCGGAATTGCTGGACTCTGGGCGGTCTATGGTTTCTTCCACTTCTCCAGAATCGGCAAGGAGCATGGCAAGTCTGCTCTGCTCGAAGAAAAAATAGTTGCATAAACCAGATGCATCCGGCGAAGGGTTTGATCCTTCGCCGGATGCATCTATATTTATATCCTGACAATTATTGGTATTTATAAAGAATGGCTGCCATTTATTTACCTGCGGACTAACCGCATAACTGTACATGGTTTCTGACTGGCTGATTCCTATGCTTGATCTCGAATTTGCAGAACTATCCGACGCTGGACTTACGCGCGACCACAACGAAGACTATCTCGGCCACGTGATCCCGTCTTCCCCCGCACAGGTGCAGTCGCAGGGCTGGCTCTTCGCTCTGGCCGATGGAGTCGGCGGACAAGAGCGCGGAGAGGTCGCATCGCGCCTCGCCATTGAAAAGGTGCAGGAGGGATTTCGCAAGATTCCCAAGGGCATCATGCACGTCTCGCTGCTGCCGAAGCTGGTACAGGAAGCCAACCACGCTATTGTGGACGAAGGCAATGCCGCTCCCAATCGCTCGGATGCGCGCTACTCCGATCCCGGCGGCGCGATCATCCCCAGCGGCTCACATATGGCCAGCACACTGGTCCTCTGCGCGCTTCGCTTTGATTCGGCGGTCATCTCGCACGTCGGCGATTCGCGTTGCTATATGTTCCGCAACGGCAATCTAACTGCGCTGACGCACGATCACACGATGGTGGACGAGCAGGTTCGCCTCGGCCTTATCTCCAAGGCCGAGGCTGCAACCGCTGCCAATCGACATATTCTTACGCGCTGCCTGGGTAATGAACTCTTTGTCGCTGCCGACACGATTACGGTCAACATCATGCCGGGAGACGTTCTTCTGCTCTGCTCCGACGGGCTGCATGGCTATGTGATCGACGAGGAGATTCAGCAGATCATACGGTCCACCCCAAATCTCGATCAGGCCGCGTCTACCCTGATTGCGGCGGCAAACGCTGCTGGCGGATATGATAACGTAAGTGTTCAGTTGATCCGCATTCGCTCGGTTGAGCGCATGGGACTTTACCGTGGTCGTCCGTATCGGCTCCTATAAATTATGTCCCCTACTCATTCCATTCAGGCTGGCGATCAGATCGACCAGTACCGCATCGAGGGCACTGTCGCGACCAGCGGCATGGCAACGGTCTATCGCGCCATCGATACCACGAACGGGATTCAGGTGGCCATCAAGGTTCCGCATCCCGAGATCGAGTGTGATCCTGCCATGTTTGAGCGCTTCACGCGCGAGGCAGACATCGGCACACGTCTCGATCATCCCGGCGTGATGAAGGTCTATCCTACGCCCGACCGCAGCCAGGTCTACATGGCGATGGAGTGGGTTGAGGGTCGTCTGCTGCGCCAGATTCTGCGCGAACAGCCCAAGCTTCCCGTCGATCGCGCGGTCAAGCTGTCCATCGGAATCTGCAAGGCGTTGGAGTATATTCACACCAACGGTGTGGCGCATCGCGACATGAAACCGGAAAACATCATGGTCAACGATCAGGACGAGATCAAATTGATCGACTTTGGCATCGCGGCCAACGCCGGAGCGCGCAGGCTGACCTTCGGCAACTTCTCACAGGGCATGGGAACTCCGGACTACATCTCGCCCGAGCAGGTTCGCGGCAAACGCGGCGATGCGCGCAGCGATCTCTACGCCATGGGCATCATGTTGTACGAGATGCTGACCGGCACGGTTCCTTTTACCGGAGCCAACCCCTTCGCGGTGATGAACGACCGGCTAATCAACTATCCGCCGCCGCCCTGCGAACTGGAGCCGTCCATTACTCCGCAGCTTCAGGAGATCATCTACCGTGCGCTGGAACGCGATCCGAAGAATCGCTACGCCAGTGCGCGTGAGTTTGCCTACGATCTGGAGCATCAGGATCTGGTTGGCGTGGCCAACCGCAGCGAACTCTCCAACTGGAAGCGGCGCGAGTCGCCTCCAGCGCATCGGAACCTGCTGATCGCGACCTTTATTCTGATCCCGCTGCTGATTCTGGCGTTGCTGGTGGTGGTCGCTCGCCATCATTGATGCGCGAGGGCGACGGACGCAAGACAGCTCTTCTCAACGCTGAAAATGTTCTAAGTCTTGCTCGGTGCTGCGCCTACAGCGAAGAATTCTTCTACGTCTTCGATGCTCTGCGTCATGCGGTAGGGGGGTAACGAGTCGAGGAAGATGCGTCCGTAGCGCTGTCGTTGGATGCGTGGATCGAGCAGCATCAGCACGCCGCGATCCTCCAGCGAGCGGATCAGCCGTCCGAAGCCCTGCTTCAGCGTAATGACCGCGCTGGGTACCTGATAGTCGAAGAAGGAGCTTCCTCCAGCCGCCGTAATCGCGTCCATGCGCGCCTTGACCACCGGATCGGACGGCACGGCGAAGGGCAGCTTGTCGATGATGACGCAACTAAGCTGCTCGCCCTGCACGTCTACGCCCTGCCAGAAGCTCGACGTGCCGAAGAGAACCGCGTTGGGAGTCTCGCGAAACTGATCGAGCAGAACGTTGCGCGGGGCGGTGCCTTGCAGCAGAAGCGGGTAGGGCAGCTCGGCGCAGAGACGCTCGTGGGTGGCGCGCATCTGGGCGTAGCTGGTGAAGAGGCAGAAGGCGCGACCGTGCGATAGCTCCAGGACACGGCGCGTCCGCTCGATCGCCTGCGGAAAGAAATCCGGTTCGCGCGGGTCGGGCATTCCCGGAGGCAGGTAGAGCAGCGCCTGGCGCGGGTAGTCGAAGTGCGAGGGAACGACCAGCTCGCGCGCCATAGTTAGGCCAAGCCGTCGCGAGATGTGCGCGAAGCCGGAGGGCTTCTCGTCGCCGGAGGATGTGCCTGCGCTGGAGGCCACGGTGAGCGTCGCTGAGGTGAGAATGACCGAGCTGTAGGCCTCGAAGAGTGCGGCGGCCATGAGCCGCGATACGTCGATGGGCGTGGCTTGCAGGTGGGTGTGGTGGCTCATGTGGCCGGGAGCGCGGGCAAGGTTGCGCACTCCGCCTGCGGCGCGTCGCTCGATCCAGAAGACGGTGTTGGGATCGTCGGATTCAAGTAGGAATTTCAGGTGCATGGCGATCTCGGAGGCGCGCTTGCGCAGGCCGGGAGCCTCATCCACGTTCTTTAGCCGGTCGAGTTCGCCCTCCAGTCGCGTCAGGGCGTTGAGCGCGCCGGTGTAGGTGTCGCCGGACTCTTCGAGAAACTCTGCTCGCTGCTCGAAGGGCATGCGGCCCAGTCCCGCATAGGGACTTGCGTTCGACGAGGTGTCGAGTCCGGCGAGAGGCGTTCGCGACGTGTCGTAGGGAAGCGCGGCGAAGAACATCCGCGAACGCTCGCGCAGCGTCTCCGTGGCGTTCTCGATGGCGGAGGTCGAGGCCCTCTTAGCCTTCAGCATGGTCTCCACATCGCGGGCCAGCTCGTCGAAGCGCTGGGTGCTGAGGCCGATCCCGAAGTAGTTGCTGGCCACCTCCTCCAACTCGTGCGCTTCGTCGAAGATGACGACTGCGGCGGCGGGCAGAACGCCGCAGTCGGGGGAATCCTGCCCGCAATGCAGCTTGATCGACATGTCGGCGAAGAAGAGGTGGTGGTTGACGATGATAATCTCGGACTCGAGAGCCTTGCGCCGCATCGTGGTGATGAAACATTTTTCCCAGTCCGGGCAGCTCTGGCCGAGGCAGGCCTCGCCGCGCGCGTCCAGCTTGGGCCACAGCGCGGAGTTTTCCGGCAGAGCGTCAATCTCGGCGCGATCGCCGGTCTCGGTCGTCTTCTCCCAGGCAGCAATTGCGTGGAACTGGCCGACCTCCTCCAGCCCGGTCAGCAGCGGCGAATCGCGCAGCGCGTAGAGCTTGTGCTTGCACAGATAGTTGCCACGGCCCTTCATGTAGCAGACCTTCAGCGGGCCAAGGATCGACTCCAAAAAAGGCACGTCCTTGAAGTAGAGCTGCTCCTGCAAATTCTTCGTTCCGGTGGAGATAATGACGCGCTGATTGCGTTCGCGCGCCAGACGCAGCGCAGGCAGCAGATAGGCCAACGTCTTGCCCGTGCCGGTTCCTGCCTCGACGATCAAGTGACGCTTGTCGGCGAAGGCCTTCTCGATGGCGCGGGCCATCTCGTACTGCCCCTTGCGATGCTCGAAAGCGAGCGTCGAGCGCGAGAGCATTCCCGTGGGCGAGAAAAAATCGTAGAGACTCGGCAGCGTCGTCGTGGCTGCTGGCTCGGGCGTTGCGGGCGCGATTTGGATGGGCGAGGACACAGAAGTCTACTCTCTGAAAGATACCCTATCCGGTAGCGACGAAGGCTCTGCTTCCTCAAAAGTCTTATCCGCCTTGATCGGTTAAATCGGAGCCAATCGGTGTTAAGCCTTTTCTTTCAGAGGGTAGGAGCGTTGCCCGAAGAGCGCGCTGCCGATGCGGACGCAGGTGCTGCCCTCCTCAATCGCGACGGCGAAGTCTCCCGACATTCCCATCGAGAGCTGGGTCAGCGTAGGACAGGCGGTGAGCGAGGCGTCGCGCAGACGGCGCAACTCGCGGAAGTATGGGCGCGCGTCCTCGGCATTCTCCGACCACGGCGGCACGGTCATCAGGCCAGTGGGTATGAGTGCGTCGAGCGGTGCAAGAGCCGCCAGAAGTCTCGGAAGTTCGGCGGGAGCAAGGCCGTGCTTAGACTCCTCGTGGCTCAGCTTAATTTCGATCAGGATAGGCAGTCGCTTGCCCAGTGCGCGCGCCGCCGCATCCAGCCGCGTGGCGAGCTTCAGCGAGTTGACCGCGTCGATGGCGTGGAAGAGTTCCGCCGCGCGCGCCGCTTTGTTCGACTGCAACGGCCCAATCAGGTGAACCTCCGCATCGGTCAGGTGCGCGAGGGCGGTAGATTTCTCCTGCCACTCCTGCACACGGTTCTCGCCGAAGAGACGCAAGCCAGCCGCGTAAGCCTCCATTACAACCTCGGCGGGATGCGTCTTGGTGACCGCCATCAGAGCAACCTCGGAGTCCGAGCGGTTGGCGCGACGGCAGGCTGTGGCAATCTCTTCACGAATCTGGGCGAGTTGTACGGCGAGTGGCATCCTCTTAGCATCTTATTGCTTTTCAGAGAGACGCACGAGTTTGGCCGGAGCCTTCTTCCTGTTCCATACGTTCCGATTTTGAGTGCAAATTCAAGGCGGGCCGATACGAATCATTCGTATCGGCCCCACGTTGGTCGAAAACCATAGAGAGCAGGAAAGCGTCTAGGCGGTATCGACATATACACGTTGCTTGCGACGCGGCTTTTAGGTGTGAAGTGGGAGCATGTAGCCGGGGGCCCCACCCATCGCAGTTTCATCAGCGATGGGTGGGTGGGATACAGTTCGCACCATAAGTCGCTGCTTTTGCCGTTGTCGTTGCCTATCGTTTGTTTGTCATTCCTCCGCTTCGCTGCGGAATGGCAAACAAAAACAGGCAAGGACAACTGCAATTACAAAAGAGCTACATGTCGATACCGTCTAGTTGAAGATAGCTCCCACGGTATTGTCGTAATCCATCGTGATCGTGCAAGTGTTTGGTCCAGATGCAGTGACAGGTGCGGTGTTCTGGCAGTTGTAGGACCATCCACCGAAGGCAACTCCGGTCTGAGCAGGCGCGGTCAAGGTTACGGTTGTGCCAACAGGATAGGTTGCCGTACAGACCGATCCGCCGGTTTTTGCGTTGTTTGTCCAGCCTGGGCCGCAATGAATTACGTCGGCGGTTCCGGTGGCCGATGAAGCGGTGACCAGCCAGTTGGGCGAGGTCGATGACGAGTTCAGCCCTTCGCTATAGACCGTGAGAGTCGAGATAAGAGAAGAACCTTCGGAACCCGAATAGCACGAGCCCGTGGTAAATGTTGAGTTCGGAGCCGAGTAAGGACAATTGAAGGTGGCAGTGGCAGTCTGAATCGTTCCGTCTGGGTTGGTGGCCTCGGCAATAATCGTGGTGCTGCCACTCGCATAAGCGGTGACGACGCCGGCGGTAGCGCCAGAGCCTCCGCCCGTGTTGGAGCTGACGGTGAAATCATTCGGAAAAGAAGACTTCCAGACGAGGCTTGCATCGTTGGTCAAATCTTTAGTGTAAGGAGCGGTCGAGTAGGTCCCGATGGCAAGGAATTGTCCCTGTCCCTTTAGATTTAATACAGTAAGGGAACTGGGAATAATGGTGAGCGAGATCAGGGGTTCCGGCGCTGTTGTCAGCGTAGTTGTGATGCTCGCCGTGTTGGAGATGATGGAGCCGTCGGGGTTTGTCAACTCTGCGGTGATGGTGGTTGCTCCTGCGTTTTTGCCTGTGACCAGCCCGGAGGAACTGACGGTAGCAATGGTGGAACTGCTGGAACTCCATGCAATCTGGGCCGAACTGGTGACGTCGGTCTGTTGTCCGGTCGTTCCGCTGGTAGCGAGTGCAATTAACTGGCTGGTCTGCCCCGAGGCCGAGATGGCTACGGAGGACGGCATAAGGGTCAAGGCGGTGTACTGCTCGGCGGTTCCTCCGGTTACGGTGAAGGTCGCCGTTCCCACCACGGTTCCTCCTGTGGAGCTTGCGTAGAGGGCGGTAATGGTCGAGGTTCCCTGACTTACCGCCGTGGCGAGTCCGGCAGAGTTGATACTGGCAATCTGCGCGCTGCTTGAACTCCAGCTCACGCTGTTGGTCAGGTTCGTCGTCGTCCCGGTCGAAGTTGTTCCGATGGCGAGGAACTGACTGGTTTGATTCGGCGAAGCGACCGACTGAGAGCCGGGAATGATGGAGATTGAGGTGACGCTGGATGAAGAGCCGCTGGTCGTGGCGGCGGCATTCACCGTCAGGTCAGAGTAGGCCGTCACGCCGTTGGAGGACAGCGCCGCGATGGTAACGTAGCCCGCTCCCACAGCCGTCGCCAGACCGGAAGAGTTGATCGTCGCAACAAGCGGGTTGCTCGACGTCCAGGTCACAGAGCTGGAAATATTGGATGTCGTCGTCGCCGCCGATCCCATCTGCTCAGTCGCAAACGCGGAGTATTGCGCCGTCTGGCCAACGATCAGAACCTCGGTCCCCGCAGCGGGAGTAATCGAGATGGCCAGCACTTTGTTGCAACCTGTCAGCATTAGGGCTAACGGCAAGCCGAGCAAGATCAGCAGTAGAGACGCACGAAGGCGCAGGTTCATCGGAAGCTCCTGTGTCAAGGCTACTAAAGGCTAACCGTGGATCACTATGCAACTTTACTCTGTATTCATGCAACTTTGGTGCCAAGCGAACCACCGTACTAAACTCTGCGCCGTCGTTTTAAAGCATCAAACAGGGCGTGGGGCTAGATTATGAAGAGAGGGGCTGTCGCCGATTGCGTTGGCGTTGCGCACCCCAGTTGGCGTAGAAGGGACAGATGAGGATCTTGAGTTCGCAGGAGATGGGCGCGGTGGATCGGCGTACGGCGGAGGAGTTCGGCGTTCCGCTGGAGACGCTGATGGAGAACGCTGGGACGGCGGTGGCGCGCTTCTGTCTGCGGCGGTATCCGGCGGCGCGGCGAGTCGTTGCGCTGTGCGGCAAGGGCAATAACGGCGGAGACGGACTGGTTGCGGCACGAGTGCTTGCGGCGGCGGGCGTTGTCGTCGAGGTTCAGCTGCTGGGGCGCGAGGCCGATCTGCGGGGAGAAGCGGTTTCGGCGATCGGTCGTCTGCGCTTTGACGCCCCGGAGGTCGTGGTGCGGGAGTTGGATGGGGCTGCGCAGCTTGAAGAGTGGCTGGCCCTTGCTACCCGGTCGCTGAAGACGGCGGAGCTTGTCGTCGACGCGATCGTGGGGACGGGCTTTCAGCCTCCGCTGCGTGGGGTTGCGTTGGCTCTGCGCGAGGCTGTGGCAAAGCTGACTGCGCCGGTGGTCGCGGTCGATCTGCCGAGCGGCTGGGACGCCGACTCGGTTGCAATGAACGCCGACGGAGCCTTTCGCGCCGACGCGGTGGTTGCGTTTACCGCCGCGAAGTCGGCGCATGTCTTCGGTCGGCTCGCCGGATCGCGTGGCGGGCCAGTGGTTGTTGCGCAGATTGGTTCGCCTGAGGAGGCGGTTTGCTCCGCGAGTGGGCTGCACTGGGCTGGATCGGCGAAGACGATTGCCGAGGCACCGCGGGCGGTGGATGCGAACAAGGGACGATTTGGCCACGTTCTGGTGGTCGGCGGAAGCTACGGCATGGCGGGCGCGCCGTCGATGGCCGCGATGGCGGCGCTGCGCGCGGGAGCGGGACTGGTTACGGCCGCCGTGCCATCCGAAATTCTTGCGACGGTCGCGGGATTTGCGCCGGAGTTGATGGTTCTGCCGTTGGGACAGGAAATTCTGGATCTGACAGAGGATGGGGACTTAGAGTACTTCAAACAATCCTCTGACGTGTTGCAGCACGAGCAAAATGCAGGGACTCTTCGCTTTGCTCAGAGTGACAATACGTTTCTGTACTACAGCAACAGTGGAAACGCTCTGGAGCGGCTGTTGCGTGGAATCTCGGTGGCGGCGATTGGCCCGGGGTTGGGGCGGGAGACGGCACCGCAGGAGTTTGTGCGTAGCTTCGTCAAGCGCGCCTCGTTGCCGATGGTCGTCGATGCCGATGCTCTGAACGCCTTTGCGGGGCGGGCCGAACTGCTGCGCCTCGCCGCTGCGCGCAAGGATCCGACGGGGAAGCCGCGAACGCTGGTGCTGACGCCGCATCCCGGCGAGATGGCTCGGTTGCTCGGGCTGACGGTCGCCGAGGTCGAGGCGGACCGCGTCGGGCTGGCGCGAAAGTTCGCCGTTGCACACGGGCTGACGCTGGTGCTGAAGGGCTGGCGCACGCTCGTCGCCCATCCCGACGGAAGCGTCGCGGTCAATACCAGCGGCAATCCGGCGATGGCCAAGGGTGGCAGCGGAGATGTCCTGACCGGAATCATCGCCGCAATGCTGGCGCAGTACGCTCGTGGCGGAGAGGCGCAGGAGGTGGCTCGCGCGGTGGAGTCCGCCGTCTACCTGCATGGACTCGCCGGAGACTTCGCTGCGCGGTCGATGGACGAGCATACGGTTCTGGCCAGCGACACGCTGGCGCATCTGTCGGATGCGTTTCGCTATCGCACAAAGGATGCCGATGGACTAACGTGGATCTGTGGGCTGCATCCGGTTGCGGCAAAGGGTAACCCCGATTTATTCCGATGGCGCTGATTATTTATTGAGGACGAGAGGAAGATTGATGAGGGAGAAGCGGTTCAAGACGCGGTCGGTGGAGGAGACGCTGGAGTTGGGCGGGAAGATCGCGGGGATGCTGCGTCCTCCGCTGCTGGTGGTGCTGCGCGGCGAGGTGGGCGCAGGGAAGACGACGCTGGTGAAGGGGATCGCCGAGGCGCTGGGCGCGGCGACCGAGGACGAGGTGACCAGTCCGACCTTCACCATCGTGCATGAGTACGTTGGAACTGCGGTGCGACTCTTTCATCTCGACCTGTATCGGCTGGAGACCGAGGAGCAGATCGCCGTGCTGGGGCTGGACGAGATGGCTGGGTACGAGAACTCGCTGGTGCTGGTGGAGTGGGGCGAGCGATTCGAGAGCGTGGTGAAGATGGCCGGTGGCGAGATCTACATGGAGCACGGCGAGGGCGATGAACGCGGGTTGATTCTGCGGTTGAAGGAGTAGGCGGGGGCATTTCGCTCCCACCCATCGTCAAGGGCGGCGATGGATGGGGCACCCGACAGAAAGAACGACAGAGATTCTGAGTTCCGCTCAGAATGACGCTTCAGGAGTGGGATGAGCTATGCGGGAGGGGGGGAAGATGGGGCCTTTGGCGCGGCCGGAGTAGCGGTAGATGGCGCACTCCTCGTCGCCGGTGGAGCCATAGTCCTTTTGGCGGGCGATGGCCTCGATGTCGGCGGCGTGATCCTCGGGCGACATGGGGACGTTGTCCAGAAAGAGCTGCTCGAAGCCGGGGTTGCGGTCGAGGACGTTGGCGCACTCGGCGTTGACGTAGAGCAGGTCGAGCGCGCCGGGGCGTTTGGCAAAGTGCGTCTCGATGCGGCGCAGAAGCTGCTTGAGAACCGGCGCCTCAAAGGGGTGGAAGAGGAAGAGCAGGGTCGGCGTGTCGGGCAGGTCAAAGTCGAGCGCGTCCATCTCCAAGACCTCGATCGGAGCCAGGCGCGGGGCGGTGAGATCCTCGGCGTGGTCGTGCGTCCAATGCTCCACATTCTGCTGCGCAATGGCGGCCATGGCGGGGTTCAACTCCACGCCGACGACGCGGCGGAAGGGGGACTCACTGGCCAATAGAAGGCCGCGTCCCTTGCCGCAGCCGATGTCTATGAAGGTGTACTGGTCGAGTGCGTGGGGCGGGGAGAGTTCGAGCCAGCGCTCAATCAAGGAGCGCAGAATGCTGGGCGCAACGCCGTAGTAGGCCGTAACATGCTCGTCGTTGGCGTGGCCGGTGACAAGGTGTTTGGCCGGGACAAGGCCGCTGGTGTCTACGCCGTGCATCTGGTCGAAGGGATGGATGGGGAAGCTGGTCAACTTCAGCAGGTCGCGCGCGCGAGTGGGTGCAGGAACAAGACTTAGGGCGGGTTGGGATTGTTTGGAACTCATGATGCGGCTTAGAGCCTCTTTCAGATTTATTGCGGGATCATTTTATTGGAAAGGTTTAGGTTATTGAATATGGACGAGATCGCTCTTTCTGGGGTGGAGGTTTTTTGCGCGGGTCTTGGCGAAGAGCGGATTGCTGGCGTTGATTCCGAGGCGCAGACGACCCTCTGGCGTGATGCGCTCGGGCGACCAGACGGGCTGCCAGACTAGCTCAACGCTGGTCTGGCTGACGCTCTCGAAGGCGGCGAGGCGGTTCTCGATCTGCGCGGCGATTTGCGTGTGCGCGGGACAGCCGGGCGTGGTCAGGGTGATCTGGACGGCGACGCGATAGCGCGCGGGAACTCCGGGGATTCCCGAGCCGGGGGCGTCCGGGTCGAGTGTGAGAGCGATGCCGTAGACCAGACCGAGGTCGACGATGTTGCAGGGCAGTTCGGGATCGTAGCAATCGCGCAGGGCGGAGCGAATGGCGGCTTCGCTGAGGGGCGTGGTTGGAGCGAGTTTTGCGGGCGATAGAGGCATGGTGTCCTGACTTTCATCATATCTTGCAACGTCGCTTATAGAATGGCTCAAGCTGCGCACTTGTTCTTCGGGCGCAGGTCAGAGAGAATGATTCGGGGCTATCTGGCGCGGCAGGAATGTCGCGCGCCGGTGTAGCCTAGGTTGAGAAGAACTTTGAACAGAAAGAAGCAGCGAGGTGATGGTTTGGGTCTGACGTTGAAGGCACAGCAGAGTGTGCGGGTAAAGATCAGTTCGGTAGGGACGTACGTTCCGCCGCGGCTGCTGACGAATGCGGATCTGGAGAAGATGGTTGCGACCAATGATCAGTGGATCATGGAGCGTACCGGAATCCACACGCGACACGTTGTGGACAAGGGCGCGGGCGTGGCAACCAGCGATCTGGGAGCAGAGGCGGCGCGGCAGTGTCTGGCGGCACGGGGAATTCCAGCCTCCGAAGTCGAGGTCGTCATCGTGGCTACGGTTACTCCCGACATGATGTTCCCGTCGACGGCCTGCCTGATTCAGGAGAAGATTGGCGCGAAAGGCGCATGGGGTTTCGACCTCTCGGCTGCCTGCTCGGGCTTTCCCTACGCGCTACAGGTGGGCGCGAAGTTGGTGCAGAGCGGAGCGCACAAGAAGGTTCTGGTGGTGGGAGCCGATGTGATGAGCTCGATTATCGACTACACCGACCGCACGACCTGCGTGATCTTCGGCGATGGCGCGGGAGCGGTTCTGCTGGAGCCATGCGAAGAGGGCGAGGTCGGGCTGGTGGATTACTGGCACGAGATCGACGGGACGGGCGCGAAGTCGCTGTACATGCCCGGCGGTGGAAGCCTGAATCCTCCCTCGGCGGAGACCGTGGCGCAGAAGATGCACTACGTCCACCAGGATGGGCCGACGGTCTACAAGTTTGCCGTGCGCAAGATGGCAGAGGCGACCGAGTCCGTGTTGGCCAACAACGGCCTGACCGGCAAGGACGTGGGCTGCTTCATCCCGCATCAGGCCAACAAGCGGATCATTCTGTCGACCGCCGAGCGGCTGGGAATGCCTCTCGATCGGGTGATTATCAACATCGATCGCTTCGGCAATACAACCGCTGCAACGATCCCCATGGCGATGAAGACCGCTATGGAAGAGGGTCGCGTGAAGAAGGGCGATCTGGTGCTGCTGGCCAGCGCAGGCGCGGGTTTCACCGTGGCGGCGACGCTTTTGCGGTGGGAGATCTAAACGGGGGGAAGTCGAGCTAGTCGTTAGACCTGCGCGGTCGGAGTGGCGGCACGTGGGTCTCGGCTAGCTTGGCTTTGCTCGTTGAGGGCGCGGTTGGTCTTGTAGAGCCGGTAGAAGGCGAAGGCCACGCTGATGGAGATCGTACTCCAGATGGCGATGAGAATCTCTGTATTCCACTTGCGGGTGAAGAGGTTCCATAGATGCAGAATGTGTGGGCCGTAGTGGACGCCCAGAGCGGCGACTATGGAGTGGCGTAGCAAGCGGCTGAGGGTGAAGGTGGTCAGAAACTTCCGCCGCGACATGTTGAGCGCTCCCGCAGCCAGAACAAAGGGCGAGAGCGGCATGGGCGGAGGCAGAATCGCGGGCAGAGCGACCGAGAGAATCGCGTGCGTCTGCATCCAGTTGCAGACGGTCTGGAAGATGCGCGGCGGAACGTGTCGTTCGAGAAAGGCGAGGCCTCCGGTTTGGCCAACCTGATAGCTGAAGGCTCCGCCAAGGAAGGAGCCGATCGTCGCTACGCCGACCAGCAGGAAGATGTTTGTGTGTCTCGCGGCAAGAATGACGACCAGCAGGTCGGTGATGCCGGGAATGGGCAGAGGCACGAAGGACGCATCGACAATAGAGACCAGCAGAACTCCCAGCAGACCGAAGGAGAGCAGCAGGTGAACCAGCCAGATGGCCTCGTGATGCACGACGGCAGGCAGAGCTGCGGCTAGAGTTGCGGCCAGGCCCAAGGCACTCGTCCGCGCAGAAACAATCGCTCGTGCTGCGGTTAGCATCATGATGGTATGACGCTTGTCGGCGATGGGAAGTCGCGGTGGGGGCTAATTTGTTTAGAGCTTTGCAGGAAGCGGAGGTTGGGTAGCGGGGGGAGAATTGCGGCTTCGGCGGCGTAGCGGCGGAAGAGTTGGATCGCCTCAATGCAGGATGGGGTAAGGCGATAGTGAATGTTGTGGTTTAAGTAGTTACTGATGATGTTGGAAGGAATAGCGATACGCGGAGTCCATTCGGATACCAGTTGGTCGATGTTGGCCAGACCGTGGTCGCGGGATTGTTCGAGGTCGGCGAGGAGTTGTGCGGGAGAGGTGCTGGTGAGTGCCTCGCTGCGGACGGCCCAGACGGCGGCGACCCAGGGCAGCCCCGTGCGTGCGATCCACTCGTGGGCGAGGTCGAGCCAGAGGCAGGGGCCGACGGATGCCTCGATCTCGGCGCGGGATTCGAGGGCGAGTAGGGCTGGGTCGCCGATGAGCAGAGCCGCATCGGCCTGGTGCAGCATGGCGATGGGATTGGCGGGCGCGGGGATAAAGGCGGGGTCGGTGGCGAGGAATCGGTTGAAGAGAATCTGGGTGTAGGCCAGCGAACTGCGCGAGGCTGTGTCGGCGGCAATGCTGCGGACGCTGGCGAGGATTTGATCGGACTCTGTCGCGCTGCGAACGAAATGCGGGGATTCTTCCCCTGCACTTCGTTCAGTGTCAGAATGACAATCTTTATTTAGGGGGATGATATTTTGGCTGCTGTTGCGGTTTAGTTTTACGATGAGTTGGATGGAACGAACTCGGTCGAGCGAGGCGATGGTGCAGCCGGGGACGATGGTGAGTTCTGGCGTGAGCGCGGCGATGGGGATCAGGCCCAGATCGGCGCGGCCCTCCAGCAACTCGATGGCGCACTGCGCGGGCTGAATGGAGTGGATCTGGTAACGCTCGGCAAGCTGCGAAGATAGCGGCGGATGGTTGAAGTCCCACATTAGGGGTGCAGGGTTCAGAAAGTTGATGGCGGCGACACGCAGGCGAGTTGGTATCATCGGGGGCAAGTCTCTAGTTTATGGGATGGGGAACGATCTGCGCGAGGAACTTTGCAGTAGGGGTGCGTCTTTACTCTCGGGATTGCTACGCAATCCCGAGAGTAAAAAAAGAAGATAGGGATTCTTTTCGGCACGCGTAAACGCGTTCCCTTCCGATGCTGCTGAAGCGCACGCCTCTGCTTTTAGTGTGCCCTTACGATGCTGCTGAAATGCGCTTTCGTTTCTGCGGAAGGCGGGCGGCGCTGGGGCGGCGCGTAGAGGTATCATAAAACTCTGACGGTTTGCTTGCTGGGGATCGTTCAGGAAGAGTCGTACGAGGCCGGGAACAGGGATCAATGACGGAGAATAAATCGATAACGGTTGAGCTGTTTGATACCAGTCTGCGCGACGGGTTGCAGCAGCCAAACCTGGACATCTCGGTTCCGAACGCGGTTCGCCTGCTCCAGCGGATGGGCGAGTTCGGGGTGCATTACGCGGAGATTGGATTTGCCGGTGCGAATCTGTTTGTCTCCGATCTGACCAAGGCGTTGGCTTCGGTCGAGACTGGATCGACGCGGCTGGCTCTGTTTGGGCGGACGCGCGGGCGCGGCGCGAGGGTGCAGGACTGGCCCGACGTAAAGTTTATGGTGCGGCACAAGGCGCGGGTTCCGGTTGCGGTGGTGGTGGTCAAGTCGCGTCTGCTGGATGTGGCTAAGTCGCTGGCGACGACCCCGGAGGAGAATCTGCGCATGGCCTACGAGACCATCGCCTGCCTACAGGATGAGGGGCTGGAGGTCTTTGTTGACTTTGAGCATGCGATGGATGCGGCCTGTGCGCGGCGCGAGAGCGGGGTGCGGTGCGATGCCGACTTTGCCCGGCGCACACGCGATTATCTGCATCAGATGGCGGCGCAGTGTGTGGAGCAGCGGGTGGGGCGTATCGTTCTATGCGACACGACCGGAGGGGCAAGTCCGGAGGAGGTCGCTGCGGTCTTCGGCGAGCTGCGTCAGGCCTATCCGACGGCGAGTTTTGGATTTCACGGGCACACGGATCGCGGGCTGGGAGTGGCCAATTCGAGGGCGGCGATCTTTGCCGGAGCGGTGCAGATTCAGGGTACAGTGCTGGGTACGGGCGAGCGTTGCGGCAATGTGAATCTGACGACGGTGGTGGGCAGCATGCAACTGCGCGACGAGGCGGAGTTCGTTGCGGCGGAGGCACTGGCCGGGCTGACCGGACTGGCGCGGGAGGCCTATGCCGCCTTCTCGCTGGAGGCTCCGCACGGCGCGCCGATCGTTGGCCCGGGAGCCTTTGGAACCTGGGCGGGGATGCACGGAAGCAGCGAGGGCAAGGATCCGGGTGCGTATCTGTGGTGCGATCCGGCGCGGGTGGGGGCCTATTCGCGGATCGGGGTCAACGGGCAGTCGGGGCGGGCCAACGTGATGCTGCTCTCGGCATCGCTGGGAGTCGCGCTGAATTCGACCGAGGCGCAGAGCTTTATCGACGCGAATCAGGCGATGATCGACGGTGGAGGATACACGGCGAGCGAGGTCTCGTTCCGGCTGGCCTGCATGAAGATTCTGGGGACGCTGCGCAACAGCTTCAGCGTGAAGAGTTGGAAGGTTGTGGACGAGTCGGACGAGCGGGGAAACCGGTTTGTGCAGGCCTCGATGTCGCTACAGTTGGGCGATGAACGGGTGACGGCCTCGCAGGCGGAGGGATCCGGGCCGGTCGATGCGCTGACCCGTGCGATGCGTCAGGAGTTGGAACACTGGTATCCGGCGATCCAAAGGATGCGTCTGGATACCTTCAGCGTGACGGCGATCGACGTGACGGCGCACGATACGGCGGCGCATGTTCGCGTGACGGTGAGCTTCCACGCCGACGGGCATCAGCCGTGGACGACCGCAGGAGTTAGCAGCGATCTGAATCAGGCCGCGCTGATGGCGATTGTGGACGGATTCGACTATTGGCTGTTGAAGAATCCGGCGTAGGGAGTCTTTGCGCCTGACGTTGTGGGGCAGACGTTATAGGTTGGGCCTTCAGCCCTCAATCTCAGCGCGATACGTTTTACCCAGACCTTCGGTCTGGGCTGGTATGGAACAGGCCTTTGGCCCTTTAGCTGCCACGGCAAAAACAACGACAACCGCAACGGCAAAAGAAGATCCCCTTCGGGGATGACAAACCAATTAAACGGCACGGCAGAAGCAACGGCAACGACTTGTGGGGTGAGTGGTATCGCTCCCACCCATCGCCAAGTGCTGCGATGGATGGGGCACCCGGCGACGGGCTGGGCGAAGGGTTAGGCGACGGGCTGGGCGCAGAACTTGCAGCGTTTGGCTGTGAGCGGGATCTCCGAGAGGCACTCGTCGCAGGTCTTCGTGGTCGTCTCGGCGGGCTTGTTGACCTTCGCCATAAGATAATTGATCGGCACAACCAGCAGGAAGTAGACGACCGCAGCCTGAATCAGGAAGTCGATGACGGCGGTGAGAAAGCTGCCGTAGCCGATCTTGCCGCCGTTCAGGGTGAAGAAGAGGTAGGAGAAGTCCGGCTTGCCGACGATGGCACCGATCAGCGGGCTGATGATGTTGGTGGTAAAGGCGGTGATGATCTTGCCGAAGGCTGCGCCAATGATGACGGCGACTGCGAGATCGACGACGTTGCCGCGCAGGATGAAGTCGCGAAAACCTCTAAGCATGAATGACTCCTTGGATGAAAACGACTGTGGCTGAGTATAGCGCAGACGGAATGGCTATAAATAGATTGGACTCTGGAGTTTTGCGGACTGACTCAGGGCTGTTTCACAAGCCTGCCTCGGTTAGCGGATAATGGTTGGTCAACGCCGGGATTGCAGGATGTATGCGGCTCTGAATTCAGTAGGGAGATCGTCTTTTGAGCGAATCATCACGTCGGGTTTTTTTGCGGAATGCTGCGCTGGCTGGAGCGGCGCTGACTGCTGGTTCGCTGGTTGAAGGCAGTCTCTTCGCCGCTTCGGCGCAGGGGGATGGCGGGCAGGCGATGGGCCATGGATCCGGTGCCGCGATGGAGGAGGCTGGGGCGCAGATTGGTCGCGGAGGAACGTCGAACGTAACTCTCTCCTGGCTGGGCGAGGATCTTCCACAGATGCCGACCGGGGTTAGCTGGGGCGTTCCCTGGCCGAAGGGAGCGATTGCGCGCGGAGCGAAGTTCAGCCTGAGCGCGCAGGGCAGGGAGTTGCCAGTGCAGAGCTGGCCGCTGGCAAGCTGGCCCGATGGATCGCTGAAGTGGAGCGGCTTTGCTACGGTGGTTCCGGCTGGGCTGAACAGTCAGGTACTGCTGACGGCGAGTTCTGCAAATGGTTCGGCGGCCGGAGGCAACGCTGCGGGTTTGGGCGCGCTGGTGGTTACTCGCGATGCGAAGGTAATTTGCATTGACACGGGCGCGATGCAATGCTCGATCCCGTTGGCGGGTGGCGCGAATCTGGTGGACTCGATGACGGTCGAGGGGCGCGCGGTGGTTGGCGCGGGGCAGTTGGTCTGCATCTTGCAAAGCGGCCCGGAGAGCGCGGCGGACGACGCTCCTGCGCGCGAAAGATTTGTCAGCCTGATTAAGAAAGTTACGCTGGAGCAGTCGGGGCCGGTGCGCGCGGTGGTCAAGTTCGAGGGCGTTCACAAGGGCGCGAAGTCGGGCCGCGAGTGGCTGCCCTTCCATGTACGGCTCTACTTCTACGCGGGGCAGACGCCGGTGCGCATGGTGCATACGATCTTCTTCGACGGCGATCAGGAGAAGGACTTCATTCGCGGGCTGGGCGTGAGTTTCAACGTGCCAATGCGCGA
The DNA here is from genome assembly GCA_031296325.1 of Acidobacteriaceae bacterium. Lineage (GTDB taxonomy): Bacteria > Acidobacteriota > Terriglobia > Terriglobales > Acidobacteriaceae > Edaphobacter. Next base: position 10,765 of record JARLFY010000090.1, on the reverse strand, counting down.
GGAGATTCATAACCGCCATGTGCGACTTTCGGGCGAGGGCAAGGGGCTGTGGAGCGAACCGATCCAGCCGCTGATCGGGCGCGGGGGAGGCTCGCGCATCGTCAACGACTCCAACGGCAACGACGCTTACCCGACGCAGTTGAACGGGCAACGCGTCGCCAACCGCGCGCAGATGAGCAAGCAGGGGCGCGACATGGTCGACCACTGGGCGGTGTGGGACGAGTTCAAACTGGTGCAACTCAGCCCCAACGGATTCACCATCCAGAAGCGCACGAATGCGCAGAGTTCATGGCTGAATGCGGCGACGGGAAGACGCTCGACCGGGCATGTCTTTGTCGGAGACGTGAGCGGCGGGCTAGGCGTGAGCGTGAAGAACTTCTGGCAGTCTTACCCGGCGGAGCTTGCGGTGCAGAACGCCGCGAGCCCTGCGGCACAGTTGACCGCGTGGCTCTGGTCTCCCGAGGCCGAGGCGATGGATCTGCGCCACTACGACACGCGAGCGCATGGATTGCAGGAGGCTTACGAGGATGTGCAGGCGGGCAACAGTACGCCGTTCGGCATTGCGCGCACCAGCGAGTTGACGCTGTGGCCCAGCTCGCGCGTTCCGAGCAAGCCTGCGACGGCTGCGATGGCGAAGGCTGGGACGGCGTTGCCGCTGCTGGTCGCCTCGCCGCAGTACTATCACAACGTGCGCGCCTTCGGATTTTGGAGCGTGCGCAACACATCGACGCCCTTCCGCGCCTCGGTCGAGCGCAGTCTGGACGCCACGCTGAACTTGTATCTGGGACAGGTGGATCAGCGCAGTTGGTACGGCTTCTGGAACTTCGGCGACGTGATGCACTCGTTCGACGAGGCTCGCCACGTCTGGCGATACGACCTGGGCGGCATGGCGTGGGACAACTCCGAACTGGGTACGGATACATGGCTCTGGACCTCGTTTCTGCGTTCGGGACGCGCAGATCTGTTCCGCATGGCCGAGGCGATGACGTGTCACACCGGCGAGGTTGACAGCTATCACTTCGGCCCGATGGCCGGACTCGGCACACGTCACGGCGTCTCGCACTGGGGCGATGGAGCGAAAGAGGCGCGCATTGGACAGGCTGCGTTCCGCCGCTTCTACTACTACCTTTCGAGCGACGAGCGAACAGGCGACGTGATGCACGAGGCGACACAGGCAGAGAGGTCGATCATGGCATATGACCCGATGCGCGAGGCCGATCCGCCACGTGGGAGCGATAAACAGTTTCCCGCGCGTGTGCGTTCCGGGCCGGACTGGCTGGCTATTGCAGGCAACTGGATGACCGAGTGGGAACGCACCGGCGACACGCAATGGCGCGACAAGATTCTTGCCGGAATGAAGTCCATGGAGGCGATGCCGCATGGCTTCCGCACGGGCAAGGAGATGCTGATGGGCTTTGACCCTGCGACCGGCAAGTTGACCGCGCGCGACAACACGCAGGGAACCTATAATCTAGCCACCATCATGGGCGGCGCGGAGTTGATGTTCGAGATGAATATGAGCATCGACGACATGGCCTGGAAGAAGATCTGGGCGGAGTTCTGCGCCGACTCGGGCGCTGGGATCAGTCTGGGCAAGCTACAGGCCTACGCGTATGCCGTGACCAGAGATGGAGCACTGGCTCGCAGCGCCATCGATGGACTCTATCGCGTCGGCGGAGTGCGCGCCGCACACGTCGATCCTCCGTATGCGCTGGTTTCGAGCGACGACGGAACCAGCACCAACAGCGCCGCGCAGTCCGGGCTTACGGCGATTGCCGTGCTGGAGTTCTGCGCCGACCTGCTGCCCACGGCAGGCTCCGCGGGGTGGGACGCAGGAAAGCCCTCCGCAGAAGGCTCTGGCGGAGAGTAGAGAATTTTCCCAATGGGTTGAGCGTCGCGACGCGAAGAATATGCGGAGATTCTTCGCGTCGATCAGAATGAGAATAGTTTTTACTCTACAGAAATAGTGATAGCGCTCTATTTATCGTTGTTGTGCGGAGTGTAGGTGAGTCCTACCCAGGAGAAGATTTGCGTCATATCGAGCGAGTCGCGCACGGTGTCGGCGAGGCGATCGAGCGACTCTTCGCGCTGTTGCCGCCAGTTGTTGAGCTGGGTCGTTGGAGCGAGTGCGTAAAAGGCGCGCGCGGCTGAGATAAAGGCGTGGCGAAAGCTGTCGTCGTCAAAGAGGCCATGCAGATAGCTGCCAAAGACGCGGCCATTCGTGGCAATGCATCCGTCGCGAAGGCTCTGGCTGGACTCGCGTTCGAGTTCCGCGAAGGGCTTTGCGCCGTCGAGATAGCGCGTCTCACCGATGTGAATCTCATAGCCGTGGATGCGTTGCGATGCGATGGGTTGGCCGAAGAGCGACGTCATAGCGAGGCGGCCGGAGCTGATGCGCGTCGTCTTCTGCGGCTGCATGGTGGTATGAATCGCCAGCAGGCCAAGGCCTTTGATGCTGCCCGCACTCTCCATGCCGAGCGGATCGACGATCTCTTCGCCGAGGATCTGCATGCCTCCGCAGATGCCGACGACGAGACCGTTGCGCGCGTGATGAAGCAGTGCGCGATCCAGACCGTTGGCGCGCATCCAGTGCAGATCGTCGACCGTCTGCTTGCTGCCGGGGACGATGAGAATGTCGGCGTGGGCAAGCTCTTCGGCGGTGCGACAGAGATGCAGCGAGACGCTGGGCTCGGCGCGCAGAGCGTCGAAGTCGGTGAAGTTGGAGAACGATGGCAGAGCGATGACGGCGATGCGCAATGGTCGCGCTGCGTCGGTCGATGGCGTCCACGTTGCGCCATCGTTTGAGCCGAGAACGGGAAGGCCTACGCTGTCTTCTTCCTCCAGCGCGAGATGCGAGATGTACGGCACAACACCGATGCAGGGCTTGTCGATGTGCTCTTCGATCATGCGTACGCCGGGCATAAGAAGCGATACGTCGCCGCGAAACTTGTTGATGAGAACGCCGAAAATTCGTTGCTGTTCCTGCGCGTCAAGCAGTTCGATGGTGCCGAGCAGCGAGGCGAAGACTCCGCCGCGATCGATGTCTCCGACCAGAATGCAGGCCGCGTCGGCCATCTCGGCCATGCGCATGTTGACGATGTCGTTTTTCTTTAGATTGATCTCGGCGGGTGAGCCTGCACCCTCTAGAATAATTACGTCATTCTGTTCGGCGAGGGTCTGGTAGCTCTCGCGCACGACTGAGATTAGTTCATCGACGCGACGCAGATGATAGTCGCTGGCCGTGAGCTTGTCCCAGATCTTGCCGCGCACGACGACCTGCGAGGAGCTGTCGCTACAGGGTTTCAGCAAGATAGGATTCATGTGTACCGAGGGCAGGATTCCGGCGGCCTCGGCCTGTAGAGCCTGCGCGCGACCGATCTCCAAACCCTCTGGCGTGACGGCGGAGTTGAGTGACATGTTCTGCGCCTTGAAGGGCGCGACGCGATAGCCCTGCTGCGCGAAGATGCGGCAGAGCGCCGCCGTCAACAGAGACTTGCCGACGTGCGAGCTGGTGCCAAGAACCATGAGGCCGCGCGCGCTCACAGAGCGTCTCCTTTGCGAGATGCTGTTGCGTGCATTGTTTGCTCTTTACACAGCGATATGACTACCAAGCTTTGGACCACCTGTTTTCTGTCTTTGAATCTGGACGGAGACGCGACTCGACGCCAGCGTTGATCTCGAGGATGCGACCGAAGAGCCAGATGACGTCGGAGAGGCGGTTGAGATAGGGCAGAATGGTCTCCTGCAAGGTGCCTCCTGCCTCGGCGAAGCGCACGGTGGCGCGCTCTGCGCGGCGGCATACGGTTCGTGCGACCTCGTAGGCTGCGGACTCGGTGTAGGCTCCGGGCAGCGACCAGTCGGAGAGAACGCCCTCGGTCGCTTCCAGTTTGTGTACTAGGTCGGTCAGCTTGTCGATGTCTTCGGTGGCCAGAACGGAAGCGGGTTTGCGACTCTCTGGCGGCGTAGCAAGAGCCGATCCGACGCGGAAGAGGGTGCGTTGAATCTCCTCTGTCCATGCGGCGATCTGCTTGTCCTGGCAGATGCTGCGCGCAAAGCCGAGCGAGGAGTTCAACTCGTCGATGGTGCCGTAGGCCTCGACGCATAGATCCGCCTTTGAGGTGCGTATGCCGCCGACCAGACTGGTCTGGCCGCTGTCTCCGCCTTTGGTTGCAATGCTCATAATGTTTCTCCTGTTGCTATCGCCGGAGCGATAGTCTCTTTCATTGTGATGCGTAGCGTCTTGATGAGTTGCGGACGAGCGTGCTGTATGCCCAGATCGTCGTAGGATATAGATGCGCCTCTACGCGCAGCATCGACGAAGCTCTGCGCAATCTGCGGTGCAGCGCGGAACTGAAGATGAATGTAGCTGGCCAGAAGATTTCCAATGCAAAAGCCCTCATCTTCCTGCTGATCCGAGAGCGAATAGTGGACTCGGTAGCTCGTCGCCAGTGCAGGAGCGCCGACGATGCGCGAGGTGTGAAAGCTGTGTCCGCGCAGCACGGAGCCGCGTCTTCCGAGCAGGCAGTCCGCGGTCAGTTCGACGGTGGCGTAGCCAAACTGAACAAGGCCTGCGGTCATCTCCACGGCGAAGGGAAGAACGCTGGCCATGGCATGAGCCGCGCCATCAGCAGTTGCGAGTTGGCGAGAGAGGTAGACCATGCCGCCGCACTCAGCGTAGACGGGGCGACCTGTGGCGGCAAAGGCGCGGATCGACGCAAGCATCGTGCGATTATCGCTCAACTGCTGCGCGTAGAGTTCGGGGTATCCTCCGCCCAGGTACAGCGCGTCGAGATCAAGGGGAAGGGAAGCGTCGTCGAGCGGGCTGAAGGGTACGATCTCCGCGCCGTGTGCGCGTAGCAGGTCGAGGTTGTCTTCGTAGTAGAAGCTGAAGGCGCGATCTCGCGCTACCCCGATGCGAACGGATGTTGCTGTATCGATGTGCGGCTGGGGTGCGACCGTATGCAAATCAAGCCCGCATTCGAGCGCGAGCAGTGTGTCGAGGTCGAGATGCGCCTCGGCGAGCGCGGCCAGTTGGTCGATCTGCGCTTCTAAATCTTTATCGTCCGACTCTTCCGCAGTATGTAGTCCGAGGTGGCGCTCGGCGATGGCGATTTCCGAGGCGCTCGGCAGCCAGCCGAGAATCGGCGTGTGGCAACGGGCGCGGATCGCCGTCTCCAGCATCTTGAAGTGGCGATCTCCGGCGACTCGGTTCAGAATGACTCCGGCCAGCGGCAGCTCCGGGTCGAAGCTCTCGAAGCCGAGGACGACTGCGGCCACGCTGCGCGCACTTTTGCCGGCGTCGAGTACCAGCACAACAGGCAATCGCAACAGCTTGGCGATCTCCGCGCTGCTGCCGATCTCGCTGGCTCCGTCCTTGCCATCGAAGAGGCCCATCATGCCCTCTACGAGTGCGGCGTCCGCGCCCTGCGATGCCTGTAGCAGAACCTCGCGGTTGGCGTCCGCTGAGAGCATCCATGTGTCCAGGTTGCGCGCCACGCGGCCAGCGATGCGTGAGTGGTGGCCCGTGTCGAGGAAGTCTGGCCCGCCCTTGAAGGGATGCACGACGAACCCGCGCCTTCGCATGGCGGCCAGCAACGCCATCGTGACGGTGGTCTTTCCCACGCCGCTTGATGAGCCTGCGATGAGCAGTCCCTTCATCGGCGTACCTCTTCCGCTGCGGATGTCCGTTGTCGATGTTGCATGGATCGCTCCTGACGGTCGCGGTGGCAGACCAACGAACGCCGAGCGGGAAGTATATATAGGCAGCCATTGCTGCTCCGGCTAAACACGGCGCAGTGTTTGCTCTTCAACTCTCCCAGCGAAGTTGAATCAAGCCCATGATCCTCTGGCCGGTCTCCTGACTTGCGCCTCGTCGAACCTGAGCGGCCTTCCCAGAACTCTCGCCCCAGTGACCCTATGTGTCAGATTCTCAGCGCTTACAGTTACGGGGTAGCGACGGACTCGCACCGTCTTCCCGAACACCAGATAACCAACTTATACCGCCGACGGTGGAGGCAGGTCAACTCTGGACTGTCATCGCTGTCGCTCTTGGGTTGATTGCATCAGGACGGAAAATGTTAGATTTTTACGCCGAAGGTTCCAATGGGAGCCTGATCCGCCTCGCGTTGCAGGTCGGCCCAGAGACCGTCTGGCATGGCGAGAAAGACTTTGACGATCTGCGGGTCGAACTGGGTTCCGCTGCATCGCCCAATCTCTGCACGAGCCTCTGCGAAGCTGAGGGATTTGCGGTAAGGACGGTCGGAGGTCATGGCGTCGAGCGTATCCGCTATGGCGAAGAGGCGCGCTCCCAGCGGAATTTCCTCTCCGCGCAGACCGCGCGGATAACCGGAGCCGTCGAAGTTTTCGTGGTGCGCGTAGATCAGTTCGGAGGCGTCACGCAGGAAGGGAATCTTGTGTACCATCTCGTATCCGCGCGTGCTGTGCTGGCGCATGATCTCGGTCTCTTCCGCAGTGAGCTTCCCCGGCTTGAGGAGAATGGCATCGGGAGTGGCGATCTTGCCGACATCGTGCAGAAAGGCTCCGCAGGCGATGACGTGCAGCCTGTCTTTATCGATGCCGAGTTCGCGCGCCAGAGCGATGGTGTATGCCGTGACGCGTCGCGCATGCTCCTGCGTCTCTGCATCGCGCAAGTCGAGGGCATAGCCCATGGTCTCCAGCGTAATGTCGTAGCTCTTTTGCAACTCGTTCATGGTGGAGCGCAGACGACTGGTGCGGGCGGAGACAATCTGCTCCAGATTCTTGCGATACACGTCGTTCTGCTTGAGCTGGTTGCTGTGTTCCAGAGCGCGAGAGACGACATCAAGCAACTGGGCGCGATTGAAGGGCTTCAACAACAGATCAACGGCTCCGCGTCGGAAGGTGCTGGTGGCGACATGAATGTCGTGCATCGCGGTGAAGATGACGACAGGAACGCTGGCGTGATTGCGGCTGATGAGATCGAGCAGAGTGAAGCCATCGGTTCCCGGCATCAGAAGATCGGCGAGAACCAGACTGCATTCAGGGTCTTCCTGTAGCTGGAGCAGAGCCTGTTCCGCGTTGCAGGCGGCGGTAACGTCGTATCCAGCGCCGGCCAGCAACTCCATCAGCAAACCGCGCACGGATGCCTCGTCGTCGACCACCAGAATGTGCTCCTGATGTCCGGGCATCTCCTGCCGTTGCATACTTGCGAACTGCGCTGGCAGCAACTCCTGCTGCACCGTACTGGTTTGAACCTGCATAGGGCCAAGGCCTTCCGCCACTGTGGAGGTTCAGGGTGCTTTTGCCAGAATATCTCCATAGCCCAATCGGCTACCAGCGATACTGCCATTGCACGATCCTGACGAGCCGCAGTGGGACTTTTCTGTCTATCGGCAGAGGTCGGCGGAACTTTAGGCTCGGGACTGCGGATTAATTATTTTTTTCGGGCGGCTAGCTCGGCTCGTCGCGTCGCAGTCCATCCCTCTTTGGTGACCTGAGGCGGGCGAGTGAGGGCCAGCGCTCCGGCTGGAACCGGCTTGGTCAGGCACGATCCTGCTCCAACATATGCGTCGTCGCCAAGGCTGATGGGAGCGACCAGCGTGGTGTCTGAGCCGACGAAGACTCGGTCGCCGATGGTGGTGGTGTGCTTGTGGACTCCATCGTAGTTGCAGGTGATGACTCCAGCTCCGACGTTGACTCCCTCGCCGATGATCGCGTCGCCGAGATAGGTGAGGTGGTTGGCCTTGGAACCGCGACCGAGAGTGGTCTTCTTGGTCTCGCAGAAGTTTCCTACATGGGCCTGTTCGCCGATCCGGCTCTCTGGACGCAGATGCGCATAAGGCCCGATGATCGCTCCGTTGCCGACCTCGGCGTGATCCAGAATACAACCGTTGCGGATGGTCACTCCCTCGCCGATGGTCGAATGCTGCACCACCGAGTAGGAGCGGATGAGGCATTCTGCGCCAATCTTCGTCGCTCCGAGGAGTTGGACGAACGGCTCAATAACGGTGTCTGGAGCGACCTCGACCTCAGCGTCGATGACGCAGGTGTCGGGGCGGAAGATGGTTACTCCCTGCGCCATCAGACGACGCGCTGTGGCGGAGCGCATGGATTGATCCAGATGCATCATCTCGGCGATGGTGTTGGCTCCGAGAACCTCGTCCACGCTGGCGGCCTGGTGTGCTACGACGCGGCGCTTGTCGGCGACCAGCATTGCGGCAACGTCGGTCAGATAGAACTCGCCGTGCGGGTTATCGGTGGAGAGCAGATCGAGCTTGCTGAACAGAGCCGCCGTCTCGAAGCAGTAGATTCCGGAGTTGATCTCCGGCGCGGCGAGTTGGTCCGGCTTGAGCGACTTTTGCTCTACGATGGCCATGACCTCGGGCGAACCGGCGGAGCGGCGCAGAACGCGTCCGTAGCCGGTCGGATCGTCGGGAACGGCGGTCAAAATCGTCATAGCGGCGCGCTCGCGCAGATGTAGATCGCAGAGTTCGGCGAGAGTCTCCGGGCGAATCAGCGGCACGTCGCCGGAGAGAACCAGAAGATGCTTCGGCAGTTCGGCTGTGGAGATCTCCAACGCAGCCTTGAGGATCTGTAGGGCGTGGCCCGTGCCGCGCTGAACCTCTTGCAGAACAAAGTTCACGCCGGTCGGAGCGACTGCGGCCTGCACGCGTTCGGCCTCGTGGCCGACGATACAGTAGATCGCCTCGGCGGGAACCAGCGACTTCGCCGCCGCAATGACGTGCATCAGAAGAGCGCGTCCGCCAACCTCGTGCAGCACCTTGGGGCGCTTGCTCTTGAGCCGCGTGCCTTTGCCGGCGGCCATGATCGCTACTGCAAAATCTGTCGTTTCCATTCCCGATATCTTCTCACTTTTGACGGCAACTCGTCTTGGTAATCTGTCCGAACAGGGCTAAACAGGCTGCGGAAAAACTCGTTATTTTGAAAGAGCGCGGCTTTGTCCACTCCGTAAGTGGCCTATTTCCAATCCCGAGGGAATGCTTGCACGTCAAAGCCGAGTATTTCTGTAGCCTGTTTAGCCCGTAACTTTTGTCCGTCGCACCTAAGTCGCGATTTATTGAAATCTGTGAAGCCAAGACCATCAAAAAAAGAGCTTGCAGAGATCCTTATAAGGTGAGTAGACTCTGGGCAACCCTGACGAGGGGGAGTACGCTCTTATTGACAGACGGAGGTGACTTATGTCAACAGGACTGAATTCAGGCAAACTGCCGTCACGGCCTTCCCATCAGGCGATAGAGAAGGCGAGCGAGGATTCGATCAACGATTTCAAGAGCGAACAACAGAAGATGGACAATGTGGCGATGCGCGGCGCCAAACGCGCGCAGAACCGCATCATCGCGAATGATCAGAACATCCCCGGAAGCACGATTTTTTCAAAGTAAGACTATTTCAAAGTCGCAAGCAAATGCTGCTTGGCGGATTACCCCATTCGGTTGAGTGGGGTAGTCTTTCTGCGTGTGATAACGACAACGTCACTGCTGAGGGAAAAACGAGCGGGTAAGGGCTATCGGAATCGAGGACGACGAGCTTCTAACGCGAGTCTTCTGCAATGCATTTTTGCAGGCGATTGATCTGTCGTTTGCCTTGACGCTCTGGGCTGGGTATAGTTCGGCAAGCAGTGTATATGCGGAACTGAGTAACAAATACTGCATTTGGGGAGAGCGAGAGACAGATGAAATCAGCAGAGGGTTCGACCGTTATCGGCAGGTCCGTCAAGATTGTAGGAGATGTGACGGGCAAGGAAGATCTATTTGTGGACGGAGTGGTGGAGGGAACAATTACGCTGCTGGAAAGTCGGTTGACGGTGGGGCCGAATGCGCATCTGCTGGCGGACCTGAACGCGCGCGAGGTGGTCATCCACGGGATCGTTGAGGGCAATATTCATGCGTCGGAGCGGATCGAACTGCGCGCTTCGGCTGCGGTGAAGGGTGATCTGATGGCGCTGAGTCTTTCGATCGAAGAAAATGCCAGTATGGCCGGTCGCGTCGAGCTATTGGAGCATACGGTCAAGCCGGTTGCAGATCATCGCACGGGCGCGCCTGCATCCAATGGAGCGGTACCGCTCACGATGCAGAAGTGAGGATAGGGCGGAGCGATGATTAGCATCTTTGGGGGCAAGGAGAAATCCGGGGGAGGCGCGCCGACGGAGAACGTCCACAGCGCGCGTCATTCGAGCGGCTGGGGACAACTGCTCGAACGACTGCACAGTCAAGTAGAGCTGCGCGTGTTGGACATTGGAACAACCTCGTCGATCAATATCAACTTTGTCACCTCGCTCGGACACAGTATCTATCTGGCAAATCTGGTGGAGGAGGCGTCTAAACCCGAGTGGATCGTTCCCGAAAAGGACGGAGAGGAAGAGCACTTTGACGTGCAGCGCTTCCTCTCCACCCACCTCGACTTCACGGGACAGGCGTTCGACATCGTGCTGTTTTGGGATACGGCGGACTACTTGCCAGAAGCTCTGCTGGAGCCGGTGCTGGAGCGCATTCACGCTATTATGGCTCCGGGCGGGCAGATGCTGGCCCTGTTCCACTCGCCGACCGGAACCTCCTCCGCCGGAGTCGAAAAGGCAGACTTCTGCCGCTATCACATGACCGATACCAGCAAACTCGAAGTGCAACGCGCCGGGAATTTCCCTCTGCGCAATCACTTCTCAAGCCGCAAGATTGAGAAGCTGTTGGAAGCGTTTCATGGACACCGTTTCATCCTGGGCAAGGACAACGTGCGCGAGGTCATGGTTGAGCGATAGGGAAGAGCGCTGTTG
>JARLFY010000089.1 GCA_031296325.1 Acidobacteriaceae bacterium | reverse complement strand
GTATTTAAGACCCATGCTTCCTTGATGCGATCCGTCTTATGTGCGGAGATTGTCATGCCACGATCCAGCCCGCCGAAGCCGTGGGAGCGGTAGAGTTTGACTGCGCCCCACTGGGCGTTGAGGCCGTCGACCCAGTCGTAGCGGCCGAAGGGGTTGGTGATGCGGATGGCAAGCACATTTTCTCCGCCGGGATTGGCGGCGTGGGTGAGGTCGGCCTCGAAGGGCAGCTCCTCCATGATGGAGTAGCCGACGAGCTTCTGGTTCAGGTAGACCTCGGCGCGCAGATGTGCTCCGCGAATGTGCAGGAAGATGCGTTTGCCTGCCATTGACGCGGGGATTTCGATCTTGCGACCCCACCACGAGACGCCAAGGTAGGCTCCATTCTGCGGAATGGGATCGTCGGCGGCGTAACGATACTCCTCGGGCGTATAGGGGCGCTGGCCATACTTGCCCCAGCAGTGCTGCTCGACGGTGGAGGGCAGGGTGACGGGAATGCTGTCGGCGGCGGAGAGGACGCTCCAGCCGCCGGTGGGTGCATTTACTGGCAACGGCTTGCCCTTGCCAAGCACAACTCCATCCGAACCTTGCGACACGTCCTCGGGCAGAAAGATGGCGTCGCTCTTCCACACGGCCTTCTCATCGACCCACAGATGCCAGCCCTCGTCGGGGATGAGCGTGCCGTTCTCTGGCCACGGCTCGGCGTGGAGAGCGGGCTGTGCGGGGGAGAGCTTGATCTGTGCCGCGAGGGTTGCGGTGGCTGCGGCTTCGAGAAAGGCGCGGCGGGTGAGGTTGGAGATATTCATTCGATGGGTTCCATTTTTGAAGTTGAAGTTGATCCCCACGCCGACGAGTCGTCGCAGCACTGCGGATTCATGATACATCTCTATCCACGCCGCAGGCAGAGCGTTTATTTGTGTTTTCTCATAATTAGTTGTGCGAGGCGGGTAAAATCGTGCCATGATGGACTTCATTAGGCTGGCAGACGGAATTCAATTGGTAGAATGCAGAAAGTAAAGAGAGTTATGGGGCGGAAGAGTTGGACGAGCCATCGATGAACGGGATGCACTGGGCAATGGCGAAGCAGTGGCTTGCGTCGCTTCTGCATCGTCGCCGACGACATGGTGCGAGGCGCTCAGGGACAACGGTGGGGCTGATTCTGTGTCTGCTGGTGGTTGGGTTGAGCGCTGCCTATCTTGAGCATGGACGGGGAAATCTGCACAAGCTGGAGACGAAGATTGATCCGGATCGTCAGGATGTCGCGGTGCCGCGTCCCGGAGGACAGGATGCGATTGAGCTGACGCGGACGCAGTTGATGGGCGGCTCCATGCCGGAGTTTCTCTCCGTGACGATGCTGCCGGGGCGGGGAATGAATATCTTGCAGATTACGGCATACATCCCCGGACGTGGCGAGGTAAAGCTGTTGGCATCGCCCACGGTGGAGGAGGCGGCCAGCGCGATGACAGGCGCTGACGCGGATGCCAGTGGACTGGCTAGCCTGACGATGGGAGGAGCCTTCGAGGTTCCGTGGGCTGGACGGATGGATGGCGTGACTTCGCAGGCGGGGCGGATGAACGCAAGCTGGCGAGGGCATTCGATGAGTCTTCCGGCGGCGAATGGCGCGGGGGGGGGGCTGCTTCTGGCCGCGCCATCGGACACTGCGACGACGACGGCGTTGCCGGATGGGGGGCAGGCGCAGGCGGTCTATCAGATGGCAGACTTTGGCTCGCGTTGGCCATCGAAGACCGATGTAATGGTGACGGTAATGCTGGGAAGCCGCTGGATTGAGATGTCGGTGGTGGCGCACAACGTGGGCACCGTAGCCGAGCCGATAGGGATTGGCTGGCTTCCGCGGTTCGCGATTCTGGATGGCAAGCGGGAACAGATGCGGCTGCGAGTTACGGGAACGATGCGCGAAGAGTTGCGCGACCGACGGAGTGGGATGCCGACGGGGCGATTGCTGCCGGTCAATGGCACGGCTTATGACTACACGGCGCGAGAGGGCGTGGAGTTGGGCGCGACCGATCTGGACGACTGCTTTACCGCGCTGCATCGCGAGTTGCTGGATGCAGGACCGGTTGCAGAGCTACGCGATACGGCCAACGGATTTGGCCTGCGTCTGACCGCGCTGAGTTCGACGATCCATGCGATGCGGGTGATAGCGCCAGCCGGAGCCAGGTACGTGTCGATTGAGCCGCAGTACAATCTGGACGATCCCTTTGGAAGCGAATGGAAGACGGAGATCGACACCGGAATGGTGGTGCTACAGCCGGGGCAGACGACCGTGTGGAAGACGCGTCTGGAACTGTTTTCTCTGGGCGATCGATCCCCGGCAAGCCCTCCCGTAATGTAGAGAGAGCGGATGCCGGAGCGATGGCTCGGGAGTCCGATCCGCGCAAAGTTTATTTCGGGTTTGACCCTCCCTATGGAAGACTCGTAGAGTGGAGTAGAGGCGCCGGTTGCGCTGAACGCCCATGGCTGCGCTCGTCGCCCCATGAACGGCGGCGGTGCAACCTATCCAGAGGCGTGGCCGAATAGGCATTTACGGAAGGTTATTGATTTGAATTCGACTGAGACTAACGAAACAAACGAGACGGCGACAGAGCAGGCAGTGGCAGAGCACACGCACGATCACGATCATGCGCACGACCACGATCATGGCCACGAGCACTCGCATGAGCCTTCGATGAATCCCGAGTTGACGCGCGAGATCGCCGTCGAGGTTCCGGCCGAAGAGGTCTCTGAGACCTACGCTGCGGTGACCAAGCGCTATCAGAAACAGGCGCGCATTCCCGGCTTCCGCGCAGGAAAGGTTCCGGCCTCGCTGGTACGGACGAAGTTCGCCAAGGAACTGCGCGAAGAGGTTCTACAGGCGCTGGTCAGCGAGCGATTCCGCAAGGAGATCACCGATCAGAAGCTACAGCCGGTCTCGGAGCCGCAGTTGCTCGACCTGCAGTTGGTGGATGGCCAGCCGCTGCGTTTCAAGGCCGCTTTCGAGGTTCTTCCGGTCTTCGATCTGGCAGGCTACGAGACGGTGCGCGTGGAGAAGCCGAACGTCGATCTGACCGAAGAGGAGTACGAGGGCGAGTTGAGCTTTGTGCTGGATCGCGTTGCGACGGTCGAGCCGGTTGAGGAAGAGCGCGCGTTGGTCGATGGAGACTGGGCCGAGATCGAGTTCAAGGGCGAGGTCAAGCCGCTGGTCGAGACCGTTACCGAAGACGGAGTGACGGCGACGACTCCGGCGGAACCGCCGGTCACCGGCAAGGACGTGCTGATCGAGGTTGGCGGAAAGAACACGATTCCCGCCTTCAACGAGGCTCTGCGCGGAGCGAAGCCCGGGCAGGAGATGAGCTTTGAGGTCGAGTATCCGGCGGACTTTGGCGAGCAGACGCTGGCTGGCAAGTCGGTCAGCTACGACGTGACGGTGAAGGCGATCAAGAAGAAGACCTTCCCCGAGCGCAATGCCGAACTGGCCAAGCAGCTTGCCAACAAGGATAGCTGGGAGGAGTTCGAGGCCGAGTTGCGCGAGCGGGTCGGTGCGCGCAAGCGGAATTCGCTGGTCGGCAATGCAAAGAACAAGATGATCGAGGAGATCATCGCCAAGTACAGCTTCCCGGTTCCGGAGTCCTTCGTGCAGCAGCGCGTGGACGCTCGTCTGGAGCGCGGTCTGCGCGCCCTTGCCCAGCAGGGAATGAAGCCCGACGACATGCGCAAGCTGGACTTTGTTCATCTGCGTGCGGCACAGCGCAGCGAGGCGGAGCGCGAGGTTCGCGCCACGTTGATCATCGACAAGATTGCCGAAGCCGAGAACGTTGTGGTGAGCGACGAGGATCTGAATCAGGGCGTTCTGATGCTGTCGTTGCAGTCGGGCGAGTCCTACGAGACGCTGCGCGGACGGCTGGTTGAGGATGGCGGAATCGATCGTTTGCGCGAGGAACTGCGCCGCGAGAAGACCAGCGATCTGCTGTATGAGAAGTTGTCGGCATAACCGAAGCGAGTGAGCAGGTCAACCAGGCAGCAGGATAGCAAGCAAGAGGGAGAGCGATATGGGTTTGGTACCGATGGTTATCGAGCAGACGAGTCGTGGCGAACGAGCCTACGACATCTACAGCCGTCTGCTGCGCGACAACATCATCTTTCTGGGGACTCCGATTGACGACAACATCGCCAATGTCATCATTGCGCAGATGTTGTTTTTGAGCGGCGAGGATCCAGAGAAGGACATCCAGCTCTACATCAACTCGCCGGGCGGATCGATCACGGCGGGGCTTGCGATCTACGACACCATGCAGTACATCAAGAACGATGTGCAGACGTTGTGCATCGGACAGGCGGCGTCGATGGGCGCGTTCCTGTTGATGGCGGGCAAGAAGGGCAAGCGCTTTGCCTTGCCCAACGCGCGCATCCTGATCCACCAGCCGTCCATGGGCGGGCTGAGCGGGCAGGCGACCGACATCGACATCCACGCGCGCGAGATTCTGCGCATTCGCGAGATCACCAACAAACTGATGAGCAAGTCCACCGGGCAGTCGCTCGACCGCATCGAACGCGATGTGGAGCGCGACTTCATCATGACCGCCGATCAGTCCAAAGAGTATGGCATCATCGACGACATCATCGATCGCCCACGCACTTAGGTCGAAGATGGATTCGCAACAAACAAGGCCGTCGCGCAATGCGACGGCCTTGTTCATTCTCTCTGGTACTAGAGTATTTCTCGACTTGCTGTAGCCTGGAAAATGAATTGTCATTCCGTAGCGAAGCGGAGGAATCTGCTTTCTCATTGTGCCGCGACGGTCATCCCATTAGGCGAAATTTTCTACGAATTTTCGGGCACTACAAAACTCTTCACCACGACGCCGGATGTTTCAAAGTGAGAGACGCGGTGGCCGGAGGCGTGGCCCATGTGGATCGCCTTCTTCAGCATTCGCATCAGGCTGCGCGACTCCTCCTCAAACCATCGGCTGCTGGCCTGTTCCCAGTCCACCACCAGATTGTAGCTCGCATCGCACTTGGGGCAGCCGATCTGCGTCTCCAGCGTGCGATGGAAGGCCGCATCCGGCAGCTTGCCCACCGGATCGGTTCCCGAGCGAATCGCCGCAATCGTAAGATTCATTTCCGCCCCCTTGCCCTTATCCAGCATATCCGATGAGAGCGCCCAGCGTGGGTTTTCAGCCACACTGAATCATTTCCGGTAATGGTTGTGGATCGAACAAAAGCAGATTCCTCCGCTTCGCTACGGAATGACAAACAATTTGGTCGATAGTCGTTTCTGAAACGCTTCTAACGGCTGGACTCCAGCAGGTTGCGCGCGTGGTTGAGGCTGGTCTCGGTGAGTCTGGCGCCGGAGAGCATGCGCGCGACCTCGTGTTCGCGCTCGTCTTCTTTCATGCGCCGGATGCTGGTGCGGGTGCGTCCGTCGCGGTCGGCCTTCTCAATCAGAAAGTGCTGGTCGGCGAAGGCGGCGATCTGCGGCAGGTGAGTGATGCAGACCACCTGCTGACGGCGGGAGAGCGTCTTCAGCTTGCGCCCGACCGCCTCGGCTGCGCGCCCGCCAATGCCGATGTCGATCTCGTCGAAGACCAGCATGCGCGGCGTGGGCAGATGCTGGCCCGAGTTGGCCTTGCCCTTGCGATGCGTAGTTCCGGCGGCGAAGCTCTCTTCCACCGTGACCTTCAGTGCCAGCAGAACGCGCGACATCTCGCCTCCCGATGCGATCTGGTCGAGCGGCTTCAGCGGCTCGCCTGCGTTGGTGGCGATCAGGCAGTCGATGCGATCCCAGCCGTTGGCCGTCCAGCCGGACTCTTCTTCGGCTGGCGTTACCTGAACTTCGAAACGCACGGTCATGGCGAGGTCGTTGATCTCTGCTGTGGCCTGCTTGCTGAGGCGCGCGGCTGCCTGCTGGCGCGCTGCGGATAGCTCGCCTGCGGCGGTGCGATAGGCTGCGGCGTCGTGATCCTGTTGTGCACACAGTTCGGCCAGCAGAGCATCGCGATCCTCGACCTCGGTGAGGTGTCGCGCGGCCTCTTCGCCGAAGCCAATCACCTCGGCCAGCGTTGCGCCGTACTTGCGCTTCAGGCGGTCGAGCGCGGCCAGACGGTCTTCGATCTCCTCCAGCCGCTCGGGCGAGGCCTGAACCCGCTCGGCGAAGTCGCGAACGCCCGCGCTGACGTCCTCGACCGCAGCCTTGGCCGCGGCGAGCTGCGCTGCTGGCTCGATGAACTGCGCGTCGTACTTGGCTAACTCTTCCAAGTGCTTGAGTGCGGCGGTCAGCGTCGTCTCCGCCGCTCCCTCGGACTCGTAGAGCAACTCCTGCGCGCTGCGGGCTGCGGTGTAGAGCCGCTCGGAGTTGGCCAGAATGCGCTTCTCGGCTTCAAGCTGCATGTCCTCGTCGTCTGCGACAAGCTGCGCGTCGGCGATCTCACGTACCTGAAAACGCCAGAGATCGGCCATGCGCAGTCGATCCTGCTCAGAGGTCTGTAGCTCGGTCAGTCGCTCGCTGGTGGCGCGCCATGCGGTGAAGGTTGCGGCTGCGTCGTCGGTTGCGATGCCGCCGAAGCGATCGAGCAGAGTGCGCTGCTGCGCCTGATCGAAGGAACCCAGCGTCTCGCCCTGCGTGTGGATGAGGCCAAGCTCCGGGGCAAGCTCGCGCAGCACGGCCACCGTTGCGGGCTGGTTGTTGATGAAGACGCGGCCCTTGCCTCCAGAGGCGATCTCGCGACGCAGCAGAATGTCGTCGCTGAAGGCTCCCGCGTCGATGCCATTGGCGTCGAGGATGGCGGCGGCTCCCGGCGTTCCCTCGAAGACGCAGCCGAGGACGGCTTTTTCGGCTCCGTGGCGGACGACATCCGACGAGGCTTTGCCGCCGAGAAGCAGCGCCAGCGCGTCGATCAGAATCGACTTGCCCGCGCCCGTCTCGCCGGTTAACAGGTTCAGCCCCGGACCAAAGCTGGCCACCGCCTGATCAATTACCGCATAATTTTCAGCTCGCAACTCCAGCAGCATCGTCCCTCGCGCATCAACCCCAATGCGAACAGCCTAGCACGATCACCACCCTGGACGTGTGGATGGCACGATTGATGTAGGATCTGGAGAAAATGACGGGGGGGAAGCAGGCACCGTATTGGTTGAATTGGGAGGTGTAAATATCATTGTTGACGAAGCGAGGCTGACCACAAAACTCTCAGGTTTTCCATTCTCTTGATAGGGCGCAAAGGTCATACTGCGAGCGCTATCCAAGGCGAATCTTCCCATAGCGCGAGAGTCTGCATCCTCAAGTTCAACTTTGCTTACATCTCCGTGTCCATCAACCCATATCTTGACATTTGCATTACCGCTTTCTTCACTAGCTCTTGGCAGACTGCTCGGGAAGCCGGGGATGAGAATCTTATGAACAGGGTTGATCTGTCCAAAACTGGGTTCGAATTTTTCCTTAATTGCACCGTTGGGAATAGCAAACAGATTAGGTGGAACGGTATTATTCGATGCAATTGTAAGTGTCGCTTCTATCAGTAGGTTACTGTCATACTGAAGGTGAACTGCTCCAGCAAGATAGCCGTTCCCAACCTTTCTCCAGTTCCCATAGAGAACCAACTCATGATTCGTTGATCCAGCCGAGATAAACCCAGTCGATTGGTCGAAGCAGATCATAGCGAATCTGTTCTCTCCACACATCACCTGTAGTCCGCTGTTCTTTTTCGCCTTCAAGCTCGTTAATGCACCCTGAAAACTCCCGAATGCAAAAAGGGGATAGAGCCGTACTGTGTTGAATTCGATGATCCGCAGAGGAACTACGCTATCTCGAAGCACCCATCGCGTGTCCTTGGCGGGAGTAACTGCGACTTCGTTGTAGGTGTCTGTATGGATCTCTGTGCGCTGACCATCCACGCTATCCCATGTCTCGTAGCTTCCCGAGTGTTTTTTGCCATTCACATCCACCATCTTCAACTCGTATCGAAGGTGCAACGGACGTCCTGTTTGATGCGTTGTTTTCAATATTTGCGAAAAGGCAGCGGAGTAGCTGTTGTCGGTTATCGGGTGGGGCAGGGAATCAGGAGTCGCCTGAACTCCCTTGATTTGCGGTGCCGCTTGCGTCGTCGCATTCTGCGCGTGAATGGATGCGGAGAACGTCAGCAGGGCAATTCCTGTGAGTGTAAGTGCAAATCTTCTGCGAAGATTCAGGCGGAGATCAATACCAGTACAGCCAAATCCTTCGAGCCTGCTTCTGAACAATCTCACATTGCCTCCAGGAACTTATTGCAATCCCACTATTTTCCCGCTCGGTTTAGATGCTTTAGATGCTTCGTCACGCCGCATTGAAAACTGCGCGACCAGTCTAGCAGGTCTATTCTTTACTGAATAGCAAGTCTAACGAACCAATCCAGATACGAGCCTCTCCCCGTCCAGCACGCTAAAAGTCATACAATAGAGCTAATGATTTTGCATACGTTGGCCTCGCCCGTTGCCCTTGCATTCGCTCTGCTTCAGGAGGACGCCGCCGCTGTTCCGCCGGTTGGCTCTGGCGGCAGTGCGCTGATGGAGATGGTTCGCAACTCCGGCCCCATCGCCTTTGCGGTTCTCATCATTCTTTTGGTCGCCAGCATCTGTTCGTGGGCGATCATGTACTCCAAGTGGCGCAACTTCGTCCAGGCGCGCAAGCAGAGCCATGGATTTCTGCGCGCCTTCCGCAAGTCGGGAAGACTCTCGGAGATCGCTGCGGTTGCTGAGAAGTATCGCCCCAGCCCGCTGGTCTCGGTCTTCAACGAGATCAACGACGAGTATCAGCGGCAGTGTGGAGGGCGGGGAACACCTCGCAACCCCATCGCCATGGAGCGCGCCGCTGTGACGGCATCAAGCGAGGCGCTGACCACCATGGAACGGCGCATGACCTGGCTGGCCACGATCGCCAACGGAGCGACGTTTGTCGGACTCTTCGGCACGGTTATGGGCATCATCGACGCCTTTCACGGACTGGGAACCAGCGGCGGAGCATCGCTGCGCACGGTCGCTCCGGGTATCTCCGAGGCGTTGATTACCACCGCTGCGGGACTGGCCGTCGCCATTCCGGCGCTGGTCGGATACAACCAGCTCACCGCGCAGTTGCGCGACTTCGGCTCGCGCATGGATGACTTCGGACGTGAGTTGCTGAACGCTATCGAGAACGCCGCTCTACTTTCTCCGCAGCCGCCGCTCGCTCCAGATAATGAGTATGCCGAGTACGCCGAGCCTCGTCGCAGGAGCCTATAGCCATGGCCTTCTCGACCAATAGCGGCGGCCAGATCCGCACCCAGACGGCACTGGCCGAGATCAACATTACGCCGCTGGTCGACGTGGTGCTGGTGCTGCTGATTATCTTTATGGTGACGGCTCCGGTGCTACAGTCCGGCATCAACGTTGCGGTGCCGCATACGCGCTCGGTCAACCAGTTGACGGAGGAGCGTACCGTCGTCACCATCAACAAGGATCAGGTCGTCTACCTACAGACGGGCGGGGCGGATCGGGCGATCAATCTGGACGATCTGACCAGCAGCCTGCGCAGTACGGGCAAGGGCGATCCGGCCAAGCGGACGATCTACCTGCGCGCCGATGAGAAGGTTCCCTTCGGCGCCTTCGCCTCGGTGATGGACGCGGTCAAGCGCGCGGGGATTACCAATATCAGCATCGTTACTCAGCCGCTGGAGTCCGCGCCGGGCGAGGAGAGCGCGGCCAAGTAATCGGCTTGCAGCCATGGAGATCAAGCTCAAAACTCGCGCCTCCGAAATAGACCCACGCGGCGAATCGCTTGGCGGAGGCTTCGCTGGCTCCATCGCGCTGCATGGAGCCTTTGCCGCTCTGCTTCTGATCGGGATTTGGATCGCGCACTCGGGCAAGAGCTGGGGCGACACCACGGCCACCGCAGGAGCAATTCAGGCCTCGATGGTCAACGCTCTGCCGCTTCCGCCCAAGCAGCCGCCAGACGCCAACAACATGCTGGCGACCGACGCTCCTTCGCCCGCTCCCGTTGAACCCAAGCCGAAGACCATTGAGACGCCGCCACCGGACGCGGTTCCTGTGCCAGTGAAAACTCCGGTGAAGACGCCAGCGAAGACTCCGGTGAAGGTCGCCGAGAAGTCGACTCCTGCGCCGCCGCTGCATCCGCAGCCGATGAAGGTCGATCCGACCAAGGTGCAGACCGGCGAGGCAACCGGGATGAAGATCGCCATGAGCAGTCAGCAGACCCGCGCCGGAACCGTCAGTGTAGGAACCACCGACGCCGCCTTCGGCACCCGCTTCGCCTACTATGTGCAGCAGATTACGCAGAAGGTGGCGCAGCAGTGGTACACCGGAATGCTCGACTCGCAGGCTCCCGGTCACCGCGTCTATATCACCTTTCAGGTGGAACGCGACGGCACGCTCTCGCACATCACTGTAGCGCAACGCAGCGGCGACTTTACTCTGGACCAGACCGCTCTGAACGCCGTCCGCCACATCGACACCTTTGGCCCGCTGCCAGATGCTTACACGGGCAATCACATCAACGTCACCTACTACTTCGATCCGCCGACGCACTAGACGCACTGTTGGGCTTGTAGATTGCAGTGCAATGGCCGAAAACGCAGCAATTTAGTATGCGATTTGCTCTCTGAGCAACAATCCTTTATTCTTGAAAAGTCGCAGCTGAAAAGTTGCAGTCAAGCGATTGCCACCTCGGCATCCAGCCGATTGGATGTTGGCAGTCAGACAAGTTGCCACCCAGGCAATGTGCGCCCGTAGCTCAGTTGGATAGAGCATTTGGCTACGAACCAAAGGGTCGGAGGTTCGAATCCTTCCGGGCGCACCATAACACCCACTTTGCAGCGAATCCTGAGATCCACATCCCCACAGATCCCCCACTAACAGAAAGTTTGGTGCATTTTGCCTTTTCTGGCAGTATCATTTGCACCACTGCTGTGTGCTCGTGTTCGCTCCGGCTTCGTCTAGCATTCCACAGTATGAATGGCGAAACGAATGCCACCCAATCGAATATAAGAGTGAAGAAGTTCGCCTCGTTGCTAACGAACGGATGGCTGCAATTAATGAGACCTACAGGTTGTTACGGGGGCTGTTGCAGGAGCGTCGCTGAACTGAGTACGCACGGTCTCAATCGTGATGAATTGATGTTAGCGTTGAGAGGTCGCGCGATATTCAGAAAAGGCGGTTACACGCGCCGGTAGACCGTCTATATCGCTGCGATACCACAGGCTGTTATCGCGATGGAGAAGCCAGCGTCAGTCGGGCACGAATGGCAGAATAATTCAGGTTGGAGCCATGTGTATGGCAGCCAGATGCGCAGTGGAGTTGACGATGGTGATCCATCTCCATACGCGGTCATTGACCTAGAACTGAACCGCTAGTCTAATTTCAATCGCGACCTGTAGGTGGCTTTAACTACAGGTAACAACTCGATCGACCTATCAGCTCGGTGTCGATAGATAATTCAGCAAGCTATTCGGCACAACCTTCGCCGCAGCGGCCAGCGCAGCATTGTTGTCGGTCTCAGCCTGACTTAGGGTTGTCGCAGCCGTCGCCATGTCGACGCCAACCAACGACGTCGCCTGCGACGACAGGCTGACCGTCTCCTGCTGCAAGTATGTTTCCTGCGAGTTGAGCTGGCTCTCGGCATTGCCATAGACCACGCGCTGCTGACTTACATAGTTCATGGCAGAACTGACAGCAGCCGTCGCGGTACTAATAGCGGACGTATCTCCGCTTTGCAGCGCCGTAACCAGGGAACTCAAAGATCCAAGCACGTTGGCGCTGGGGTTCGAGAAAATCTGGCTACCGGGAATATTGACCTGAACGCTCATCTTGTCGCCGACTGAAACAGAGTTCACGTCGGTGTTGCCGTTGTAGGTATAGCCTGACTGCGCTGTCGAATCTACAGTGTAAGGCGTCGTTGTACTGGCTGTTCCGCCAAAGACATATACGCCTTGGTAGGACAGATTTGCCTGAGAAACGACGCTCGACAGAATTCCCTGTACTTGAGTAGCAATAGCCTGTTGATTTGCGGACGAATTTGTCCCGTTGGCTCCTTCGGTTCCCAGCGAGATGGCCGAGGTGAGAGATGAAACTACTGAACTCAATGCGGAGTCGGCTGTTTGCACCATAGACAGAGCGCTACTCGCGTTCTGCGTGTATTGGTCTACATTTGCCGTCTCAATCGTGTTCTGCACCATGTTGGCTTCTGCGGCAGGATTATCTGACGGCAGGGTGACGCTCTTGCCTGTGGACACCTGCTGCAATGCGGTCTGGAGAGACTGCTCGCTTTGTTGAATTGCCGCAAGCATGTCGGGAACCATATTTGGATTGACGCGCATATCTGTCAATAACCTCCCGACGTACCCATATTGAGGGTCACGGTACTGAGCTGCTGGATGGTGCTTATGATGCGGGCTGCAGCCTCGTAGGCGGTCTGAAAGCGCAACAGATTGGTAGCCTCTTCATTGGTATCAACCGTAGAGACTGAACCCTGCTGATTGGTGAGCTGCTTTAGGTTCAAACCGATCGCCGTGGATTGCGCGCTGGCGTTGGAGGCGGTATTGCCAACCTCAAAGACAAGGCTTGAATACGCAGCGGCGGGCGTTTGTCCTGAGGGAAGGGCATTGGTCAGCGCTGCGGAGAGGTTGGCTATGTTGCCGTTGCTGCCGACGGTTCCGTCCGAACTGATGGCGATCGCTGTAGTGTCTGTGATGGCAACGCTAATTCCAGAGGCGGCATCGGCAGAGCTGGCCGGGACGGTAAAGAAGTTCTGCCCTACGTTGCCGCTCGAGTCGAAGCCCTGGGCCTGTGCCGAATTAAAGGAGGTGGCAAACTGGCTGGCCAGCGTATTTAACTGCGTGAGCATGTTCGGAATCGTCTGATCGCGCACCTCGATGGCCCCGCCCAGCGTCCCGCCCAGAATCGAGGTAGTAATGTTGTTGCCGTTTGAATCCAGTACCTGCTGCATCCCGTCGCTGCCAGTCGTGGTATGTAGGGCGAAGCTCTGTCCGCCCATGACAAGCGGCGTTCCGTTGCCGGTGGTAATAGTCTCTCCGTCATCGGTTTGTGTCACCGAGACGCCCGTCAGCGCGGATAATTGCTGCACCAACTCGTCTCGCTGGTCCTCAATCGTTCCGCCATCGTTTGCAGTCGTTGTGCTTTGCGAAAGCTGTCCATTCAACTGCGCGATCTGCGCGGTCAGCGAGTTGATCTGGGAAACCGCCTGCGTCACTTGTCCGTCAGCGTTCGACTGCGCGCTGGTTAGCCCGCTGGCGGTACTATTGAATGAGTTGGCGAGATCCTGCCCTGCGGAGATTACGCCCTGCTGCACCGACGAATTGGTTGGATCCGCCGATAGTTGCGTGAGGCTGGTAGAGAACGCCGATAGTGTGCTCGCAATATCGGCGCCGGAAGTCGTCGTGAAATACGACTGAATCTGCTGTAGCGTGGAGGACTGGGCGTCGGCACTGCTCTGTAGCGAGGTCTGCTGCTGAATCTGCAAATTCAGCAATTCGTTGCGGACGCTTTGCAGACCGTCGAGCGTTACTCCGCCGCCGCTCACATCGGAGCCGGACACGGTCTGTGCATTCTCGCTGAACTGGGCGACCTCACGGGTGTATCCGGAGGTGTTGGCGTTGGCGATGTTGTTGCTGGTTGCGTCGAGCGCGCCTTGGGTCGCTTCGAGCGCCTGAATTCCCACCAACAGCGATGTATTCAAACCTCCCATTGCGTTTACATCTGGCAGGACCAGGTCTGCTGTTTCAACCTGGGGCCAGAAGCCTCCTGAAATTGTCCTTGGAATGAACTGAACAGCGACGCCATGAGCGCGACGGATCGGCTGGAGTGTTGCAGCAAAGCCGCGTAGCTCTGATTCAACCGTTGCAACGTTTCGTTGGCACTGCGGATCTGGTGCATCATGTCCTCATCGATCATAGCTCGTGCAATTGCGGTCTCCGCTTCGAGCGGCGCGCACAGGTCATCGGCCAAAGTTGCCAGACGCGCACTCAGTACCTGCTGATTGTCGATACTGTCTTCAAACTCCGGCAACGCATTGCGTGCGATTGCCTGCATCGCCCGCTCCAGTTCGTCGGTCATCGACCGCAGCGACTGGAGATACTCCGCGGCTTTCAGATCCCGATCTAGAACGCCAGCGGTAGTCATTCTGCCAATTTCCTTTATATCGAGCACGACTTATCGGCTCTGGGAGTTCATGCGTGATCTTCAATGATGGACGTGGCAATATTGTCGGGGTTGAGGTTGTATTGCCCGCTGTTGACGGCTTGTTTCAGACTGTCAACTTTATCCTGACGCACTTCGGGCGAGTTCAGTGCTGTGCTCACCAGTGATTCGACCGACGCCGAACCCGACGTCAGAGTCGCGCTGTCTTCTGTCTGAGAGATGCTCGACTTCGCTGCATTCTCCGTACTTGCCTTCTGCGAGGTTTGTTCACTCGACAGTTCCGTAGCAGCCGAATTAAATAAATCGATTCTCATGGCATCTCCTTAAAATCTAGATTGTCCGCACTATCGGCACCTTCCCGGTAAAAATTTAGTCTCTCTTCTCATATTTCTCCTGAATTCGTTGAGCATGTACCAAAGTTTCCGCTGCCAGAAGCGTTGATGTCGGCTTGCTCCCCGACGCCGGGGTCTGCCCTTCTACTTTTTCAGCAGCAGCATGCATGGCTTTGGCGACCATCTTGCCGATTCCGATACCTCCTGTAGCTGCCATGGAGGTCGCCAGCGTCTGCACCCCCAAACTCATCATCGAATCGCGCCCGACATCTTGGCCGTCATCGGCACCCGGGACGGTAGCGAACGACTGCTCCGCCTGCTGCAACCAACTGCCAACCAGCACAGCCTCAAAGTCTTTGGCACCTTTTTCGATCTTAGCTGAGTCCGTCACTCCCTTCGACGACTTGACTCCCTGAATTAAAATATCCGCGTTGGACTGCGAAGCGTTGACCTGCGTGCTCAGAGACCCTAATCCCATGCTCGTTCCCATCTATTGAACCTCCAAATCGGCTTGTATACCACCCTCGGCCCGGATCGCCTGAAGGATTGCGACAACATCGTGCGCCGTCGTTCCGATGGCATGAAGTCCCTTGACCAGCTCGTCCACATTCGCTCCCTCGTCGAGGCGCATCGTCTGCGCAGCAGCTTCATTCGCACTGAGATTTGTTTCCGGCACAATGATAGGCTGTAGCGTCCCCATGGTTTCACCGCCGCTCTTGCCCTTCTTGTCGCCGCCGGGTCCGTTCATCCCGACTGGCATGACGCCCGCCACATCGTAGGAGGTGACGACCTGAATCGATAGGCTTCCGTGGATAACTGACACGGGGGAAAGCTTCACGTCGCCTCCCATCACAATCGTGCCAGTCCGTTCGTTGATAATGATCTTCGCCGGCGTGTGAACCTTGAGCATTAGGTTCTGCACCCGCGAGATCAGAGTGGTCACCGACTTCGAGGACGCATCCGTCACGTTGATGTCGACGCGGCTGCTATCGAGCGCTGTTGCAACAGGCTTGTTGAACTCCTTGTTCACCGCATCAGCAATGTCCGCGGCAGTGGTGAAATCGGGATTGCGCAGCAGCAGCGAGACCGTCTTGAACCCGCTCAGATCCACTGATGTGTCGCGTTCGACCATGGCTCCCTGAGGAATCAGACCCACGTTGGCCGCGTTCACTTCCTTGCGATTGGCGCCGGTTCCGGCCGAGTAGCCGCCCATCACCAGAGGCCCTTGAGCCTCGGCATAAACCTGACCATCCGGCCCGTGCAGCGCACTCATCAGCAACACTCCGCCTTCGAGGCTCTGTGCATCACCGATGGAAGAGACCGTCACATCCAGCTTCGAACCCGGTCGGGAGAACGCTGGCAGCGAGGCTGTTATGAAGACGGCTGCAACATTCTTCACCACCACGGTGCTCGGAGTAATCAGCACTCCCATCTTCTGCATCGCATTGGCCAGCGTTTGCACGGTAAAGATAGTCTGCTGCCGATCGCCAGTCCCGCGCAAACCAACGACTAGGCCGTAGCCCACCAGCATGTTCTCTCGAACGCCTTCGACGCTGGTAATGTCGCGCACCATGACCTGACGATTGCTCTCATCGGCAGCCGCAAACGGAGTGAAGGTGGAGAACACAACTCCGGCTAGCAGGACCAGGGAGGTCATGGAGCGGAGATTCGTGTACGGGATGGTGATCTTAAGCTTCATTGTTCTCAGAATCCCACGAGCCAGAGAATTGCCTTGGTGATTGGATTGAGCGGACGGGTGCTGTCGGAGATGATTCCTTTGCCCTTCATCTCAATTTCGAGATTGCTCAGCGATGCAGACGATACGGTGTTGCTCGGGCCAATGTCATTCGGTCGCACCACGCCGCGAACCGTCACATCTTCGTGCTGGTTATTCATGAAGATCTTGCGTTGCGCCTCGACTACCAGATTGCCGCTGGGAAGCACAGCAATCACTTGTCCGGTGAGGCTGGTCTGAAACGCCGTCGTCGAGTCCGTCGCACCAGCACCTTTGAGCGCTGTCGCAGAGTTGGCGTTGAGCAGAGGATTCAGGTTGACGGGACTGATCCCGCCAACGCCGGTAATCGCAGAGCTAGTCGAGACGGTTCGCTGATAGCTGGAATTCCCAGTCTGAGCCGCAGATGTCTGCACCGAAACCAGAATGACGATTGTGTCGTTCAGTTTGCGCGCCTTGTAGTCTGTGGAGAGATCGCCAAGTGTGTTGCCAGGCGTCCATAGACTGCCAACCGTCTGTCCGGATACAGAGGGAACGTCCCGTTGCTGGAGTCGTGCGATGTAGTCCCGGCGCAACTGGTCGGGATTTGTCTTCGATTTCTTCGTTACGGATGACTCGGCCACTGTAGTCGCAGCCAGCAAGAGCAGGAAAGCGATCACGCAGTGTTGCCGACGGCCTCTCAATCGTGTCGTCATTGGAGCTTTCCTCTCAGTACATGGTTACTGCTGACTTCCGCTAGGTAGGTCTGCTTGTGGTTCAGACTTGTGACCCGTATCGTTTGGCCAACCGCACCGTTCTCAAGACAAACCACCGACATCTGAATATGTACATGGCCACCTTCGAGCAGGAGAGTCTCTCGCGAACCGATGTGCATAACAATAGAATTAGAGTCAGACTTTACCCTGAAAATCGCAGTCGATGTCGATGGGGGGACTGTCTGGGGCTGACTCTCCCGAACCGTGACGAAAAACGGCAAGCATTCCTCGGGCTTTATGCAACTCATACGAATCTTTAACTGATGATCGCCCCAAAGCTCCGTAGATACTACCTTCAGTGTCGGCGCGTTGGTCGTCGCGACGATATCGGTAGGCAGGATCACTTGCTCTTGCTTAACGCTCATGCCTACGCTGCTTAATGTTCTGGCAACCTGATCGGCAGTGATCGGGCTTTGCGCTGCCCTCACCATAGCCGGGACAGCCAGTGCGATTGAAAGGATCAGAACGGGAATGAAGGTGTGTCTTGTCATTTCACTCGCTCTACTGGGCCAACTGATTCAGTCCCTGTAGCATCTCGTCTGCGGCTTTCACCACTCGCGAATTCGACTCGTACGAGCGCTGGGCAAGGATCATATTCACAAACTCATCAACGATGTTCACGTTTGCCTGCTCCAACATTCCCTGTTGGATGGTGCCCAGCCCGTCGGCACCGCCCGGCGTGCCCACAACGGGATCGCCCGATGCAGTGGTCGCAAGGTAGATGTTGTTGCCGACGCTGTTCAGACCGCCAGGATTTGCGAAAGTGGCCAGTTGCAGTACGCCCACCTGCGCGGAATTAGTCTGTCCAGGCAGCGTAGCGCTCACAGTGCCGTCACTTCCCACTGTGATATTAGTTGCGTTGGCAGGAATTGTGATTGATGGTTGGAGCGCATCCCCATTCGCCGTGACCAGAGCTCCCTGAGCATTTGGCTGAAAGGATCCTGAGCGCGTGTAGCCGATCTGATTGTTGGGCATAAGGACCTGAAAGAAACCTGTCCCTTGGACAGCAAAGTCCAACGGATTGCCGGTGCTGCTCAGATCCCCCTGAGTCTGGATGATCTCGGTATTGCCGGGCCGTGTGCCCAGCCCAACCTGCAAGCCGGAAGATACGGTCGTCTGTTGGGTCGCCGCTGCACCTGGCATCACCTCACTCTGATAGAGGAGATCGGAAAATTGAACGCGCCGCGCTTGAAAGCCGGATGTGCTGGCGTTGGCTAGGTTGTTTGCAATGTTGTCCAGATTAATCTGCTGGGCGGTCATCCCGCTGGCCGCTGTGTAGAGGGCATGAAACATGGTTGAACTCCTTTTCTAACTAATCTTGGGCAGATCCTGTGTGGCTGTTTTATCGATCTCGGAATTGAACATTGACAGTGCGCGCTGCATCATCTCAGCGGATCGTTGTGCCGTAATCAGTTCCACCATGCTGCTCACTGGATTTACGTTGGAG
>JARLFY010000088.1 GCA_031296325.1 Acidobacteriaceae bacterium | reverse complement strand
GCATCGCAAACAGCTTCGCGGCAGAGAGGAGATCGACCATCCCATGCAAGATCGGCCTGTGCAAGATCGTCGCTGTTCGCTGCTCGGCTGGCGATGGATTCTGCTGGTCGTAATCAGCTACCTGATCGGTCTTGGTTCGCTGGCCTTGTCCCTGCGCCACAACCTCGGCTTCCCGCTGGACGACTCCTGGATTCATCAGGAGATCGCGCGCAATCTGGTTCAACACCACAGCTTCGGATTCACCCCCGGCATCACCTCGTCCGGCTCGTCGAGTACGCTGTGGACGTTCATCCTCTCGCTCAACTACCTGCTCTTTTCGACCCACTCTCCCGTCTTTTTCCCTCTCATTCTCAACTCCATTCTGCTGATTATCTCCGGCGTACTTCTCTGGCGCATGGCTGTGCTTGATGGGCTTCCTCTGCTCTATGTTCTTGCTCTGGCGCTGCTTCCTGCGCTCTCCGGCAACTACGTCTGGCTTGCCTTCATCGGCATGGAACACGTTCTCTTCGTCACGCTCTCGCTGCTCGCGATTCTGCTCTGGTTCCGAGAGACTGCGTCCGACGCAGCAATTCATCCCAGCGACGGCGCTCTTCGCAGCTCTCTGCTGGCGGGTCTGGTTCTCGGCGTGCTGGGCGCGACCCGCCCCGAAGGTCTCGCGCTCAGCCTGCTGCTCTTCGCTCTCGCCCGATGGTGCGGACGCAGCTTTGCCGACGTTCTTCGCGCCGGCGCTGTCGCTGTCCTCTTGCTGATTCCGTCGTTTCTGCTCAACCTGAAGACATCAGGCTCCCTGCTGCCCATGACCCTGCGCGGACGACGCTTCCTCTTCAGCGGAACAGACAAGCTGCACGTCGGTCGTTCCACCGTTCGCGGATTGACCATCGAGACCTATCAAAAAGTCATTCAGCATAACTTCTTCCACACCACGCGCGGTTGGGCGATGCTCTTTGTCGTGCTGGCGTTCTATGGATGCTTTGTTCTGCTGCGCCGCTTTCCCAGACGCACTGGCATCCTGATCCTGTGGGCGACGCTGCACTACGCCAGCTACTGCTTCACCCTGCCTGCAACGGGCCACGGAGGACGCTATCAACCCTTCGTGTTGCTGCTCTTCCCTGCACTGCTTGCCATCGCCTCGTTTGACCTGATCGCACACGCGTTGTGTCTGTTCCGATCACGCGGCAACGCTCTTCTGCTGCCTGCCTTGTTGCTTCCTGTTCAGACGCTCGCTCTGGTCGCGGTCGCAGCGCTCACCGCAATGACCCTGCCACGCTGGAGCGTCGCGCTTGGCGAGAGCATCTACAACATCGACCATTGCCACCTGAAGATGGCCGAGTATCTCAACGATCACTATCCGGCGGGAACGAAGATGGGCGTCTTCGACATCGGCACGATCGGCTATTTCAGCCACATCGATCTGATCGATCTGGGCGGTCTGGTGGATCGCAACTACCTGCCCTATCTGCTCAGCGGTCGAGTTCCGCAGTACCTTCAGGAGAAGGAAGTTGATTACATCATCCTCGCGCACAACGGACCCGAGGGCGCACTCGATGGAACCGGCGGCGTCACCCGCTTCGGCGACGCGCTGCACCTGTTCAACAACCCTGCGCTGCGATTGGAAGAGATTCACACCGAGGCTATCGACTACTCCACCTGGTACTCCAGCTACCTGTACACCCAGCACGCTTATCAGGATCAAACGCTCTACCGCATCGTCCGCGTCAGTCCGCAGGGCAAAGCCGCCGCGGCAAACCCTGATCGTCCTCCCGTTGATTAGCGCAGGATCAGAGAGGACTCAGGCATTCAGGAAGGGTCGAAGGGTTTCTCTCTGCTGTATTTTTCAAGATAGGCAAGAAGATGAGGAAAGGGATATACCTTGAACCTGAAATCCGACCGCAGACGCGTGCAGACGGCAATTCTGCTCTACCTTCTGCTCTTCGTTGCGATGAACCTGAGCGTCTGGATCTGGTTTGTGCTGCATAGGCATACACCGGGTCACTTATTTCCACTGGGAGACAGGGTGGAACGGTTTGGCGATCTGCTGCGCTTCGCGGGCAAGTACCAGATCGGCAAAGATTCAAGGATCATCGACTCGGAGCATCTGATCGGCACCTTATTTCCGGCAAACTATCCTCCCTTTGCGGTTGTGATTTATCTGTTTCTGCTTCAGAAGTGCGCTCCCTACGCTCTGTTCGTAATGCTGGGCACGGTGCTTGGCGCAGTCGCTGTTGCCTGCACTCAACTCTGGCGCAGCGTGCGTCAATTCGAGAGCTATCACTGGATCGCGGGAGTCGCCATCTTTGCCACAGGCTTGTTCGGATGGGGGACCGAGCAGGTCGTTATGCGCGGCAACATCGAAGGCATTATGTGGATCGCGGTCTGTATCGGAGCCGCGCTCTACGCGCGACGACAGGATCCCGGCTCAGCCGTTGCCTTTGGCGTCGCATCCTGCATCAAGCCTTACCCCGTGCTGTGGCTGGCCCTGATGGCGCAGCAACGCAAATTTCGCGAGGTGGCGCTGGGACTTCTCTCCGCCGCAGGGGTAACGCTGGCTTCCCTGCTGGTGATCGATCGCAATCCGCTGCGAGCCTATCGCCACATCTCCGGAAAGAGTAACTTCTTCTCAAACTACATTGTGGCGTTTCGTCCGATGGAAGAGATGAAGGGAGATCATTCCCTCTTCCAATCGATCAAGACTATCGCCCGCGTCATTCGTTATCGAGGACTCCACTTCCCCGCTATAGAGTTTATTGCTCCACAGGTCAACAATCTGCTGGCATGGAAGCTCTTCCTGATGTATCTGCCGCTTGCCGCGATCATTGGTCTGGTCGTGCTTTGGAAGGTCTGGAATAAACCGGTATTGAACCAGATCTTCGCCTTGGTCTGCATCACAGTGGTACTTCCCATGGTTGCCTCAGACTACACGCTAAGCTTGCTTCTGATTCCCATGGGCTTTCTGCTGATCTTCCTGCTACAGGATGTCGCTTCGGGCAAGGCGTCTTTGTCGCTGGGAAAGATGCTCTGGTTCCTGATGCCCTGCGCCTGGATCATGGCGACCGAACCTCTGACCATCCTGCATGGCGTCTTCAAGTGCATTGCACTTCTGGTCTTGCTGGTTGCCAGCGTCTCCATTCCGCTGCCCAGCACACTCTTCGGAGAGATCGAAGGCTGAGATCTTCCAGCGCTAGCAGAGCGCCGCAGTCGCATCTTGAAACATTCTCTCCAATGAACTACCGTAATTTGGCGGAATGTTCGTTATAAGTCACCGCGCTCAAACTATGAAAACAACTCTCCGGCCTCTCGCCCTCTCCTTGGTTCTGGCAACGCTTCCTGCCCTGTTGACGCCCTCGCTCTGTGCGCAGGCTCGAACTGCCACGCCCAAAGCGCCGCACAGCTTCGCCGTTGCGGGAGACCACTTTACGCTGGACGGCAAGCCTTTTCAGGTTCTCTCCGGCGAGATGCACTACGCGCGAATCCCCCGCGAATACTGGCATGCGCGCCTGAAGATGGCCAAGGCCATGGGGATGAACACCATTGCGACCTACGTCTTCTGGGATCTGCACGAGCCCAAGCCCGGCGTCTACGACTTCAGCGGCCAGAACGATCTTGCAGCCTTCATCCGCGCCGCGCAGGAAGAAGGGCTGTACGTTATTCTGCGCGGCGGTCCCTATATCTGCGGCGAATGGGATCTGGGCGGACTGCCGCCGTGGCTGCTGGCCGATCCGGCCTCTGCCGCCGCGTTGCGCTCCGACTCGCCCGCCTTCCTGAACCCGACCGCGCGCTGGATCAAGCGACTCAATCAGGAGGTCGGCAACCTACAGATCGGCAAGGGCGGGCCAATCATCGTCACCCAGGTCGAAAACGAGTACGGCGGCTTCGGCTCCGACCACGTCTACATGCAGAAGATGGCCGACCTCTTCAAAGCGGCGGGCTTCAACGACTCGCTGCTGGACACCGTTGACGGCTTCGGCGACCTCGCCAAGGGTGCCGTCCCCGGCATCTTCGCAGGCACAAACTTCGGCATCGGCAACCATCAGAAGGGCATGGACGCGGCGGCGGCCTTCCGCCCCGGCGCGCCGATCTTCGTCACGGAATATTGGCCCGGCTGGTTCGACTCCTGGGGCCACCCGCACCAGACGCGCCCCACTGCGCCGCAGCTTGAGGACGTGGACTACATCCTCAACCACGGCAGCCTGAACCTCTATATGTTCCACGGTGGCAGCGACTTCGGCTTTATGAGCGGCGCCGACCTGAGCCGCGGCAACTACCTGCCCGATACCACCAGCTACGACTACGGCGCGCCGCTCGACGAGTCTGGCCGCCCCACGCCGAAGTACTTCGAACTGCGCAAGATCTTCGCCAAGCACAGCCCCTGCGGCAACGAGAGCTGCCTGCCGCCGGTACCCGCCAACGCGCCGATCATCCGCATTCCGCCAGTCTCGCTCGCCGAGTCCACATCACTGTGGAAGAACCTGCCGGAGAAGCCCATCCGCAGCGCCACTCCGCTGACGATGGAGGCCGTGGGCCAGTCCTTCGGCTACATCCTCTACCGCGCGCATCTGCCCGCCGCCGTATCTGGCGACCTCGTCCTGACCGAACTGCACGACTACGCGCAGATCTATCTGGACGGCAAACTGGCCGGCACGCTTGACCGCCGCCTCAAGCAGTCCACGCTGCCGATCACCACTTCTGGCCCCGCGCGCCTCGACATTCTGGTGGAAAACACCGCGCACGTCAACTACTCTAAATCCATTCGCACCGACCAGAAGGGGATCACCCAGTCCGTCACCCTCGCAGGCGCGCCCCTCACCGGTTGGGAGATTTTCTCTTTGCCGATGAACGATCTTCCACGAAATTTTGTCGAAAAGATCCCCGTAAAGAATCTGCCCAAATCTAGCCCTGTCGATGCAGAATCTTCCCGTTCTCTCGAAGAGTCCCTGCCCACCTTCTATCGCGCCCACTTCAACCTGACCGCGACCGGCGACACCTTCCTCGACACCCGCGCCCTTGGCAAGGGAATGGTCTGGATCAACGGTCACTCCCTCGGTCGTTACTGGAACGTCGGCCCACAGGATACGCTCTACGTTCCCGGGCCGTGGCTAAAGGTCGGCGCAAACGAGATTCTGGTCTTCGACCTCAAGCCGCAGATCGATAAGATTCCGCAGGTCTCCGGCCTCGACCACCCGATTCTTGATGCACCCGTCGCCGATCAATCCGGCAATCGCAAGCAGGATTAATGCTCGCGCTCGAAACTCTTGGCCCGTGTCAGACGTATCTCTAGAGAAACCCCTGACACGCCGAAAACTGACGAATCAGTAAGCCCCAATCCGCTCGGAGAACTCATGAATCTGTCTCATCTCCCGCAGTCCCGCCTTGCCGCCGCACTTTCGCTCGCAGTCCTCGCCTTTGCGTCCGCTCTTCCGGCTCACGCCCAGAGCCAACCTGCGGCTCCGGCGCACACCTTCGTCGTCGATGGCGACCACTTCGACCTCGACGGCAAGCCCTTCCAGATCATCGCCGGCGAGATGCACTATGCGCGCATTCCGCATGAGTACTGGCACGCGCGGCTGAAGATGGCCAAGGCCATGGGGCTGAACACAATCGCCACCTACATCTTCTGGAACGTCCACGAGCCCACGCCCGGCCACTACGACTTCAGCGGCCAGAACGACCTCGCCGGCTTCCTGAAGGCCGCGCAGGAAGAGGGTCTCTACGTCATTCTGCGCGTCGGGCCGTACTCCTGCGCCGAGTGGGAGTTTGGCGGTTTTCCGGCCTGGCTGCTCAAAGATCCCAAGATGAATCGCGCCCTGCGCACCAACGACCCAGCCTTCATGGTTCCCGCCGAACGCTGGATCGACCGCGTGGCGCAGGAGACGACGCCGCTGCTGCTGGCCCACGGAGGCCCGATCCTCGCCGTGCAGGTGGAGAACGAGTATGGCAACTTCGGCAACGAGAAGCCCTACATGCAGCACATGCTGAAGATCTTCCAGTCGACCGGCTACAAGGACTCGGTGCTGTACACGGTCGATCCGTCGAAGGCGCTGGCCAATGGTTCGCTTGATGGAATTCTCTCCGGCGTGAACTTCGGCACGGGCAGGGCTGAGCCTGCGCTGGCAACGCTGGCCGCCTCGCGTCCCGGTGCGCCGCTGTTTGCGACGGAGTACTGGCCCGGCTGGTTCGATCTCTTCGGCCACCCGCACGAGACTCGCCCGCTGGCCCCGCAGCTCAAGGACATCGACTACGTCCTCGGGCACAAAGGCTCGATCAACATCTACATGTTCCACGGCGGCACCAGCTTTGGCATGATGGCCGGAGCCAGCGCCAGCACCGGCAACTATCGCGGCAACGTCACCAGTTACGACTACGACGCGCCGCTCGATGAGGCGGGACACACCACGCCCAAGTTCTTCGCCTACCGCGACATGATCCTGAGCCACACCCACCAGCCCAAGCTGCCCGTTCCCGAGGTCGCACCGGTCGTGCCGCTGCCGGAATTCACCGTCACGCCGACCTCCACTCTCTGGAGCAAGCTGCCCAAGCCGGTCGTCTCCGAGAAGCCGTTGACGATGGAGCAGGTCGATCAGGCCTATGGCTACATCCTCTATCGCCACCAACTCGACGCGCCGGTCAGCGGCAAGACGCTCACCCTGAACCCGGTGCATGACTACGCGCAGGTCTACATCGACGGCAAACTGGTCGGCACGCTCGATCGCCACTACGACCAGAACAGCCTGATGCTGACCACGACCAAACCCGCCACGCTCGACATTCTGGTAGAAAACACGGGTCGTCTGAACTCCACCAAAAACATGCGCAACGAGTGGAAGGGCATCCAGAGCGCGACGCTGGGCGATGCCGCAGGTTCCGGTACACCGGCGACCGCCACGCCGCTTACTGGCTGGCAGATCTACTCGCTGCCGATGGAGGACGTCGCCGCCATGCAGACTGGCTCGCCCGCCGCGGGGATTGGCTCGACCCCGCACTTTGCCACCGGCAGCTTTACCCTGACCCAGACCGGAGACAGCTTTCTGGACATCTCCGCGCTGGGCAAGGGGCTGATCTGGATCAACGGCCACGCGCTCGGTCGCTTCTGGAACATCGGGCCGCAAGATACGCTGTACGTTCCCGGCCCGTGGCTCAAGCAGGGCAAGAACGAGGTCGTCGTCTTCGACCTCTTCGCCGCCAACGGCCCGCAGAAGCTGGTCGGCCGCATCAAGCCGATCCTCGACGGCCCCACGCCGACCTACGCCAGCGATCCCGAGCGCAAGAAGAAGGAAGATCCCAACGCCGAGTTTGGCCCCAAGCTAGCCGTCCCCGCGACCCCAGCCCCCTAAGGAATAAATCATGACGCAGAACCGTATCTCTATACTTCCCGCTGATTGTGTCACTCTGAGCGCGGCGAAGAACTCCCGCATTCCGTTCGCTGCGCCTACACTCTTCCGCGCTGCGGCCCTCGCGCTCGCGCTTGTTCTGGTTCCCGCCGCTCATGCGCAGGCTCCGACCATCGACAACCTTCGCGCCAACTTCAAAAATCCTCCCGACGCGGCCAAGCCGATGGTGCGCTGGTGGTGGTTTGGCACGGCGGTCGTCAAGCCGGAGATTCTGCGCGAACTACAGCAGATGAAGGCCGACGGCATTCAGGGCGCGGAGCTGGCCTTCGTCTACCCGGAGGTTCTGGACGATCCGGCGAAGGGGTTGAAGAATCTCAGCTTCCTCTCGCCCGAGATGCTCGACGCCGTGAACTACGCGCAGGCCGAGGGTCGCAGGCTGGGCCTGCGCATCGACGTAACGCTCTGCTCCGGCTGGCCCTACGGCGGTCCCGCAACGTCGCTGGCCGAGGCCGCAGGACGGCTGCGCACGGTTGAAGTCACCGTCCCCGCCAACTCCACCAGCGTCGCGGTTCCTTCGCTCAAGGCAGGCGAGTCGCTGCTCTCGGCCTCCATCGTCGTTGGCACGCCAACGCCCTTGACGCGTGGCCACTCCGCCGAGAGTCCCGCTGCGCCCGCCTGGAACCCCAGCAGTGCGCAGCCGCTTGCCGTCTCTGGCGCCAGCGCCACCACAAACGCCTCCAACCAGCCTCGCGTCGCGCTCTTCTTCATCGTCAGCCACACCGGCCAGAAAGTGAAGCGGGCCGCCGTCGGAGCCGAGGGGTACGTCCTCGATCCCTTCTCCCACGACGCCGTCGCCACCCACCTGCGCGCGGTCGGCGAACCGCTGATCAAGGCCTTCGGCGACACTCCGCCCTATGCCATCTTCTCCGACTCGCTCGAAGCCTTTGAAGCCGATTGGACTCCCGCCCTTCCCGCCGAGTTTCTCCAGCGTCGCGGCTACGACCTGATCCCACACCTGCCGGAACTGGTCGCCGGAGGCACTCCCGCCGCCGAGACCGTTCGCCACGACTACGGTCGCACGCTGAAAGAACTGGTCGACGAGAACTACCTCACCCAGATTAACGACTGGGCCATCGCGCACAACACCAAATTCCGCTCGCAGACCTACGGACATCCGGCGGTCAGCTTCTCCAGCCAATCGCTGGTGGGCCTGGCCGAGGGCGAGAATCCCTCCTGGCGCGCCTTCTCCACCCTGCGCTGGGCCACCTCGGCCAACCACGTCTTCGGCCACGACGTCAGCTCGGGCGAGACCTTCACCTGGCTGCATTCGCCGGTCTTCCGCGCCACCCCGCTGGATATGAAGGCCGAGGCCGACGTCGACTTCCTCTCCGGCGAGAACCTGATCTTCTGCCACGGCTGGCCCTACTCCGCGCCTCCGGGCACGGTTCCCGAACCCGGCTGGAGCCTCTACGCCGCCGCGTCGTTCAACGACCACAACCCTTGGCATCCGGTGATGCCCGCCGTCACCCGCTACATCGCGCGGATGAGCTACCTGCTGCGTCAGGGCCAGCCCGCCAATCAGGTCGCCGTCCTGCTACCCACCGACGATGCATGGGCCAGCTTCGGCCCGGCGCGCGTCTCGTTGACCGACATCTTCCCCAAGCTGGTCACACCGGCGCTGATGTCGACGATCCTCTCCGCTGGCTATAACGTCGACTTCATCGACGCCGACGCCATCGAGAAGGTCGGCCTCGGCGCGCACCAGATCCTCGTCATCCCCCCCACCGACCGCATTCCGACGGCGACGCTGGCCAAGCTCGCCGCCTTCCAGGCTGCCGGAGGCAAGGTCATCGCCGTCGGACGCGCGCCGTCGATCGACCCCGAGGGCAAGCCACTGGCGAAGACCTTTGCTGCCACGCTGCCGCAGGCTGCATTCGTCCCCGACGAGGCGCATCTCGCCGCTGCCCTGCACACCGCAACCAAGCCCGACTTTCAGGTCGCCGGAGCCGATCAGGCAACCCGCAACCAGCTCGGCTTTATTCGCCGCAAGTTGACGAGCAGCGACATTTACTTTGTCTCCAACACCGGCAATACACCTGTCGACTTTGCGGCAACCTTCGCCACCACCCACAGCTCCGCCGAGCAGTGGGAGACCGACAGCGCCGCCGCAAGCTCGGCCACGGCCACGTCGCAGCCCATCCACCTTGCTCCCTACGAATCGCGCGTCTTCGTCTTCGCCGACTCCGTCGTCAGCACCAAGCCCACGCCCGTTCCGACCAAAGCTCTCGCAGACCTCAGCGCAAACTGGCAGGTCGCCTTCCCCGCGCTCAACAAGAGCGTCAGAGAAGCCACGCTAACCGACTGGACGGCTGACTCGACCACCAGGAACTACTCCGGCGAGGCGGTCTACACCCGCGAGTTCACCCTTGCCGCCGTTCCCACCACCGCGGTCTTTCTTGAAGTTGCAGGCGGCCAGCCTTCCGTCGAGCTTGGCCCCGATGGCAAACCCGTCACGCCCGCCCTGCGCAACAACCCGGGGATGCACGCCACCTACGACGCGCCGATCCGCGAGGCTGCGCTGGTGACGATCAACGGCAAGTCCGTCGGCGCGCTCTGGCACCCGCCCTATCGCCTCGACGTCAGCCAGTTCCTCAAGCCGGGAGCCAACCACATCGAGATTCGCGTCTACAACACCGCGCTCAACGCCTGGTCCGCTCTGCCGCCGCACGACTACAAGCCGCTGATCGCCAAGTACGGAGACCGCTTCCAGATGCAGGATCTCGACCGCGTCGCCCCCATCTCCTCCGGCTTGCTCGGCAGCATCCACCTCGTCACCACGGAGGCAAAATAATGCCCAACCACGCCGCAAACAAGATTGTCCCATCCAATAAAGTTGTCATTCTGAGCGGAGCGAAGAATCCCCGCATTTCGCTTTTGTCGTTGCCTGTTCTGGCTCTCGCCTTTGCCATCTTCACACCGCTTTCCCACGCCGCTGGCAAGACCATTCTTGCCAACGACTTCGGAGCCAAGGGCGACGGCACGACCCTTGACACCGTTGCCATCCAGAAAGCCATCGACACGGCTGCGCCTCTGCACGAGACGGTCAGCTTCAAGCCGGGAACCTACCTCACCGGAGCGCTCTTTCTCCAGTCCGGCGTGACCGTCAACGTTCCCGAGGGCGTCACCCTCAGCGGCGCGCAGCGCATCGAGGACTTTCCCGAGCACGCCACCCGAATCGCCGGCATTGAGATGAGCTGGCCCACCGCACTGCTCAACATCCGGGACGCGCACGACGTCACGCTTACGGGCAAGGGCATCATCGACGGCAACGGCTTCGTCTGGTGGAAGGCGTACCGCGATCTGCGCGCCGCCTACGAACCCAAGGGGCTGCGCTGGGCCTCGGACTACGACGCTAAACGCGTTCGCCTGACCCTGGTACAGAACTCCTCAAACGTCCACATCGGCGGCGGGCTCACGCTGAAGCGCTCTGGATTCTGGACGATGCAGATTCTCTACTCGCACGACGTGGTCATCGACGGCGTCACCATTCGCAACAACGAGGACGGCAAGGGGCCCTCGACCGACGGCATCGACATCGACTCCTCGCGCGGGATCGACGTCTCCCACGCCGACATCGAGGTCAACGACGACGCCCTCTGCCTGAAGTCCGGTCGAGACGCCGATGGGTTGCGCGTCAATCGCCCCACCGAGGACGTCAAGATCCACGACTCCATCGTCCGCAACGGAGCTGCCGCCGTCACCATCGGCTCGGAGACCTCGGGCGGCTTTCACAACATCGAAGTCTGGAACCTGACCGCGCACGGCAATGGAGGCACGACCGTCGGCAACGGCATCCTCTTCAAGAGCGCGCACACTCGCGGCGGCACGGCCAGCGACATCCGCATCCACGACATTACGCTCGACGGCGTCGGCACCCCCATCGCCATGACGATGAACTGGAATCCGGCCTACAGCTACGCCAACCTACCCGCCGGAAGCGATCCGAAGACCGTTCCGCCGTACTGGATTCCGCTGACCACGCCCGTTCCCGCCGCGCAGGGGCTGCCGCATTTTTCCAACGTTCACATCTGGAACATCAAGGCCACCGGCGCGAAGAAGGCGTTTTCCGTCTCGGCCTACCCCAACGCCCCGCTCACCGACTTCCGCCTCGACCACATCGACATTCAGGCCGCCACCGCCGGCTCCATCGCCGACGCCAAGGACTGGAGCTTCGCCGAACTTCACCTCGTCACCGCCGACAACTCCACCGTAAAAGTTACCGAATCGACGAACGTGACTGGCCTTACAGTGGCAATCCCAATGCCATCAGCATCTTCAATCGGCAAATAAACCAGCCATTTTGTTCCCAAAACAGGAATCAAGCACGGTACAAATCGCGAAAATAATGGTTGTC
Organism: Acidobacteriaceae bacterium; assembly: GCA_031296325.1. Classification (GTDB taxonomy): domain Bacteria; phylum Acidobacteriota; class Terriglobia; order Terriglobales; family Acidobacteriaceae; genus Edaphobacter. The sequence continues at coordinate 29,525 of JARLFY010000088.1, read as the reverse complement.
AACATGCTCGTGGAATGATGTATAATTCGCGCGTGTCAGTCTCTCGCAATAATGATGAGATCCGCAGGCACCTGAGGGATGTCCAATCGCTTCGGACATGGCCCCCTGATTCTGTTCGCTTAACCGAGGGAACTATGAATGCCACGCCTATTTCCATCCTGATGTATGAGCGTAATGCCCATCTGGCGCAGAGCCTTCAGTGGACATTGCAGAGTCGCGGATATCGTGTCGTAACCGTCTCGAATTTGGATGCGATCGACTCCATTCCGCTCACTCCATCCATGAATCTGCTTGTCCTCAGTCAGTCGCTCTCGCCCAAGGAGCGCATGGCAGCCACGGCTCACGCCTCCTCACGCTGGTCCCAGATCAAACTCCTCACGCTGGATCAGGAAACGCTCAGCACGCCCGTCGGCTACATGGGCAAGAAGGTGCAGAACATGAGCGTTCCGGGACGCCTGCTCTCCACTGTCAGCGAACTGGTTGGTAATGCGGCCAGCTCTTCCTGCTCCCACACTTACTGACACGCTCGCCAGTCAGCTCAGGCAAGCAGATCCAAGTCTTATAACCGAGAATTCTACTCTGCACTCCGTCCAGAGTGCCCCCCCCCAAACAGAGTGGGCATCTCTGTCATTCTGCATTTCTGAGCGATTTCGTCGATACTTCGAAGCGGAGAAATCTGCTCATGGTCTACTTTGCGCTCAATTTGCCGAAGGCCGCGCCACATGGTCGATGACGATCACGTCCGTCTGCGCTCTAGTCCCTTCCAGCTTCAGCCCAAGCTGCTCCTGAATCGCGGTAAACAGTCCTGGTGCGGCATTGGGTTCACTCATCGGAGCCTCGTCCATCGTCCACTTCAGGGTAAAGTCGAACCGTCCAAACAGCCCGGTCTCATCCACCACGGGTCTTCCATTCATCATCGTCTGCAAGTTGGCGGCTAGCTGCTCCATGGAGACATTGGTGTACCGAACAGTAACACCGTTTCTATCTCCGTTGCCCGTCTCGTCGGGCAAGCCGTTCGGATCTCCCTGACTCTTTGCCAGCTTTGCCCCGCTCTTTCCTACCCGGATTGCGAAGACGGGCAGATCCCTCTTCTCGCGATGAAAGGTGAGTTTGAATCGATCCGCCAGCAGCTTTTGATACATTCCCTTCGACTGCTTTTCGTTTGGCAATCCTGTCGCGTCGGGCACGCCATCAACAACGTAAAACGCCGATGCAAGCCAATCCTGCCCACCCACGATCTGACTGCCAGAGACCCCATAGGCATACTGCATTATTGATCGCACGGACTCGTTATCGCACCAGACGCGACGCCCACCATTGTGAAAGCCAGTGTTGTTCCACTCGGCAGCACTCGGCTTAATCGTAGCCACCTCAAACGCCGGATCAGCATCCGTTGCCATTGCCATCGGAGTTTCAGCCGTCTTTGATACTCCATGCTCCGACTGGGCCAGCGATATGCCAGCAGTCCCAAGCAGCACAACCGCAACTGCTAGCCATGGGGCTACACTTGGCCGCATCCATCTCCCAGATTGCGAACGACAAGACCCATGTTCTCTCATATGGAGGACTATTTTATATGTGATCCACTTATTACAGCCACAAGGTCTTCACGCGAAGCGTCCAAAACGCTGCGAAGCAGTCAGTGCGCGTCGGCGAAGTAGCCCGTGCGATAGCGCAGGTTGTACTTTTCATTCAGCGCGGCGTCGGCCAGCTTCACTTTGATGCGGCGGAACCCGTAGCCCTGCTCCGGCGCGTAGTAGCCGAGCAGGTACTGCGTGCGCAGGTCGTCGGAGATGTGCTGGAAGGCTGGCTCCAGATCCTTCGGGTCAACGACGGGGTAGTACTTTCCGCCGGTGTCCTCGGCGAGTTGCATCAGCGCGTGTTCGCCTCCGGTGTTGCGCCCCGCGTCGGCCGCAATCGGCACGATGATGATGGAGTAGACGATGGCTCCGGCGCGCTGCGCCTGCTCGACCGCCTGCTCGTAGCGCTTGCCGTTGACCGAGTCGCCGCCGTCGCTGATGACGACCAGGACACGTCGCCGCCCAGCCGCAGCCGAGGTCGCCGCCAGTCGCTCACTGGCCTCGTAGACCGCGTTGTAGAGAGCCGTCTCGTCGCCGTGCTGCAACTGGCCAAGCCCCGCCTCGATGCGCTTGGACTGATTGGTAAACGGCACCACCTCGCGCACGGTATCGGCAAAGTCCATCAGGCTGATCTCATCCTGCGGGCGCAGGATCGCGTGGACAAAGTGTCGGGCCGCCTCGCGCTCCAGGCGCTCGCTGGTGGAGACCGTTTCACTGGCGTCGATCGCCAGAACGATCGAGAGCGGGCTGGTCGCCTCGCGCTCATAGATCGCAATCGCCTGCTCGCGTCCGTCCTCGAAGAGTTGAAAATCCTTGCGCGCGAAGCCTCCCACCGGCGCTCCGTGCGCATCGACCACGTTCACCGCGACGTTGACCAGACGCGTCTGCACACGAATCGTCCCCGCCTCGTCCGCGCGATTTACCGGCTGTTCTGCCCGCTGCGAGGAGGTGCTCGCTCCCGTCAACGGCCCGTCGACCGGTTCGGTCGAGACGGCGTTGGGGTGCGCCACGCGCCGCCGCACCACGGGGGCTGCCGTCGTCTGCTGCGTGTTGCTCTGCGAGGCGTCAGGAACGCTCGGCTGCGCCGCAGTTCCTGGCGGCGTTTCGGTCGATTGCGAACTCGCGCTCGGCTTCGGTACAGGCGTCAGCGGAGTCGGCTCGGCCTGCGTCTCCTGCGCCACGGCCTGCGCACAGCAGATCGCCATTCCCATCGCGAGTATTGCTGCGGCTGACTTCATCCCAAGCCCTCGAACCTGCATTCGCCAAGAATAAACGCTATCGCCACCTGCGCGCACAGATCGCTGCCGAATCTGGCTCCAACTCTTAAATCGGAGACGTCCCGAGCAGCCATTGTTTTTATGATCGACACATTTTCAGAGCGATTAGATATTTTCCACTAATAGTGCAGCGTGTCGCGCAGTGAGCAAAATACGGAGATCCTTCCCCTGAACTTCGTTCAGTGTCAGGATGACAAACCTTAGTTCTCTATAGCATAGTTAAAATGTTTCAGCACTCCCCTTGCGCCCTGTAAGTATATACTTGCAGATATATATTCTTCCAGCGCCGGCGCGAATGGTTTGCTGTACGAATAATCAACGAGAAAGGCCCGACGCACGACGTCGGGCCTTTCTCGTTGATCTACCAAAACGCCGATGTGGCCAATCAGCTACATCGGACGCATTCGCGCTACTGGTTGACGCCGCTGGCCAGGAAGCCTCCGTCGACGACCAGAATCTCTCCGGTTACAAAGGTTGAGGCATCGCTTGCCAGATAGATAGCCGCGCCGATCAGTTCCTCGGTCTTGCCGAAGCGGCCCATCGGAGTTCTCATGCGCAGTTCCTTGCCGCGCTCGCTCTTGTCCAGCAGTTCGGCGTTCAGATCGGTGCGGAAGACTCCGGGGGCGATGGCGTTGACGGTCACTCCCTTTGCGCTCCACTCCACGGCCAGCGACTTGGTCAGCGCGCCGACGGCGGCCTTGCTGCATGCGTACGCCGTCACTTCGGTCAGACTGACGAAGGTGTTGAGCGAGGCGATGTTGATGATTCTGCCGTAGCCATTGGCCAGCATATGACGGCCAAAGATCTGGCAGGCGCGCAGCGTGCCGGTCACATTGGTGTCCATGATGTCGTCCCAAAGATCTTCGGGGAAGTCGACTGTGGGCGCGCGCTTGATCTTGCCAGCGCAGTTGATCAGAATATCCACCTTGCCGAACGCCTTCAGCGTCTCGTCCAGAAGATTCTCCAACGTCTCGCGGTTGGCGACGTCCGAGGTGACGCGAAGCGACCGACGCCCCTTCGCTTCAATCGCCGCCGCTGCGTCGTTCACCTGCTCCTGACGACGCGAACTCGCGACGACATCGGCGCCCGCCTCCGCCAGTCCGATGGCCATCGCCAGACCAATGCCCGACGTGCCTCCCACAACTACTGCCGTCTTTCCCGTCAAATCAAACAAAGAGTGCGCCATCGAATTGTTCCCTTCTCTTACCGTGCCTGTTCGTGAAGCCGACTTTTTAGAGCATTCCCGCCAAAGATGTAGAGCATAGTGATACGAGCAGAATACGGATATTTCACCCGTCGACTTTGTTCATGAGCCAGAATGACCATGAACTTGTGCTCTACATCTCGGCAGGAGAAATGCTCTACCGTTGAATGCGCGCCGATCCGCCAGCGGCAAAGGCCGTGACCTGATCGAGCGTCGCCATCGTTGTGTCGCCGGGGAAGGTCGTCATCAGTGCGCCATGCGCCCAACCGAGTCTGATTGCCTCCTCTGGGGTCTGCCCGTTCAGCAGTCCGTAGATGAAGCCCGAGGCAAAGCCATCGCCGCCGCCGACGCGGTCGAGCACCTTCAGCTCTGCCGTCGGCGCGTAGACCGCCTTGCCGTTGACCCAGGCCACCGCGCTCCAACTGTGGTGGTTGGTGTTGTGAACCTCACGCAGCGTCGTCGCGACGATCCTGGTTTTGGGGAAGCGCTCCACAACCTGTTCGATCATGTCGAGGAATGCGCCTGTGTCGAGTTTCGAGCTGGCCGTCTTAGCGTTGGCCGCAACCTCTGGGCCGGCAAATCCGAGTCCCTTCTGTAGGTCCTCCTCGTTGCCGATCAACACATCGACGTTCTCCACAATCGCGCTCATCACCTTGTGCGCGCGCTCGATGCCGCCCTGCGTCTTCCACAGCTTCTCGCGATAGTTCAGGTCGAAGGAGGTGACCACGCCCGCAGCGCGCGCAGCCTGCATCGCCTCGATGACCAGCTCCGAGGTCGTCTCCGAGAGCGACGCGAAGATTCCGCCGGAGTGGAACCAGCGCACGCCCTCGCCGAAGATCGCCTTCCAGTCGAAGTCGCCCGGCTTGAGCTGCGCCGCAGCCTCGTTCGAGCGGTTGTAGAAGACAATAGGCGCACGCACGCCAAAGCCCTGATCGCTGTACACGGTGGCCATGTTCGGGCCGCGCGTGCCATCGTGGGCAAAGCGCTTGTAGAGCGGCTTGACGCCCATTCCACGCACCCGCTCGGAGATCAGGTCGCCGATGGGATACGAGACCATTGCGCTGGCGATGCCGGTCTTCAGGCCAAAGCAGTCGGAGAGATTCGCCGCCACATTGAACTCGCCGCCGCTGACGTGAACTGCAAAGTTGGTCGCCTTGCGGAACGGAATAATGCCCGGATCCAGCCGATGTACCAGCGCCCCAAGCGAAAGTAAATCCAACGAACCCTTCTCTTTAATAGTGAACCCTAGACTCACGATGTTCTCCTTATCTCTTCTGGAGTTCGACTCCAGTGCTGTTTTGAAATTATTCTCAGGCAAAGCTACATCTCTGGAAGCATTTTGCCAAGGGGATGGAGCGTTGCGGAGCGAACAATACGGGGATTCTTCGCTCCGCTCAGAATGACAGATCTTATTCCTCTGCTCTTACTCTTCCTCTAGAGTGAAACTGCTTCAGCATTTGCCATGGATGTCTTCATCGCTCTTGCCGTTGTCTGTTGCGAATCTTTCTTTCGACGTCGAGCGTTTTCCTTTGTCTTAGAGTCCCAGGAAGACCGGCTTGATGTGCCGCTCCCAGAGGTTCTCGGTTACATTCTTGGCGACGATCTCCTCATCTGCGACGAGAGCGTCAAGGTAACGCGGCCCCAGTTTGGCTGCGATCTTGAAGCCGACGTGCAGCAACTGGCGTAGATTGCGGTTGTAGGCTGGGTTGGATTGATCGTGGCGCAGAGCCGAAGTGTACTGCTCACTGGTCCATCCATTTACCTCGGCGGCAGAGGGCAGCTTGCTCTGGTCGATGTCGATGACGGTGGCATAGGGCAGGGTCAGCTCGCCCATGTGGGCCAGCGCCTCGGCGTAGATCTCCTTGGCGACGACCAACCCGTTGCCGCCGGACTCGGCCAGCCCGATCAACTCCTCCAGCCATGTGGTTCCAGCCGTCTTCAGGTGGACTCCGGCGTTGAACTTCTTCGCTCCGTCGTGAATCGCCTTGTAGATGGAGAACTTGTCCGAGCCGGAGTGAATGCTCATCTTCAGATTCGCGGGCAGACCGTACTTGGCGACAGCAAAGGCGATCGCCGCGAGGTCTTCCTCGAACTCCTTGGCGAACTGCTTCACATCGCCGACGTAGTCCACCCCCTTGTTGAATCGTCCGGTAAACTTCGGGGCAATCGTCTGGATGGGAATCCTGGCGTCCGCGATCATGGCCAGAATAATCAGCATCTCGATCGGCGTCTGCGGGTAGTCGGTCTCATCCATCGAGATCTCGGGGATGAACCGTCCCTCGCCCTTGCTCTTCACCAGCAACTGATAGATTTCAGCCGCGTTTTGAACGGCTGCAAGGAACTTGTTCGCCACGCCCTCTACGAAGGCCTTGTCGGTGTGGAAGGGCTCGTTGATGTGCGGAATCGTCACCGTGCCCACCAGTTCGGGATGCGCCGTCAGGAAGGCTGCAACGTCCTCAGGTTTGGCCGGCTGACCGATCATGTCGGCAACGTCCAAGGTGAAGAACTCGCAGGAGTCCAGAAAACGGCCAACCGTCTTCAGGTTGATGTGGTCGGCGTCCAGAAAGTACGGTTTAGTCCAGCCCAACTCTTTGACCGCAGCATCGGCTGCGATGCGCGTGACCGCCGGCTCCGAACCGATGATCGTATGCTCGCGATTCGACTTGTTCCAGACCGGAATGACATCAATGCCGACCTCAGCCGCCTTGATGCAAGCCGCAAGCTGCGCCTTAGCCTGATGGGCAAACCGATCCCCCACGCCAATCGAAAACTTCGGTAGTTCTAGTCCCTTAATCGCTGATCCACTCACTGTCTCACCCCGTATTGATCTCATATTCGATTGGTCTAACCAATTCTGCAACCGTCACAGCATAACTCTCAGACGGCAGAGGCTGCAAATTTTATGTGCAAAATTAATCTGAGTGACTTAATTCACGAGATATTTGCTATGGATAGATGAGGACAATCGCTAGGGCGTATCGACATATACACTTTGCTTTGCGACGCGGTTTTTAGGTGTGAAGTGGGAGTACGTAGCCGGGTGCCCCATCCATCGCGGTTTCATCAGCGATGGGTGGGAGGAATACAGTTCGCACCACAAGCCGCTGCTTTTGCCGTTGTCGTTGCCTATCGTTCGTTTGTCATTCCGCAGCGCAGCGAAGGAATGACAAACAAATTGGTCTAAAGCGATTCCTAAACGATCTAAATTACTCTCGACACGGCTCTTACTTTGAAATGCCTGTGCGTCGCTGCACCAGAGGGGCAAAGCGATCCGTCTCCGCCGAGTACTCCAGCAACTCTCCGTCGTCGAGGTCGAAGTACCATCCATGCAGTGCGAGCGAACCCGTCTCGACCCGCTGGCGAATCCAGGGAAATGAGAGCAGGTTTGCCAAGGAGAGGGCGACCGCCCGTTTTTCGCAGGCCTTTGCCTGCTCCGCGCGCGAGGCTTCGGGAATCTCGCGCAGCACCCGTTGCCGCGCCTCGGCTGCAATGCTGACCCACGAGCCGATGAACTCGTACCTGCTGGTCGTGACTCCCTCGCCTTCCATCAGCGCGCCGATTCCTCCGCAGCCGGAGTGGCCGAGAATAATGATCCGCTCGACGTTCAGGTTCTTGACCGCGAACTCAATGTCGGCGCGGATGCCGGGCAGCTCTGCGCTCTCGCTGTAGGGTGGAACGAGGTTGGCCACATTGCGCACGACGAAGATCTCCCCCGGCCCAGCGCCCATCAGCATTCCCGGATCGGCCCGCGAGTCGCAGCAGGAGATGACCAAAGCACGCGGACTCTGTCCCTGACGCAGACGCGCATAGACGCTCTCGTCGCCGCCAAAGTACTTCTCCTGAAAGCTCTTAAATCCCGACAAGAACGCCGCTATATCCGCCAAATTCCTCTCCTCCAATAGCATTCCACAGGGCCGCTCCCAATAGAATCGCACGAATCTCTCTGCGCCATCAGCCCACAACTTTTTCTTCTCCAATCATTCTGATGTGCCAACCGATGCCTCGCGTCATTTATTATCAAAGCCGATGGAATCTTTAGTGAAATCCCTTCTCGCCTCCGGCGCGCAACTGGCCGATGCCTCCCTCGAACGCCTTCTGCCCTCGGCGGAGACGCTTCCCGTCTCGATCCACCGCGCCATGCGCCACAGCGTCTTTGCGGGAGGCAAGCGGCTTCGTCCGATCCTCTGCATGGAGACGGCGCGCATGGTTGCAGGCACCGGCGAACTTCCTGCGGGCGTCGCAGAGCTTGGCGCCGCACTGGAGATGCTGCACACCTACTCGCTGATCCACGACGATCTGCCCGCGCTGGACAACGACGATCTGCGTCGCGGCAAGCCCACCTGCCACGTCGCGTATGGCGAGGCCATCGCCATTCTGGCTGGCGACGCCTTGCAGACCCTTGCCTTCCAGACTATTGCGCAGCTCTCCGCACCCGCCACCTCGGTCGTCGAGATCCTCGGCGAGGTCGCCATCGCCGTCGGCACCGGCGTAGGCCGCTCCGGCAGCATCGACACCGGCCTCGCTCCGGGAATGATCGGCGGGCAGGTTGTAGACATTGAGAGCGAGGGAGTGGCGCCGACCGCCGCTCTGGTCGAGACCATCCATCGTGCCAAGACCGGGGCGTTGCTGACCACGGCCATCGTTAGCGGCGGTCTCTACGGTCTGGGCAGCAAGCCGCTCGCAGGCCGCAACGACGCCGAGATCATCGCACGCCTGCGTACCTTCGGCGAGAAGATCGGCCTCGCCTTCCAGATCGTCGACGACATTCTGGACATGACGCAGTCCTCCGCCGAGTTGGGCAAGACCGCAGGCAAGGATGCGGCCACGATCAAGGCCACATGGCCCGCCGTCCACGGAATCGAGCAGTCGCGCCGCGACGCCGACCGCCTCATCGCCGAGGCCTACGCAGCTCTGGAATCCTTTGGTTCCTCCGCCGACCCGCTCAAATCTCTGGCCCAGTACCTGACCACCCGCACTCACTAGATTTCTGCGGTAGAAGTTACAGATCGGGCCTTCAGCCCTTTAGGCTCGCTCCTATAGACCTTGGGTTAGAGGATTTATTGCTGAAGACCGATCTGTTTGTCATTCCGTAGCAAAGCGATGAAACCTGCTTCTGCTCGCTCCACGATGGTCAACACAGTACCGAAAATGCTTTCTGGAGACTCTGTAAGTCTTCAAGATTCCCTCGGGGGACTAAACAGACCGCGCCCTTTCAAAACGTGGAGAGCAGTTACGTAGACTTTTCCTAAACCCATGCCTTCGCCCTATGCACCCGACGCGCACCAGAACGAACGCCGCCGCCAGATTCGCGGTCTGCTTCTGCTTGCGCTCATTGCGATTGCCTTGACCCTTCTCCGCGTCGGGGTGCATCGCGTCTTCCCCCCCGGCTGGTGGAGGCTTTGGTAGAGAACTCGCTCGATAGCGCAAAGCCCCTGCTCGTCCTCGCCGGCCCCACCGCCAGCGGCAAGACGGCGCTCTCGCTCGCTCTGGCCGAGCGATTCAACGGCGAGATCGTCAGTTGCGACTCGGTCGCCGTCTATCGCGGTATGGAGATCGGCTCGGCCAAACCAAGTCAGGCCGAGCGCGCCCGTGTGCCTCACCACATGTTGGACATTGCCTTGCCCAGCGAGCCATGCACCGCCGGAGACTACAGCCGCAAGGCCCGCGAGGCCGTCCGCGAGATCGCCCAGCGCAATCGTCTCCCCATTGTGGCCGGAGGAACCGGTCTCTACCTGCGCGCCCTGCTCGACGGACTCTTCCCTGCACCGCCCCGTCACGAAGCATTGCGCGAAAAGCTCCGCCAACGCGCCCAACTGCGCGGCTCGACCCATCTGCACCGCATCCTCGCGCGGCTGGATCCTGCCGCTGCACGCCTCATCCACCCCAACGACGCGCCCAAAATCATTCGCGCCATTGAGGTCACGCTCTCCGTCCGCCCACCCGCCGCCAGCAACAGCCTCACTCCAGCAGATACAGCCGCATCAGGCGACGCGCCCGCCTCCAGATTTCATCCCATCACCGCGCAATGGCAACAGCCGCACCAGCCACTCACCGGCTTCCGCGTCCTTCGCCTCGCCCTGAATCCACCTCGCGCCGAGCTATACGCCCGCATCAACCAACGCGCCGCCCAGATGTTCGAGACGGGCCTTGTAGAAGAGACCGCCCAACTTATGCGTCTCTACGGCGACGACTGCCGCGCTCTCACCTCGCTCGGCTACGCGCAGGCGGCGGCCCTGCTTCGCGGCGAGATCAGCCGCGAAGAGGCCATCGCGCAGGCCCAGCAAGGCCATCGCAACTACGCCAAACGCCAGCTCACCTGGTTCCGTAAAGATCCAGCGCTGCACTGGCTCGTCGGCTTCGGCAGCGACGACGCAATCCAGCAGCAGGCTCTGGCCCTTGTCGCCCAGCACCTCGCCGCGCAGTGACAACGGATCGGCTGGCGCGATTGCCGACGCACTCCATTTGGGCAACTCGCGCACAGTACGATAGGCTGGTTGTACGAGGGAAATTCTAATGAAGTTTGAGATGGACAAGACTCCTGCGCGACAGATCTACAACCTGCTGATTGGCCTGATCTCCCCACGCCCCATCGCCTGGGTCACCAGCATGGACGAGAACGGCAAGTTGAACGCCGCACCCTTCAGCGCCTACAACTATCTGTGCACCGACCCTCCGATCGTTGGCCTCGGCGTGGCGAATCGCAGCGGACGCGGCGCCGTTCCCAAGGACACGGCGCGCAACATCCGCCGCATGGGCGAGTTTGTCATCAACGTGGTGACGGAAGATCTGCTGGACAAGATGAACATTACCGCCACCGAATTTCCCGCCGACGTCAGCGAGTTGGAGATGGCCGGGCTCACTACGGCGCCCTCGAGCGTGGTCAAGGTTCCGCGCATCGCCGAGGCCCACGCCGCACTGGAGTGTACCGAGTTCACCACCATGGAGGTTGGTCGCTCGCGCATCATTCTGGGCCGTGTTGTGGCCATGTACGTCGAAGACCAGTTCGTCGACCCCAAAGGCCCCTACATCAAGTCCGAAGAGTTGCACACCGTCGGTCGCATGAACGGCCTGGGCAGCTACGTCAAGACACGCGACGCCTTCATCACCGTGCCACGCATCACGCTGGAAGACTGGGAAAACGGTAAACAATAGCAACCAAGACAACACCGACCACGGATTGACACGGATAAAAGCGTTTTTAAAATGCCATCAATATTACGCGGCCATTTGTTTGTCATTCCATAGCGCGAGCGCAGAAATCTGCTTCACTCGCTCTATGGCGTTTATTCTTGCTCTGCGGTTTTTTAGACCGTCGCACTGCAAGCAAAATGCCGGGATGCACTATCCTTATTAGAGACACTCTCACGACGCCGACCCGGCTCGTATCTGCCGCGGCGACGCGAGCGAAGGAAACAGCAAAACATGCCTCTGAACTGTGGAATCGTTGGTCTGCCCAACGTCGGAAAAAGCACCATCTTCAACGCGCTCACCTCGGCCAAGGCGCAGGCCGCGAATTATCCCTTCTGCACGATTGACCCCAACACGGGCGTCGTGACCGTGCCGGACGTACGGCTGGAGAAGATCTCCAAGCTCATCGTGCCGAAGTCGCTGGTGCCGACGACGATGGAGTTCATCGACATCGCCGGACTGGTCGAGGGCGCAAGCAAGGGCGAAGGTCTGGGCAACCAGTTCCTTGGCCACATCCGCTCGACCGACGCGATTCTGCACGTCGTGCGCTGCTTCGCCGATCCCGAGGTCATCCACGTCGCAGGCGGAGTCAACCCGCTGCACGACATCGACATCATCAACACCGAGCTTTTGCTGGCCGATCTCGACACCGTCGATAAGCGCTACACCAAGGTCGAGAAGCTGTGCAAGCCGGCCAACGCCGACCACAAGGTGAAGACCGAGTTCGCCGCGCTGGGCAAGCTGAAGGCCGCGCTGGAAGCGGGCAAGCCCGCACGCACGGTCGAGTTGACCGAAGAAGAGCTACCCTACACGCGCGACCTGCACCTGATCACCGCCAAGCCGCTGCTCTACGTCGCCAACGTCGACGAGGACGGGCTGAGCGGGCACAACGAATGGGTCGATGCGGTAGAGAAGCGCGCCGCCGAGGAGAACTCGCAGGTCGTGCGCATCTGCGGCTCGATGGAGTCGGAGATCGCCCAGCTCGATGCCGCCGAACGCAATGAATTTCTCAAGGAGATGGGACTGGAAGAACCCGGCCTCGACCGCCTGATCCACTCGGCCTACCGACTGCTCGGACTCATCACCTACTTCACCGCCGGAGTGCAGGAGGTTCGCGCCTGGACGATCGTTCGCGGCACCAAAGCTCCGGGAGCGGCAGGAGTCATCCACTCCGACTTTGAAAAGGGATTCATCAAGGCCGACTGCTACCACTGCGAAGATCTCTTCACCCACGGCAGCGAACAGGCCGTCAAGGAAAAGGGTCTGCTGAAGTCCGAAGGCAAGGAGTACACCGTTAAGGACGGCGACATCCTCTTCTTCAAATTCAACGTGTAGAGCATCTCTCGAATTACTGGAGTCCGGAGATGAATTGTCATTCTGAGCGTAGCGAAGAATCCCCGCATTTTTGCTCGCGGTGTCAGGATCTATCCCATTGGAGAAAAGCTCTAATGGAGTAGACCATCGCGCAGCGCGCAAAAGCAGATTCCTCCGCTTGGCTGCGGAATGACAAGCAAATTGGCCTACAGCAATTCAGAAAAGGCTCCAAGCGGTTGTGAGCCTATGCGAAATCGCCAGTGTTGATGGACTCTTCAAAGCCCATCAACACGACGACGCCGAGACCGAAGAGAAGCACAGCGCCTTCCACTTTTTCCGAGCGAGCGCGCAGCCGCTCAAAGTCCATCCGCGCCGGATTGTCTTTGGGCGCAGCAGGAATACTCGCATCTAGCTTGCGGCTCGCGCGCTCATCCAGCCCAGCGCCTGCGCCAGATAGCTCTTCATATTCTTGCGTTCAACAATGGCATCGAGGAAGCCGTGCTCCAGCAGAAACTCCGAGCGCTGGAATCCCTCGGGCAGTTTCTGGCGCGTGGTCTGCTCGATGACGCGCGGGCCGGCGAAGCCGATCAGCGCTCCCGGCTCGGCGATGTTCAGGTCGCCCAGCATGGCGAAGCTGGCGGTAACGCCTCCGGTGGTCGGGTCGGTCATCACCGAGATGTAGGGGATGCGCTCGTCGTCCAGCCGCGCCAGACCGGATGAGATCTTGGCCATCTGCATCAGCGATACGATGCCCTCCATCATGCGCGCTCCGCCCGAGGCCGCAACGACGATCAGCGGGCTGCGCGTGGCCAGCGAGCGATCGACCGCGCGGGCAATCGTCTCTCCGACGACCGCGCCCATGCTGCCTCCGATGAAGCCATACTCCATTGCGCTGACCGTCACCGCATGTGGGCCGATCTTGCCAACTGCGTTGACGATGGCGTCGTTGAGTCCGGTCTTGCGACGCGCCTCGGTCAGGCGATGCTGGTAGCGTTTGAGGTCGGTAAACTCCAGCGGATCGGTCGATTGCAGGTCGAGATCGACCAACTCGTAGCCCGGCTCCAGAAGCAGCTCGATGCGCCGCTTCGCGCTGATGTGAAAGTGGTGGCCGCACTTCGGATTGGGGCAGACGTTGAGGTTCGCCTCCAGATCCTTCTTGAAGATCGTCTGGCGACAGCTTCCGCACTGCGTCCAAAGCCCCTCGGTGCGCACCGTCTTCTGCGCCTCGTTGACGATTGCATTGTCTTCCCGCTTAAACCAGCTCATGCGCGTGTCCCTTTGCAGCGTCTACCGCTGCCAATCTATTGTATCGGCAGAGGCGCGCCTTGGCGTAGTGGAATTGGCACCGTGCGGCAATACTCCGTGGAAACAATTCATACAGAGCATTTCTCAAATTACAGTAGATACGACAGTAGACCAGAGATGAATTGTCATTCTGAGCGGAGCGAAGAATCCCCGCATTTTGCTCGCTCCATGACGATCTACCCATCTCCGAAGAGGCCTTTATCCGTGGTCATCAGTGTTTATCCGTGGTCGGCTCTTGTCTCCCATAAAACCGCAGAGTGCCATGGGGTTACAAACTCACGCCTCGCACAGCCTCGCCTCTTGTTACCCTATAGCTAGACCAAGCCGCAGGAGAGACCCGCACCATGACAACCGCACGCACCCGTATGCCCGCCGAGTGGGCTCCCCACGCCGCAACCTGGATCGCATGGCCGCACAATCCCGAGGACTGGCCAAACAAGTTTCAACCCATCCCGTGGGTCTACGCCGAGATCGTGCGTCATCTCTCGCGCGTGGAAGACGTGCATATTCTGGTCAACGACGAGGCCGCCGAGCGGCGCGCAACAGGAATTCTGAAGCGCGGCGGGGCGAATCTGGCTCGCGTTCGCTTCCACCAGTGGCCGACCGATCGCGTCTGGCTGCGCGACTCTGGCCCAATCTTTGTGAAGGATGCGGACGGCAAGATCGCCGTCACCAACTGGAAGTTCAACGCCTGGGCCAAGTACGACAACTGGCGGCGCGACGACCAGATTCCCCATCACGTCGCCCGTCTCTACAGCATTCCAGAGATCAAGCCCGAAGTTCCACCCGCTCCCGCTGATCCCAAAGACAAGCCGGGGTCCCCGACGAGCGCACTTGCTCGTGAGGGTGAAAAGCCGCACCGCATCGTCCTCGAAGGCGGCTCCATCGACTGCAATGGCGCGGGCGCGCTGCTCACCACCGAGGAGTGCCTGCTCTCCGAGATCCAGCAGCGCAACCCCGGTCTGGGCGATGAGACGACCACCAAGCACCTGCTGGAGCAGGCGTTTCATCAGTATCTCGGCATCGACCAGACGCTCTGGCTCAACCGCGGCTGCGCGGGCGACGACACCCACGGCCACGTCGACGACATTGCGCGCTTCGTCGCCGAGGACACCATCGTCGCCGCCGTCGAGCCGAACGTCGAGGACGACAACCACCTACCCCTGGCCGAGAATCTCGACCGCCTGCGCAGCTTCCGTCGCACCTACGGAGCACAGAAGGGCATGCCGTTCCGCATCGTCGAGCTGCCCATGCCCGCGCCGGTAGTCTTCGAGGGGCAACGCCTGCCCGCCAGCTACGCCAACTTCTACATCGCCAATGGGCTGGTCATTGTGCCCACCTTCAACGACGCCAACGACCGTCGCGCCCTGAACATCCTCGCCGAATGCTTCCCCACCCGCGAGGTCGTCGGCATCCACGCCGTCGATCTGGTCTGGGGCCTCGGCACCCTGCACTGCCTCAGCCAGCAGGAACCCGCGTAATGTGGAATCCCATTGGTTGATTTGAAGCGTGACGTCATCGTCCGCGCTGTACAATTCGTGTGGCTGTAAATAAGCGAATAGAGCGGGGTTAAGATGCCGGTATCAATCGACGGACCAACGGGACGACTGGATTCAAACGAACCAATACAGCCGCGCATGCCACGTGTTTCGCGCGGGTTGATCGTGGTGGCGGGAATCGTCGTCCTGCTTCTTGTGGGCAGCAAGAGCGCGCTCTCCTACTGGGTCGATCTGCTCTGGTATCGCTCGCTCGGCTATGGCGACGTCTTCTGGACGACGCTGCGCATTCAGTGGATCGTCTTTGCGATCTTCTCCGTGGCGACCTTTGCGATTCTCTTCGGCGCGCTGACGGCACTGCGCCGCGCCAGCAAGCAGAGCCTGCCGAGCGACCGCACGATCATCGTGGGCGGACAGCCGGTACATCTCTCCATCGCTCCCGTGCTGACCGTCGTAACCTGGCTGGTCTCGCTGCTGGGCGCGGTGATGTCGGGCGGCGGCATGATGAGCAGTTGGCCCACGCTGGCTCTGTTCTGGTACGCGCCGCACACGGCGGGCGGAGTGGTCGATCCGATCTTCGGTCGTTCGCTGGGTTTCTTTTTGTTCACTCTGCCCGCGTGGCAACTGCTGCTTGGCTGGCTGCTGACGCTGGCGGTGATTCTCTGCATCGCTGCGGTCCTGCTGATTGTGATTGCGGGCGGAGTCAGCGCGCTGGAGAAACGCAGTCTGATCGGCGCGGATGCTCCCTGGCGCGGACTCTCGATTGCCCTGGCGTTTCTGCTGATCGTCGTCGCGATGAACGTCTACGCCAGCCGCTTTCAGAGCCTGCTGGACGCGCACACCATCTTCGGCGGCGTCAACTATACGGACGCGCATCTGACCCTGCCGGGATTGCTCGTCGTCTGCTTTGCGCTGCTTCTGGGAGCGGCGGTCTCGTTGGCGAACGCGGTGCGTGGCATTCGCGCGCGCGGGATCATGGTTGCTGTGCTTCCGGCGGCGGGATGCTATCTGGCGCTGAGCGTGGCTGGATGGTACGTCAGCAACTTCATCGTCAAGCCGAACGAGATGGTGCGCGAGCAGCCCTACATCGCCAACAACATCGAAGCAACGCGCGCAGCCTTTGGGCTGGATCAGTTTACTCAGCGCGAGTTCCCTGCCGAGACGACCGTGGATGCCGCAGACCCGGCCAACAATCAGGCGACGCTACAGAACATCCGTCTGTGGGACTGGCACGCCTTGCAGGACACGCTGCAACAGCGACAGGAGATTCGCACCTACTACGACTTTCCCGACATCGACATCGATCGCTACACCATCGACGGAACCACGCGCGAGGTGATGCTGGCCGCGCGCGAGTTGAACGTCTCCAAACTGCCCGAGAGCAGTCGCAACTGGATCAACGAGAAGCTGGTCTACACCCACGGCTACGGCATTACGATGAACCCGGTCAACGGCTTCACCAGCGAGGGACTGCCCACGCTGATGCTGAGCAATATGCCGGTGGAGAGTACGGTGAAGGGACTCACCGTCACGCGCCCGGAGATCTACTTCGGCGAGATGACCGACACCGACGTCTACGTCAAGACGCGCCAGCAGGAGTTCGACTACCCACAGGGCGACGCCAACAGCGTGACCTCGTACCAAGGCACGGGAGGCATTGAACTGGGCGGATTCCTGCGCCGCATTCTGCTTGCCTTCGAGCGCGACGATCTGGGCAAGCTGCCCTTCAGCGACGACGTGAACTCCAGCAGCCGACTGCTGATGCGACGCAATATTCGCGAGCGCATTGCAACGCTGGCGCCCTTCCTCACCTTCGATAAAGACCCGTACATCGTGCTGGGCGACGATGGGCGACTCTCCTGGGTGATGGATGCGTACACCACATCGGATAATTACCCCTACTCAACCCACTACACGCAGGACGACAACTCGATCAACTACATGCGCAACAGCGTGAAAGTGGTGGTCGACGCCTACAACGGCTCGACGACCTTCTACACCTTCGACAGCAAGGATCCGGTGCTGGCGGCCTATGCGCGCATCTTCCCCAGCCTCTTCAAGGACGCCTCGCTGATGCCTGCCGACCTGCGCAGACATGTGCGCTACCCGGAGAAGATCTTCAAGCTGCAGGCGCAGGTCTATGGGCTTTACCACATGACCAATCCTTCGGTCTTCTTCAATCGCGAAGACCTATGGACGGTGGCCACCCAGAACAGCGGGCAGAGTAGCGACGGGCAACAGGGTCCGCAGGCGATGGAGCCGAACTTCGTACTGATGAAGCTGCCGGGAGAGACGGACGAGGAGTTCGTAGAGATTCTGCCGTTTACTCCAGCCAATCGCACCAATCTGATCGGCTGGATCGCGGGCCGCAGCGATGGCGCGCACTACGGAACCTCGGTGGTCTACGACTTCCCCAAGACCAAGCAGATCGACGGCCCACAGCAGATCGAGTCGCGCATCGACCAGAATGGGCAGCTCTCCGGCCAGTTGACGCTGTGGAATCAGCAGGGTTCGCATGTGGTGCGCGGCAGTCTGCTGGTCATTCCGTCGGGCAAGGCTCTGCTCTACGCCGAGCCTATCTACCTGCAGGCGCAGACCAGTTCCATGCCGGAGTTGCGTCTGGTCGTTCTGGCTCTACAGGACAAGCTGGCCTACGGGCCGACGTTCGAGGCGGCGCTGGCCTCGCTCTTCGGCGGCGAGGGATCGTCGCTGAGCGCGGCGGAGAACGCTGCGCCACAGGCTGGCAGCACTGCTCCATCGCCAACCGCGCCGAAGGCTGCGACCGACCTCAACGGTCTGATCGCCGCAGCGGGCAAAGACTTCGCCGACTATCAGCGACTGACCGCCGAGGGCAAACTGGGCGAGGCCGGACAGAAGCTGGATCAACTGAAGCGCGACATCGACCAGATGAACGCACACAAGAAATAAAGAACCGTCTGCGGCTGGAGCGTTCCCTGCCCCAGCCGCAGACGGCCTTCCCAAAAGCTACACACAGCTTCGAACATTAGAGCCGTTCCTGAATTACTTTTATTTGTCATTCCGCAGCAAAGCGGAGGAATCTGCTTTTTATTCGCTCGATAACGGCATAACCCTTTACGGGAACTGCACTAATCAATCGGTCACGGAACCTATCTGGTCACTTACCGCAATTCTGCGTTGCGAGTAGTGTAAGAGTTGCTCTGGCGCCTCCGCGCCTTCAAAATAGAATAATGCGCTTGAAAGCATCTATTGCTTCTCTAACCGCGTTGGTCTGCCTGCAACTCAGCTCCGCTCCGTTGCTAGCCAGGCCAACGCATTCGCTTGCTCACTCGCCTGCCGCGAGCAAGTTGATCGTCGCCCAACCCACTCAACGGCTGGCGCACGAAAGATCGGCCAACACGAGATCGAGCGCAGCAGTGCGTTCTGGACGCGCCACCACCAGTGAGAGCCGCAGCAGCCGTGCGGGAGTTGGATCCTCGCGCCACGCCGCCGCAGCCGTACAGAGCAGCACCAGCCGTCGCGCCCCCGTCTCATCCCGAGTCGCTGCCCATGCGCAGGCACAGCCAAGCGCTCCGGCACAGCTCTCTCCCCGCGAAACGCGCGCCCAGTTGCGCCGCGACCGACGGCAGCAGCGCAATCTCGCCGCAGCCGCCGCTCCCGTTGCCGCCCGAGGCGTTCGTCCAGTCCGTGAAACTCGCGCTAGCCGTCGTGCCGAGGCCGCTGCGCAGCAAAGAACCCTCGCCGCGTCGAATCGTCCCAGCGCTCCTGCGGGCAACGATAATCGCCCCTTTGCTACCGTCTCCGAGACGCCCAGCAACATCAGCAGCGTTCTCGGCGGCTCGGATCGTTCGCGTCTGCGGTCGATCCAGCAGGATGCGGCCACGCCTCTGCTTCTGCCTGGGCTTCGCGTCTCCTCGCTTTATGACAGCCGCGGCCGCCTCGTTGTTCCTCCGCCGCTCTACGGTTCGCACGAGAACCTGCTGCATCAGAACGAGATGGCCAACCGCGACGGTCTCGACCGCATCCGCGACGACGCCGATCTGCTCGACCTGCGCCGCCAGCAGAAGCTGGTCGCCCTGCCGGAGAACGACGCCCTGCGCGTTGACGCTCGCCTGCCGGAGAATCGCCGTTTCTCGCGCCCCTGGACCGCGACCTTTCTCGCCGTTCTGGCCCGCGACCACTACGCCAACTTCCACCAGCCGCTACAGGTTGACTCCGCCGTGCGCACCGTCGAGTTCCAGCAACGCCTGACCCACACCAACGGAAACGCCGCGCCCTCGACCGGCGACACGGCCTCGCCGCACCTCACCGGACAGGCCGTCGATATTGCCAAGCACGGTCTCTCCATCACCGAGATTGCGTGGATGCGAGCCTATCTACAGCCTCTGATCGCCGAGGGAAAGATCGACGTCGAAGAGGAGTTTCAACAGGCCTGCTTCCACATCAGCGTCTATAAAAACTACGTTCCCGCCAACGCATCCGGCCTCAGCGTACTGGCTGCCCGCTAGCAATCTGGAGAATCTCCGCCCCGGCTGGAGATTCTCTTCTTGCCCCAACCCCTTTCGTCCACTAAGCTAGGTTCATGTACGAAGAGTTCACAGTTACCGACCGCTGGACCCGCGAGCCACTGCACTGCGTCTGGAAGGGGACTTTGGTCGCCATCGCCACACGCCACGCCGACGCCACCGACATCCGCTTCGCCGTCAATGGAAGACCCGTCTGGGTCGCCCTACCCAACCTCGCCTGGGTTGAACAGAAGCGCCGCACCGGCTACGTCATCACGGATCAACTCGCCGCGCAGGTGGCCGGTCGCTACCTGAAGCAGGCCATCGAATCCGGCTACGACAACGGTCGCGAGATCTACACTTTGACCGTCGAAGAGGTTCTTGACCACGCCAACGCCGTCGTCAAGGAGGCTGGCGGAACGGTTCGTCTGCCCAGCCTGCCCATCATCAATGAGGACGAACAGCCAGAGGAAGAGTTGCACATCAAGCTCCCCGGCGAACCCGCAGCGTAGTTCTCCACCGGAGAGCAACGCCGCAATCATCTGAAACAGTCCTCTTGAGCGCAGTCAAAGGCATTTCTGCACGGAGATCCAGCATGAGCGAAAGACCAGCAAGCCCAGCCTTGAACCATTTCCCCTGCTCTTTTCACATCGCCAGCGCGGCTCTTGCCTGTGTTGTCCTCGCAGCGCCGTCCTTGTTCGCGCAACAGATGCCGACAGTCTCTGCGTCCCATGCGCCTGCGTCCGCGCCACGCGCTCCCGAAAAGCCACTGCCCGGGCTCGATCTATCGTCGATGGATCTCACCGCCGATCCCTGCGTGGACATGTACAAGTACTCCTGCGGAAACTTCAATGCGAATCACCCCATCCCCGCAGACCAGCCCGACGTCGATCCCTTCACCGTCCTCTACAACGTCAACACCCAGTCGTTGAACGCGATTCTGACCAAAGCCGCCGTCCCCAGTCCCAAGCGCACACCGGACGAGCAGAAGATTGGCGACTACTTCAGCGCGTGCAGCAACAGCAAGGCCATCGACGACGCCGGACTCAAGCCCATCCAGCCGCTGCTGGACGAGATCAACGCCCTGACTACCAACCGCGCGCAACTCGCCACGCTTATCGGCAAACTACAACGCAATGGAGTGGAAGTCTTCTTCGGCTACGGCGAGCAGCAGGATCTGAAGGACGCCACCAAGCAGATCGCCACCATTCAGCAGGGCGGCCTCGGAATGCCGGAGAAGGACTACTACCTGCGTACCGGGGACAAGGACGTGAAGTTCCGCGCCGACTACGTCGCCCACATCGCCAAGATGCTGACGCTGGCCGGATCCACTCCCGCGCAGGCGCAGAAGGATGCGCAGAACATCATGGCGTTTGAGACAGCGCTGGCCAAGGCCTCGCTCGGCGTCGTCGACATGCGCGATCCCGAGAAGACCTACCACCTTCAACCCATCGCCACCTTCATGGCCCTCACCGGCCCCAGCTTCATCGACTTTGAAGACGCCATCCACTCCCCCCACGTCACCGAGATCAACAACTCCACCCCCGACTACTGGCCGGAGCTGACCAAGCAGATCAACGCCGCAGACACAACCACCCTTCAGGCCTATCTGCGCTACCACCTGCTGTCCACCGTGGCGCGCAACCTGCCGACGCCGTTCGACGAAGAGAACTTCAACTTCTACGGACGTATTCTGCGCGGCCAGCCCGAACAGCAGCCGCGTTGGAAGCGTTGCTCCAACTACGTCAATGGCGCACTGGGCGAGGCGATCGGCAAGGTCTACGTCGACCAGTACTTCGCCGGAGACAGCAAGGCCAAGATGCTGGAGATGGTTCAGGACATCGAGAGCGCGATGGGCCGCGACATCGACCAGATCGACTGGATGTCCGCGCCCACCAAGCTGCGCGCCAAGGAAAAACTGTCCACCGTGGCCAACAAGATCGGCTACCCGGACAAGTGGCGCGACTACTCGAAGCTGATCGTCGCGCGCAACGACGCCGCTGGCAACGAATTGCGCGCCAACGCCTTCGAGAACGATCGCCAGCTCAACAAGATCGGCAAGCCGGTAGACCGCTCCGAGTGGGATATGACTCCGCCCACGGTCAACGCCTACTACGACGACAGCATGAACGACATCAACTTCCCTGCTGGAATTCTGCAACCGCCCTTCTACGACCGCACCAAAGATGACGCAGTGAACTACGGCCACATCGGAGCCGTCATCGGCCACGAGTTGACCCACGGCTTCGACGACGAGGGCCGCAAGTTCAACGCCAAGGGCAATCTCGACGACTGGTGGACTCCCGAAGACCTGAAGAACTTCACCACCCGCGCCGACTGTCTGGCCGACGAGTACAGCTCCTTCACCGCCGTCGAGGAGAAGAATCCAGCCGACAACGTCCACATCAACGGTCGCCTTACTCTGGGCGAGAACACCGCCGACAATGGCGGCCTGCTGCTGGCCTTCATGGCCTACCTGCAACGCGCCAAGGACGACCACATCGACCTCGCCGCCAAGCGCGACGGCTTCACCGCGCCGCAGCGCTTCTACATCGCCTTCGCGCAGAACTGGTGCCAGAACGCCCGCCCCGAGTCCGTCCGCTCGCAGGTGTTGCAGGATCCCCACTCGCCCGACCGCTTCCGCGTCAACGGCGTGGTGGTCAACCAGCCCGGCTTCGCTCCGGCCTTCGGCTGCAAGCAGGGTGCGCCAATGGCTCCAGTCAAGAGCTGCCGCATCTGGTAGGTCACGAAATCCAACCATGGAGCAATCTACACAAGAAGCGTCTGATCTGGATCATTCCTCTCATACTTCTTCTCGTCGTAACTGAGATTTTCCTTTTGAGCAAGCTACTACACACGCGATAGAAGCCTTCAGAAATCGTCGGGTGCCCCTCCATCGCAGCAGCATCGCGATGGGTTGGATGAATACAAAGAGGGACGACGGAGTGGTAGTATTTGATCGCTGGAGTTGCCCCATGCTCAAGCGTCGCGAAACGCCGTTGATGATCGTCGTTGCTCTGCTGCTGGTGCCTTTCATTATTCTGCGTTCGTGCTCGCGGAGCCATGTCGCCGCTCCCCGCCGCGCAGATCCAATCCGCTATGAACTCTCAGGAGGCCGCACAATGTCCTTCACGCTCAGCTCTTCCGCCTTTTCCAACGGAGGCGAGATTCCCCGCCGCCACACCTGCGACGGCGACGACCTCTCGCCCGCTCTCACTTGGCAGAACGTTCCTGATGGAACGCAATCCCTCGCCCTCATCGCCGACGATCCCGACGCGCCACATGGAACCTGGACGCACTGGTTGCTCTGGAATATTCCCGCTCGCGCCACGCTCCTGACCGAGGATGAGTCGAAGACCGAACTGCTCGACAACGGAGCGCGGCAGGGCATCAACGACTTCAAGCGCATCGGCTACGGTGGCCCATGCCCTCCTCCGGGCAAACCGCACCGTTACTTCTTCAAGCTCTACGCCCTCAACGCGCGGCTCGACCTCAAGCCCGGAGCCACCAAGGCCGAACTCGAGCAAGCCATCAAGCCACACACGCTCGCCCAGGCCCAGTGGATGGGAACCTATCAGCGATAGATACGGAGAATTAAAGGCGGCAGAGCATTTTCAGCGATGGGGTGATGTATCGCACTGCAAGCAAAATGCGGGATCCTTCCCATGAACTTCGCTCAGAATGACAAATATCGCTCTGCATTACGGTAACGATGAAAATGCTTTAGTTTCTTTTGCCCAGAGTCGGGCGATCGTCGGTGGAGCTGGTGCCTGACGTGGCGTTGGGATCGTTGTTGGTGTCGCTGGTGCGGCGCAGAGTCGGCTTATTGTCGTTGCCCTTGCCAAGAACCTTGCGCTTGTTTTCGATGCGGGCGAGGCGAGCTTTCACGTCGTCAAACTCGCTGGTGGTGACCATGTAGTCTGGCCGCGCAGGCATGATCGTTGCAATCTCCTGCTCGGAGTGGGCGATGCGATCGGGCGTCTGCGGATGGTCGGCGAAGACCTTGGCGATGCTTCCCGGCTTGTGCTTCTCCAGCGCGTCAATCTTCTCGAAGAACTGGATGAAGGCCTGCGGATCGTAGCCCGCCTTGTACATGTACTGCAGGCCAAGCCAGTCGGCCTCGGCCTCGTACTCGCGGGAGAACTCCAGAAAGCTGAGAGGAACTGCGAGTTGCGATGCCTCGTAGATGCCGTAGCCAGTCCATGAACCCTGCGTAAAGATGATTAGTGGAATGGATCCGATCGAGGCGTAGTTGGCTCGCGTCAGCTCGCGCATGGCGTGGTGAGCGCAGACATGCGCGGTCTCGTGCGCCATGACGCCGGCCAGTTCGGCCTCCTCGTCGGCGGCCAGAATCAGCCCGGAGTTGACGTAGAAAAAGCCGCCGGGCAGAGCCATTGCGTTGATCTCATCAGAGTCGATGATCTTGATGGTGAAGGGAACCTTGCAGTCGGAGTTCTTGACGATGTTCTGGCCAACGCGGTTGATGTACTCGACGACGACCGGATCGGTGACCAGATGAGCGGACTTCTCGATCTCCATGGAGTACTGCTTGCCCATGCTGATCTCGGAGTTAGTGGAGTACCAGTTGCCCATGCCGCGCCCGCCGATGTTGCGCGTGCCGACAGCGTCCACGTCATCCTCGCTGCCTTTTTTGATGTTCGGGTTCAGAGCATCGCCGGGTGAGGGTAATGGTTTGGCAGGAGGCTTGGTTGCGTCGGCTGGCTTGGCGGCTGGGGTAGTGCTGTCCGGCTTGGCATCAGCCTTCGCGTCGGACTTGGCGCTGTCGTTGGGTACTCCGAAGGCGGGACGGTCTGTAGTGCTGGCAGCGGCGGGCTGGGCATCCGGCGGTGTAGTTGTGGACGCAGGCGTGGTTGTGGCGGGCGTTGCGGAGGTCGCCGGGGGCGTGGCTTGCTGGGCGTGGAGGCCGCTTGAGGTTGCAAACAAAGCTACCGTAAACAGGACGGCGAGACCGAAGTCGGTTCTTGAACGCATGAGGTTTCTCCGGAGGGACGCGCTGCCTGCGAACCAACGCAGCTTAGCATTATATTAGACGCAGTTTCGCTGCGGCGGTTACCAGGTGGTGTAGGAGGTCCCGTCGATGGCGGAGAGCTGCGCGCCAGAGTGAACGTCGCCGATGCCGCTGGCGGTCTGGTCGATGGTGCTGAGGGTGTCCGACTCGGCGGTGATCCAGGTGTCAGAGCGGTTGGTCATGGGGTCTTTGGGGACCTCCTTGAGATAGTGCGCCGTAACCAGATCGTCCAGCGCGGTCGGAGCCTTCTGCTGGTCGACGGTATAGGAGTCGATGGCCGTACGCATGATGTAAAGGTCTTCGCGCAGGACGGCCTCCTTGGCGGCCTGAACATTGCGAGTGTAGGCAGGAATGGCCATGGCAGCCAGAATCGAGATAATGACCATAACGATCAGAAGCTCGATCAGGGTGAAGCCGGAGTCATCCGCCTGCGCCTGTTGCAGCGTTGTCTGCGCGCTCTGAGCAAGGCGCGAATCGCTGCGCTCAGCGAGGCGAGGGCTTGGTGCGGACGAGTTTGGGAGCATGTCTACCATGTGCTGTACTTTGTTCCGTCAAGGGCGGTTTCGGAGCTTTTGGTGTAGACGTCGAAGACGTTCTGTCCACCCCAGGAGTCGGAGGTGGGGTCGTCCTGATTGGAGCGAAGCCCCCATTCCTGAGATTTGGTCATAGGATCGAAGGGGATGGAGCGCAGGAAACGAACCTTCTTGTCCTGAACGTCAACGCCATCGACCAGTGTCTGTAGGTCGGGCGGGTAGCCGAGGCTGTCAGTCTTGATCTGAATGCCTCCGCGATCCGCTGCGTCCTTGTATCGGTCGATTGCATCGCGCATCTCCCAAAGATCGCGGCGGAGTTCGCGCTCCTTCTGCCTCTTGAGTTGAAAGCGCGCAAAGGGCAGAGCTGCGGTGGCCAGAATAGCGACGATGGTGATAACGATGATGAGTTCAACCAAAGTGAGGCCGGATTCAGGGGCGAGCTTCGAGCTGCGAGCTTCCGGGCGGGGGCCAAGCGGCCAGCGCCTTGAATTCTCTCCCTCGAAGCTGGAAGTTTGTCTCATCCCCTTGCCTCTGGAACCCTGCATCTGGAACCTCACTTCACATGCACTACAGCCTGCGAGCCAATGGCGGGCAGACTTTCCTGGAGGCTGTTCTTTGCTCCAACCTTGGTCAGAGCGATGTTGGTGTCTCCGGCGGCGATGGCCTTGAAGGTGAGAATGCAGATCTCACCCTGATGGTTGACGCCGTTGACTCCGTTGGCTCCAGGAGAGCGCGATGCGTTGATGGCGACGGTTCCATTGCCCGGATCGCGGTGGACGAGAGCGATTGCCTGCCCGTCGCTGGTGAGCAGACTGCCGCTGTCAACGTTGACCAGTTGCAGAATCTTGGGGTCGAACTGAAGCTCCAGCGGAACCGAGAAGATGTCGTGCGCGTTGGAGAGGAGAATTCGCGCAGTAAAGGTGCTGCCAACCGACTGCGTGGAGTTGAGCGGAAGCACGGTGAGAACGACGGGAGAGCCGGTAACGGCGGCGTTGGCGTCAGTCGAGGCGGTGATCTTGGCTCCGTGCGGCAGGGGCGGCATAGCTTGCTGCTTCAACTGCTGCACCATGGCGTTGGCGGCGTTGGCGGCGCTGGTGGTTTGCGCCGGAGTTGGAGTGGGTTGGAAAGCAGCGTCAGGAAGAGTCTCGCTGGCAGAGGCGCGGCGAAGCTGGTAGTCCTTGCCGGTTCCGGTGTCGATGAGGCGAGTGTTGAGGGGAGTAACCACCGACTCGCGGACGATGTGAGGCACCAGAATAAAGACGACCTCGTCCTGCTGATTCTCCTTGTAGACCGATCCGAAGAAGTACTTGAGCAGGGGAACCTGAGAGAAGCCCGGGGTTCCGCTGTTGTTGTTGTTGTCGGTCTTGGTGATGATGCCGGCCAGCAGACAGGGCTCGCCATCGCGCAACTGGATGGTCGATTTGCTGGATCGTGTGCCGATGATCGGCTCGGTGACTCCAGAGATGGTGACCGAACCGCTCTGGGTGGAGACCTCGACGGAGAGCTTGAGCGAGACCTCGCGGTCGAGATGGATGGTCGGGGTCATCTCGATGTTGACGCCGACGTCAAGGTAAGTGAACTGGGTTTGAACGCCGAGGCTGACACTTCCGGTCGAGACGCCGGAGCTGTAGGAACCAGTGGCGACGGGAATCTTGGACCCGATCTTCATGGTGGCCGTCTGGCCATCGGTGGCGCGGATGCTGGGGTTTTGCAGGACGCGCGTGTCGGCGTCGGAGAGCAGCGCGTTGAGTGTTCCTCCACCGATGGTGACGGCGAAGTTGGTGGCCTTCATGTTGGCCAGAGTGTTCAGAGTAAAGGCGGAGTTGGTGGTGGTGCTGCTGCTGGAGGTGGTGGTGACGGTGTCGCTGGCCTGAGGCGTAATGCCGACCGTCTGCGGAAGCGTGATGCCCAGATTGCGAATCTTGTCGCGGTTGACCTCGAGGATGGCTACATCGACGACGACCTCGGCCTTGGTGCGATCCAGATCGTTGATGATCTTTTGTACCAGAAGAAGCTCATCGGGAGTTCCGCGCACGATCAGGGCGTTCTGGCTCGCGCTCTGCATGATCTTGATGTCGGGGGGAAGCATGTTGCGGATGGTGGTGGCGATCTCCTGTATGTCGCTGGCCTGACTGGCGTTGGAGAGGTAGAAAGTCTGTAGGGCAAGCTCGTCCAGATCCCCATGCTTGCTTATCGCTGCGACATAGACGGTGTCGGTCGTAACCGGCTTGTAGAAGGTTCCCGAGAGCAATCCGACGATGCGCAGGGAGTCGCTCAGTCCGACGTTGGTCAGGTCTACGGGAATGCGCTTGGTGGTCAGGTCGGGATCGAAGAGGATGTTGAGTCCGGCGGCCTTGCCGATGGCCAGGTAGATATTTTTGGCATCCTCCACCATATGCAGTGTGATGGGGTCGTTGGAGACAGGCTTGAGCGCGACGGGTGCGGAGACGCTGGCGATATCGTGCAGGATCGCGTCGGAATCGGTCGTGCCTTGCGGGGGGAGCGCAACGCTGGAGGACTGATCCTGACGCTGGGTGATCTGGATCTCCTGCGTGGCGGCCTCGTTGCCGGGATCGATCTGGAGAGCGCGGGTGAACTGGTTGAGCGCTCCGGCGATGTCGCCGTTCTGACGCAGGACGCGACCTTGATCTACATGGACGGCGGCGGCCTGAAAGCGCATCCGGTCAAGACGCGCTATGTAGCGCATGTCCTTGGGAGCCTTCTGGTGGGCGTGCAGATAGGCATTATAGGCTGCGTCGTAGTCCTCGTGCAGCTCGGCCTTTTGGCCGCGACTGTTCCATCCGCCAGCAGTCTGCGCGAAAGCGGAGAGGCTGAAGGCTGGCGCGACAAAGAGCGCTGCGAGAAGAGCAAACCGCGCAGCGACGAACCCGCGATGGAGGCAGGAGGAGAACTTGGAGTGGGAGAGTGGGTAGCCGCGAGTCATGCCGATGTCGTGTGCTTCCTTTGCGCCTGAGATCTGTTCCGCGCCGAAGATATGAGTCTGTTGCATCGTCGCACCGAGTAGAAAAGCGCGCCGACGGTGAAGATCGATTGTCCCTGACAGACGATCCGATCCAGACGATTCAGGAAAATAGACCTGAGATGCGGCTGAAAAAGTGCCGAGCGCTGCGGGGACGTTTGCCAGACGGTCGCACACATTGGACTGGTGGGACTGGGTCGAGTATAGCATTCGCACTGGGTTCGGCCTGTTGAAGTTATGCGCCATTTCGCCTGTCTTCGGGTGTGTTTCTCAGAATCAATCTCCGCATCAAGTCTACAAAATACCTGACACTAAGCCTGTAGAGCGCTTGCGGGTGTAGGTTAGACGTTGCGAGTGCCGACAAGTGAGTCAACTTGCTACAACATGTTAAACTGGGATGTTCCGACTCGTTCCGCAGACTGTGCGCGAAGAGGAGTCGCGAGGTTCTCCCTATGGCCAGATCGCTCTCCAATCCGACGGTTGCCGCGCAGACCAAGCCCGTGGTCAAGCAGAAGGATCGCGATCCGGTGGCCTCGGGGATGCGCGACGCCGCGTATAACCGCTCGGCCAGCTTCAACTACGCGCTGTTCGACCGCTTCGAGGCTGGAGTCGCGCTGCGTGGAACCGAGGTCAAGTCGATCCGCGAGGGCAAGACCAACCTGAAGGACGCCTACGGGCTGCTGAAGGATGGCGAGTGCTTCCTGCTGAACGCGCACATCGGGCCGTTCTCGCACGGCAACGCGATGAATCACGAGGAGTTGCGCACACGTAAGCTGCTTCTGAACAAAAACGAGCTGCGCAAGTTGGAGAGCCTGACCCGGCAGAAGGGATTTACCCTGATCCCCACGCGAATCTACTTTCGCAATGGGCGGGTAAAGTGCGAACTGGCACTGGCCAAGGGCAAGCAGGAGTGGGACAAGCGCGCCACCGAACGCAAGCGCGAGGCCGACAACGAGGCCAAGGCAGCCATCGCACGCAGCCAGCGACGCTAGGCCGTATCGACATATACACGTTGCTTTGTGACGCTGCTGTTGCCTCTCTTTTGTTTGTCATTCCGCAGCGCAGCGGAGGAATCTGCTTTTGCCGTTGCGGTTGTCTTTGCCGTTGTCTTTATAGTATTTCCCCCCAAGGGGAT
>JARLFY010000022.1 GCA_031296325.1 Acidobacteriaceae bacterium | reverse complement strand
TTGGGGGGAAATACTATAAAGACAACGGCAAAGACAACCGCAACGGCAAAAGCAGATTCCTCCGCTACGCTGCGGAATGACAAACAAAAGAGAGGCAACAGCAGCGTCACAAAGCAACGTGTATATGTCGATACGCCCTAGCGCGTTTTTCCAGTGAGGTAGAGTGTTGTGGGTGAGCAAGATGCGGGGATTCTTCGCTTCGCCCAGAATGACAAACAAAATGCAGAACGGGCCGCAGAGTATCTCTGCGGCCCGTCTGATTTCTGATTGCTGTTCTCCGCAGCGGTTGCCGGAGTGGTTGAACTAGCCGAGTTCTTCGACGCTCTTAACGCCGAACTTGAGGAACCAGGGGCTTGCGGCCTCGAGCGCCTTGTTGACGTTGTTGATGTTCTCGACGCCGGTCGTTTCCAGCCAGGTGCGGAAGGCTGCTTCGCCCTGCTTGGCATAGACGGCGATGCCGTCCTTCCAGGTTGCGCGGCCGCAGAGAACGCCGTTGAACTTGGTGCCCGACTCGCCAGCCAGCGCGAGGGTCTCGATGAAGACCGGGTTGGAGACGCCAGCCGACAGATAGATGTACGGCTTTTCGGTTACCGCCTCGGCGTCGCGGAAGAGTTGCAGAGCCTCGGCGCGGGTGTAGGCGGATGGGCCGCCATTGTTGGCCTTGGTGCCAGCGACGAAGTCCATCACGATGGGAACCTCAACCTTGAGAACGTCAACGTTGTAGCGCGCCTTGCTGAACTCCTTCATTGCTCCGGCAACGATGGACGGCTTCTTCTTGGCGTACTCAACGGTCTTCTCGTTGCCGCCCTCGGCGTCGTAGCCGACGAACTCGAGGAAGAAGGGGATGTCGTGGGCGAGGCACTCGTCGCCGATGCGCTCGATCCAGGCCTGCTTCAGGTCGTTGATCGCAGCCTTCTCGAACGGGGTGTAGTAGAGCAGGATCTTGATGCAATCCGCGCCAGCTTCCTTCAGGCGGCGAACCGACCATACGTCGAGCAGGTCAGGCAGGCGGCCAGCGGTCTGCGCATCGTAGCCGGTCTTCTCATAGGCGAGCAGAAGGCCCTTGCCGTGGCGCTGCTTGGAGGCGGGCAGGCCGTACTCGGGGTCGAGCAGGATGGCGGAAGCATGCTGACAAAGAACGTCGGTGACGAGCGTCTTGAATGTCTCGAGGTCCTGGCCCGTGGCCGGGGTTCCGCGCTCCTTGGCGATCGACTTCTGTAGGGAGCCGCGCTGATCCATGGCGGCAGCTGCGATGACTCCGCGAGCGTTGGAGACGGACTTCAATCCTGCGAGTTTTCCGGGTGTAAGCTTCATGGTGCGGTGATCTCCTCTATAACGGTCTATTGCATTTTGAGCTTCGCAGACTATTCTACACAGACTCGCCAACCTACGATTGTGATGGTGATTACCGACTCGTAAAAATTGCAGATTCCGCCCGTTTGCATACATCTTATCTTTCAGATACAGGAGTCAGGCAGAGGACGGCCAGAATAGTCTGCCCCGTTGAATGAGCAAAAGCATTACAATCACCTGACAGTGTTGACCGCAGTTTGCATTCTTTGTGGTGGCAAACAGTGCATATGGGAGAGCGATGGCAAACCAATCCAAGAACGTTTTGACCGGGGAAACCCGGAAGATGCCGATGATGCCGATTCGGGATATGGTGATCTTTCCCCATATGATGACTCCGTTTGTGGTGGGACGGACGTCGAGCGTGCGCGCGCTGGAGGAGTCGCTGGCGGGAGATCGCAAGATTTTTCTGGCGACGCAACACGACGCTTCGGTGGACGAGCCGACCGCAGACGACATCTATGAGACGGGAACCATCGGCAACATCGTGCAGAGCGTTCGCATGCCGGATGGCAATATCAAGGTGTTGGTGGAGGGAGTCGAGCGGGCGCGGACGATCGATGTGACGGACGTGGACGGATTCTTCGTCGCCACGGTGCGCAAGGGTAAGACGCAGCTTGAGGTGACGCCACAGGTTGAGCAGTTGATGCAGCGCGTTCATACGCTCTTCGAGCAGTACATGAAGCTACAGCAATCGCTGAATCAGGAGACGCTGGCAGCTAGCGTTCGCATGGACGAGCCTTCCAAGCTGGCCGACACGATCGCCGCGAACCTGCAGCTCTCCATCGACGAGAAGCAGCAGTTGTTGGACGTCTTCGACCCGGAGACGCGGCTGGAGCGGGTGGGCGATGTCCTCGATCTGGCGATTGAGAAGCTGAATATGGATCGCACCATTCAGTCGCGGGTGAAGCGGCAGATGGAGAAGGCGCAGAAGGAGTACTACCTCAACGAGAAGATCAAGGCGATCCAGAAGGAGTTGGGGCGCGGCGAGAAGTCCGAGTTCGACGAGTTGAAGAAGAAGATCGAAGCGGCGGGGATGCCGAAGGACGTGATTGAGAAGAGCCTACAGGAGTTGCGCAAGCTGGAGGCGATGCCTCCGATGTCGGCCGAATCGACCGTATCGCGCAACTATCTGGACTGGCTGCTGGCTGTGCCGTGGAAGAAACGCTCGAAGGAGATTCGCTCGATTGAACACGCCGAGTCGATCCTGAACACGGATCATTATGGTTTGGAGAAGATTAAGGAGCGGATTCTGGAGTTTCTGGCTGTGCGCCAATTGGTGAAGAATCCCAAGGGTTCGATCCTGTGTTTTGTGGGACCTCCGGGCGTGGGGAAAACCTCTCTGGGAATGTCGATTGCCAAGGCTACGGGGCGGAAGTTTGTGCGCATGAGTCTGGGCGGAGTGCGCGACGAGGCCGAGATTCGCGGGCATCGCAGGACGTATATTGGAGCGCTGCCGGGGCAGATCATTCAGGCGATGAAGAAAGCTGGAACCAAGAATCCGGTCTTTATGCTGGACGAGATCGACAAGATGGCCTCGGACTTTCGCGGCGATCCGGCGAGCGCGCTGCTGGAGGTTCTGGATCCGGAGCAGAATGCATCGTTTCAGGATCACTACTTGGATGTAGAGTATGACCTGTCGAACGTGCTGTTTGTAGCCACGGCGAATGTGTTGCATACAATTCCCGGAGCCTTGCAGGATCGCATGGAGATTCTGCGGCTGCACGGGTACACCGAGTTGGAGAAGCTGGAGATCGCCAAGCAGTACCTCGTCCGCAAGCAGCGCGAGGGAACCGGGCTGACCGAAGAGCAGGTCGTCTTCGAGGACGACGCGCTGCGCGGAATCATTCGCGGCTACACGCGCGAGGCCGGAGTGCGCAATCTGGAACGCGAGATTGGCAACGTCTGCCGCAAGGTGGCGCGCAAGGTGGTCGAGAGCGGAGCGAGTCATCACGAACTACTGACGGGAGAGAATCTGAACGGTCTGCTGGGCGTGGAGAAGTTCCGCGACTCGCAGGTGCAGGAGAAGAGTGAGATCGGTCTGGTGACGGGCCTCGCGTGGACCGAGGTTGGCGGGACGATTCTGCAAACCGAGGTACAGATTCTGGATGGCAAGGGCAAACTGACGACGACCGGGCAGCTCGGCGACGTGATGCAGGAGTCGGCGCAGGCCGCGCTCAGCTATATCCGTTCGCGCTCGCAATATCTGGGCCTGAGCAAGGAGTTCTATCGCCACGTCGACATCCATGTGCATGTGCCGGAGGGCGCGATTCCGAAGGATGGCCCATCGGCGGGAATCACGCTGGCGACTGGGCTGGCCAGCGCATTGACCAGAATCAAGGTGCGGCGCGAGATCGCCATGACCGGCGAGATCACGCTGCGGGGCAAGGTGCTGGCGATTGGCGGACTGAAGGAGAAGCTGCTGGCGGCGCATCGCGCGGGAATCTTCGAGGTGATCGTCCCTGCGGATAATCGCAAGGATCTGGCTGACTTTCCCGAACTGCTGAAGACCGAGATGAAGCTGCACTTCGTCGAGCAGATGGACGAGGTGTTGCAGATCGCGCTGGAAGAGAAACTACCCGTGTTGGAAGAGGTGACTCCGGAAGTTCTGGCTGCGGCGATGCCGGCCGTACTGCCGGCATCGCCGCAGCCTGTATCGCGCCAGTAGAAGATGGGAAACGGTAAAAGGAGCGCCGATTCTGGGCGCTCTTTTGCCGTTTTGCGGGACAATCCACGTCGATCATTTTTGTTGATGATGCGGGGCAGAGGGCTGCGGGCAAAATGCGGAGATTCTTCTCTGTACTCAGAATGACAATCAAAGAACAGACAAAGGCAAAAGCAGATTCCTCCGCTGTGCTGCGGAATGACAACATTGCCGCGGAATAAGGGTTTATGCGGGTCCGTGAGCGCGTTCAAAATGCTAGCAACTTATCCGTAATTCGTTGTTCTGAATTGATTTCCAATGTTGCAGAGCCGTGACAGGTATCACAGCTTTCGACCTTGAGAACCCCTAAGATTTGGGTTCGAGGAGGAGGCCAATGCTCACCTGCTGCATGAATCCCGTCTGCCATGCAGAGTTTCGTCTCCTCGACAGTGGCGGTGATTATTATTCGCTGGAACGGCGGGGAAAGAACACGGAGTTCTTTTGGCTCTGTGTTGGTTGTGCTGAGCGGTATGAACTGTATCTGGATGCGAATGAAGGAATCATGCTTCGTTCACGACGTGATCGTTGGCACTGCGATCTACCCTGTATTAACGCTAATCTTCGTCTAGTGGCTCATGCCGCGCGACGGAGGCAGACTACTCCGGGAGGTGAAAGAGCGTTGTTCGATCGCTCGATTCCGGTTCCATCTCACTCCAATCAGAGGCTGCACGGTTTCTAGCGGCTAATTTCTGGTTTTGCCGCGCGTAAGAAGCTCCTCTGTGTGCAAGAAAAGAGATGTCTCCCATGCAAACATCCACGACCGATACGATGCCCTCCTTCGAGAGGCTGCTTGTCGCCACCGATTTTTCGGTCGCTTCGCAGGCAGCCTGCCGCACGGCCATCGATACTTGCATCGCGTTGCGGGCGAGTCTTGTGATCCTGCATGTCTTCAATCGTCCCGTTGGCGCGGATCCGCGGACCGAAGCTCCAGCCTCGTCGGGGCAGCTTTCCTTCGAGGACTGTCAGGCTGAGCTTGAGCAGTTGCGGCAAAAGGCAGAGCAGGCAGGGGTAAAGTGCGAGGCCATTCTGGGCCAGGGCAACGCCATTGCGACGATTCTGGCGACGATTGGCAAGAAGAAGATTGATCTGACAATCATGGGAACCAGCGCGCTGCATGGGCTGGAGCGCATCGTCTTTGACTCGACGACCGAGGCCGTGCTGCGACAGGCCCCCTGCCCGGTGTTGACCGTGGGGCCGAGAGCGATGAACGCCGAAAAAGCGTTGCAGTCCGATGGGCCGGTGGTCTTTGCCACGGATTTTCACTTCACTACAATTCATGCGATCCGCTTTGCGGCCTGCTTCTCGCAGTTGACCGCCTCGCCGCTGCACTGCCTTCATGTGATGCCGCGGACGCTGGAGGGTCGCGCCGAGTGTCAGGTGGTTCCGTCGATCATGTCCGAGGCGTTGCAGCAGTTGGCGACGGAGAGCGGCGTGGTGGTCGATACGCCGATCTGCGCGACAACCTTCGGCAGCGAGGTCTCGAACGCCGTGATCGATTATGCACGGCAACAGAAGGCGAAGCTGATTGTGTTGGGAGTGCGAAGAGCCTCGCTGGAGGCCTCCATGGCTCACCTGCACATCGCCTATCGAATCATTACCGAGGCTTCTTGCCCAGTGTTGACGATGGCCTTCGCCTCGCCTCCGGATGTGGTGGCTACGCATCCCCGGCGCAAGCTCGTCGCGGCTCATTAGAGAATTTTTGCTGAAGGTTTAGATCGTGGAGCAGCGAGGAACAGTAGATTCCTTCGCTTCGCTGCGGAATGACAATTCATCAAACGTCTATAGCAATGATTCGACCGATAGGAATGCTGGAGTAAGATCGCACGAGGCGGAGGATCTGGCTCCACATCTCAGGATCGGACACGAAGAGGTTTATGACGGTGGCAATGGAATCGACCAGTGACAAGACTCCTCGGCGCAAGATTGGCATTACCTGTTACCCGACCTATGGGGGATCGGGCGTGGTGGCAACGGAGTTGGGCATCGAACTGGCGGCGCGCGGGCACGAGGTTCATTTTATTACCTCATCGCTGCCGTTTCGCCTGAGCGGACGCGAGACCAACATCCACTATCACGAGGTGGATGTCTACCACTACCCGCTCTTCGAGCATCCACCGTACGATCTGGCGCTGGCCACGCGTATGGCTGAGGTTGCCGAGTTCTATGAACTCGACCTGCTGCACGTGCATTATGCGATTCCGCACTCGATCTCGGCGTTGCTGGCGCGGCAGATGATCGAGACGCAGCAGAAGGTGGCGCGGCGGCGTTATCTTCCGTTCATTACAACGCTGCATGGAACCGACATAACGCTGGTGGGGCAGGATCACTCCTACCTGCCGATTACGCAGTTCGGAATCGCGCAGTCGGACGGGGTGACGGCGATCTCCGGCTATCTGCGCGATCAGACGCGCGAGGCCTTCGGGATTCAGGACGAGATCGAGGTAATCCACAACTTCGTCAACTGCGACTTCTACGTCCACGACAAGGCGAAGGTTATGGCGATGCGGCCTAGATTTGCGGCTCCGGCTGCGGACGACCGACCTGCGGAAAAACTGCTGGTTCATCTGTCGAACTTTCGTCCGGTGAAGCGGATTCTGGACGTGATTGAGGTCTTTGCGCGGGTCGTTGCCGCCGTGCCAGCGCGTCTGATGCTGATCGGCGATGGGCCGGATCGCTCGGCGGCAGAGCATCTGGCGCTGAAGCTGGGCGTGGCCAATCACATTCACTTTATGGGCAAGCAGGACAACGTGAACGAACTATTACCGCTGGCCGATCTGATGTTGATGCCGTCGGAGCTGGAGTCCTTTGGGCTGGCTGCGCTGGAGGCGATGGCCTGCGGGGTTCCGGCGATTGCGACGCGGGTTGGCGGGGTTCCAGAGTTGATTGACGACGGAGTCAATGGGCTGCTGTTCTCCGTCGGCGACACGGAGGCGATGGCCGGGGCGGCGATTGCTCTGCTAAACGATTCAGAGCGGTTGGCTGCGATGGGAGCGGCGGCGCGCAAGACGGCGAGCGACCGTTTCTGTTCCAGCCGGATTATCCCTCGCTACGAGGCGTACTACGAGCGCGTGATAGCGAGAGGTCAGGCGGCAAAGCCGTGAGCGGGGCGAACGCCAGCGAGTGCGGCAAGGAATCCCACAGTGGACTGCACGGGCGGCGAGTTCTGGTGACGCGCGCTGCGGGGCAGGCCTCGGAGTTGGCGGAACGACTGAGCGCGCTGGGCGCGACGGCGATCTGCATCCCGGCGATTGAGATTGGGCCTCCTGCGTCGTTCGCCGCGCTGGATGCGGCTTTGGCGAAGCTTGCGCAGTTCGATCTGGTGGGGTTTACCAGCGCCAACGCGGTTGCAGCCTTCGCGGAGCGAGCGAAGGAGCAGGGAATCGCTGCTGCGCCGAGGCGGGTTGCGGTGGTGGGGCCGGCGACGGCGCGGGCGGTCGAGGCACTGGGCCTGCGCGTCGATGTGATGCCGCCAGTGTATACGGCTGAGGGATTGGGCGAGGCTCTGCGAGCAGAGGCGCAAGGGCTGCGGGTTCTGCTGGTGCTGGGAGAACAGGCTCCGACGACGTTGCGCGATGTGCTGACGGTGGCCGGGGCGCAGGTGACGGTTGCGGCGGGCTATGCGAATCGGGTTCCTGCGGGTTCGCTGGAGGCGGTTGCAGCTCTCTTTGCCGACGCAGCAAACTATCCCGACGCGGTGACTTTTACCAGCGCGTCAACGGCGCGAAATCTAGCGGCTCTGCTGGAGACGGCGGGGCTGGCTCTGCCGGAGTCGGTGGTGCGGGCTTCGATCGGGCCGATCACCTCGCGGGCGCTCGACGAACTGGAGCTGGCTCCGCATCTGGAGGCTGCCGAGTCGACGATTGCCGCTCTGGTGACCGCGCTTGCCGTTCACTTCAGGAAAGATGCAAACTTGTAACAAGAAACCCTCGTTCCGAGGGGTGAGAGTGATACGTTCTTAACATGACGAAAGCGATTTTGAAGACTGATTTGGGCGGCCTGCCTCTGGTTGCGCGGGGCAAGGTTCGCGACCTGTACGCCTTGGGCGAAGACCTGCTGTTTGTGGCGACCGATAGAATTTCTGCGTTTGACCATGTGTTGGGAACGGGAATCCCAGACAAGGGCAGGATTCTGACCCAGATCTCTGATTTCTGGTTCGAGTTTTTGAAGGACACCGTGGCGAATCACCTGCTGGCGACCGAAGCGACGGCGATGGCCGAGCGACTGGAGCCGTTCTCGGAGACGATCTTCGGGACGCGTCTGGCGGCAGACAAGATCGTCGCGGAGACGAAGTTCATCGAGCAGATCGCCGGGCGCAGCATGATCGTGCGTCGGGCGCGGATGTTCCCGGTGGAGTGCGTGGTGCGCGGGTATCTTTCGGGCTCGGGGTGGAAGGATTATCTGGCGACGGGAGCGGTCTGCGGGATTCAACTGCCGAAGGGACTGCGCGAGAGCGAGCGGTTGCCCGAGCCGATCTTTACCCCGGCGGCAAAGATCAACGACGGTGGGCACGACGAGAACATCAGCTACGAGCAGATGGAGGCGATGGTCGGCGCGGAGGCGGCAGCGGAGTTGCGCCGATTGACCCTGACGATCTATGCCAAGGCCTCGGCGTATGCTGCGACCAAGGGGCTGATTCTGGCCGACACCAAGTTCGAGTTTGGCTGGATCGACGGTGTGGGAATGGTTCTGGCCGACGAGGTACTGACACCGGACTCCTCGCGCTACTGGCCTGCGGAGAGCTATGCTCCGGGCGGCGCGCAGCCCAGCTTTGACAAACAGTATGTGCGCGATTATCTTGAGTCGATCCGATGGAACAAGCAGGCTCCTGCGCCGGAGTTGCCCGACGAGGTGGTAACGCATACGCGCGAGAAGTACATGGAGGCTTTCCGCCTGCTGACTGGAATCGAAGGATTGGATAAGATCGGCGGCATGACCGCGTCCATAAAGGTGTAAGGATGAATGTGGCAGATTGGAACTGGCTGGACTGGCTGCTGGCTGCGATTCTGATCTTTTCCGTGGGGCGAGCGTTTATGACGGGGCTTGTGCGCGCCGTGTGCGGACTTCTGGGATACTTTGCAGGGTTTAAACTGGCCAGCCAGTACTATGCCGATCTGGGCGATCGAATCCGTGAGAGAGGTTTTGTTACTACGGATTCGGTCGCGCAGATCATTGCTTTTGTGTTGATCGTTGTCGTCATGGTCATTATTTTTGAACTGCTTGGACGATCCATGAAGGCGAAGTTGCATGTGATCGGGGCGGATCTGACGGATCGCATCTTTGGCTCGGCGTTTGGATTTGTTCGTGCCTGTATGGTCGGGATCGGCATCTTGATGTCGATTTCGAGCTTTGCTCCCAAGGCCGATGTCGTAGCGAAATCGGTTTTGACTCCGTATCTGATGAAAGTTGCGGACAATATGTCTTTTCTGATTCCCGCATATATTCAGCAGAAAATTCTGTAAAGTTCCGCTGGATTCCGAGACATTTTTTTGCTCTGGATCAAACGGCCCGAGTGGTCTAAAGTAGAGATTCATCCTAAATGACCAGCAAGTGAGGTTATGCCCTTGAAACGCGAAATGGACGTCCTGATTACACAGATGCATAGCGCCGGAATTCCGTATGCGGAAGCGGTGCGGCAGTTCAAGAAACGCTACATCATGGAAGTTCTGGCACGACACAAGGGCAACCAATGCAAGGCGGCCACGGAGTTGGGCATGCATCGCAATACGTTGAGCCGCACGCTGGCGGAGTTGGAGATGGACTCGGTGCAGATTCGCAAGGGAATGCGCCGTCCCGTCATGAGCGAGAGACCCGTGGTAAGCGAGCGACAGGCGGTCGGAATGCGTCCAGGAATGCAGATTGCGGTTAGAAGCCGCTAGGACCGACCGAGTGGATCTGGCTTGGCAGACTCAGCGCGGGCGGGCTACAGGCAGGCTGAATTCGCGCACATGCAGGCACCAGAGCATAGACAAGAGAGTTTTCCAATTTGCGGCTCTGATTGCCTTTGTGAAACGTCTAAGATAGCAGGGAATGGATTTCTCAATAAATTTTTGTGATGGACGGCATGCGCGATGGCTGGGCGCGTGGATCGTTCTCTGCCTTGTGCTCGCTTGCGGCGGCGATGTTGCCTTGGCGCAGACCTCCGCAACACTGCCTTCCGTGGGGCAGGCAGTACAGGAACAACCCGCTACGTCTGTGCCTGCGGCCGTTGCAGGCGCGGCATCGGGAGGATCGACTGTGGGGGCGACCTCGCCGAGCAAGCGGCAACGTCGGCAGGCCGAAGACGCGTATCTGGCAGGAGCAAAGAAGCTGAAGCGCGACGACCTGATTGGGGCGGAGCAGAATTTCAGAGACGCGCAGAAGCTGGATCCGACGAACCGTACTTATGCGCAGGCAATCGCGGTGACGCGAGAGCATCGCGTCACCGAGTTGATGCAGCAGGCGGGCAAAGCGCAGATGGCTGGGCAGAGAGTGTTGGCAGAGGGTCTTCTCGCCGAGGCGAGAGAGATCGCTCCTGACGACCCGAATGTGGCCCAGCGCATGGCAGCGCTGCTGGGAACGGGTACAGCCAATACAGCGGACTCTGCCAGAGTTGGCAGCGTCGTGCCGGAATCATTGGCAAAGTTGGCGCAAGAACTCTCTGGCGGTTCCGTACGCGAGCCTTGGGTGATTCGGGCTCCGCAACTGTTGGGAGCCGTGCGGCTTCAGCCCAGCGATGAAGTAAAGAGTTTCCATATGCGCGGCGTTGTTCAGGATGTGATGCTCAACGTAGCGCGTGCCTATGGAATTCGCGCGGTCTTTGACGAGTCGGTGGAGCGAAAGCAGCTTCGCTTTGATATGGAGAATGTGCGCTACGAGCAGGCCATCGCGACGCTGGGGATGATGGGGCATGTCTTCACCGTTCCCGTGGATGCCAAGAGCATGCTGGTTGCCAAGAACGATCCGTCGAATCGCGAAC
Source organism: Acidobacteriaceae bacterium (assembly GCA_031296325.1). GTDB lineage: Bacteria > Acidobacteriota > Terriglobia > Terriglobales > Acidobacteriaceae > Edaphobacter. The sequence goes on along the minus strand of JARLFY010000022.1, from coordinate 9,343 downwards.
GACTGGAGCGGCAGATGGAGGAGACGATCTACCTGCCAGAGGCGACTGTAGAACAGATCACCGAACTGGCAAACGTGATGCGGACTCTCTTTGAGTTACAGAAGGTGAGTACGATTAATGAACAGGGAAGCATCGTCGTGCGCGCACCAGAGGCGATTCTGTTGCCGATGAATCGGACGCTGCGGAATCTGATGGACAACAGCGGCGAGGTGATGGTCGAAGTAAAGATGTACGAGGTGGATACGACGAACTCGCATACCGCCGGAGCGACGATCCCCACGTCGGCTGGAGTCTACAACGTAGATGCTGCGGCTGCGGCACTGGTAAGCGCCAACCAGTCGCTGGTTGCGGAGGCGATTGCGCAGGGACTGGTGAGCGCGTCGGCAAGCAATCTGGTGGTTGCAGGGGAGCTGATTGCATCGGGACTGGTGACCAGCAGCCTGTTGTCCAGCACGGTCGGCGTGGTGGGCGGCGGAGCGATGATGACGGGAATTACGGAGACGGGCAATGTTGCGTTCAACCTGGGCATGAATTCGACCGATACAAGGGCTCTGGACGACGTTCAGTTGCGGGTGAGCGACCGTCAGGAGGCAACCTTCCGCGAGGGTTCAAAGTATCCGATCATGTCGTCGAGTTACAACACCGGACTGTCGTCGTCAACTTCGTCTGCGCTCAGTAGCGCGAAGATCAATGGCGTGTCCGTCGCCAGTCTGCTGGCGCAGTACACGGGAAGCAGCACTGGCACCACGATTCCACAAGTCACCTACGAAGACCTGGGCGTAACCCTGACGACGACTCCTTGGATTGAGAAGTCGGGACGTATCAATCTGAAGCTGGACATGAAGATCGAGGCGCTATCAGGCAGCACAAACGACGGCAATCCTATTCTGGAGAGCAGGCAATTCAAGTCCGTTATTACAGTGGCGGAGGGAGAGAGCGCGCTTCTGGTGAGTAATGTGACCAAGAGCGAGGTCGCGGCCATGTCGGGAATTCCCGGACTGAGCGACCTGCCAGGATTTGAGGTTCCCAATGCGCAGAATGGGGAGAAGGATACCGTTCAGCTTGTGGTGGTGGTGACTCCGCATGTAGTGCGACGACGCTCCAACCTGTTGGCCGGTCCGCAAATCATGATGCCGATGCAGTCTCAAAAGTAGTCACTCGCCAGTTGGATGCTGGATACAGCAAGAATAAAGCGCTCACTTTACCGTGAGCGCTTTATTCTTTACCGGAGAAGACGTCTACTTTGCTGCGGCCAGTTTTTTGCGCTCAATCCAACGCTGCTTCATCGCATCGGCAATCTTCTTGCGACCCTCGGGGCTAAGGTTGCGCTTGCGAGGCGAGGCCACGTCAGGCGCCGCAACGGACGCAGCATTCTTGCTCCCCTTGGGGCGACCGGGGCCTTTCTTGCCCTTGGGACGGCCAAGAGCTTTGCGTCCCTTGGGACGACCGGGGCCTTTGCTTGCCTTGGGACTGTCAGAACCCTTGCTCGACTTCACGGCTGAGCCGGAGAGGAGTTCGCGAGCCTGTTGAAGTTTCGAGATCTGTGCATCAATTTCCGCGAGAATACGGCTTACGTCCATATATTATCTCCTGGGTGCGATCGGAATTTGTTCTCCTGAGCGCATTCTGCTTTATATCTACTCGGATATTCCAGTAAGTTATGGTCGTCGATCGAGGTGCGACCTTTACCTTACCATTTCATTACGAAGGATACATAGATAAAAACGCTCTTGCAAATAAATTGGATGTATTTTTGAGATTATTTATAGATTAATTTGAATAAGCGAAGACCTATGTTTGGAGTGTATGTGAAAGAAGAGCGAGCCTGATAGGCTTGTAGGAACAGAAATATTACGATGGCGGTGCGATGCTAAACTGCGGTGCAATGCGATTAATTCCTGTTCGTTTATGGCTTTTTGCGATTCTTTCCGGCGTACTTCAGATACTGCCGTTTCCCATTGCAGGGCCAGTTCCTGTTTGGCGAACGGCATTTTGCTGGATTGCGCTGACTCCACTTCTGTTTGCCCTAACAGGAAAAGATGCCAAGGGGGAGCCGGTTGGCGCGCTACAGGCTGCGGCTCTGGGATACGTCTCCGGAGTGGTCTGGTATCTGGGTAATTTTTACTGGATCTATGCAACGCTGCACCAATACGGAGGTATCGCCAAGCCTGCGGCGGTGGGACTTCTAATTCTCTTCTGTCTGTATCTTGGGCTGTATCATGCATTGTTTGGCGTACTGCTGGCTGCATTTCGTCGCGCGAATTTATGGGGAAAGAATCTGGGAGTACAGGGCGTGCTTCTGCTAAGTCCCTTTGCCTGGGTTGCGGTGGAGTTGACGCGATCTCGTGTCGCAGGACTCTCCTGGGATCTGCTCGGCATTACGCAGGTTGATAATCATCCCCTGATGCGGCTTGTTCCGTATGTCGGAGCGTACGGAATCTCTTTTATTATTGCGACGATAAATGCTCTCTGGTTGCTCAGAATTACGCTGAAGCAACGGCGTTTTACGCGGCCTGCGTTGATGGGGGCGTGCGTACTTCTTCTTCTGCTGTATGTCGTCTTTCTAAGACAGATTCAGCCGCCCGCCGTTGAAGAGACGCAGGCAAATGCAACGCTTTTGCAGGAAAACATTAAAGTCGGCGTGGCAGCGGAGAGCGCTGAGCCAGCGCTGACAAAGAGCGAGATGCTCAATGCGTTTTCGCAGCTCAGTCTGTTTCCTCCTCTGAATAATTCCTGCGATGGAATTCCGGAGATGGCTGCAACGAAGTGTCTTGATCCGCATGCAGGTCTGGACGAAACGCAGTTTCTGGAGTCGCGCGATTTGATCGTATGGCCGGAGGCTCCGAATGGTTTTTTCGAGAGTGATGCGGAGTTTCGTCTGAGCATGTCAAAGCTGGCACGCGCGGCCAACGCTCCGATTATTGTGGGAGCTATCGGGACGGACAGGGATAACTCAGTCAAACGAGGCTATGACTTATATAACTCCGCAGATTTTGTTCAGCCGGACGGGAACTTTGCCGGCAGATACGACAAGATGCATCTTGTTCCTTTTGGCGAATATGTTCCCTATAAAAATCTACTATCCTTTGCTGGAAGCCTGGTGGAGGATGTAGGGGAGTTCGATCCGGGAAAGCAGCGGGTGCTCTTTGCCACAGGAGGGCATCGTATTGGCACGTTTATCTGCTATGAGTCGGCCTTCGGAGACGAGGTTCGCCAGTATGCAAATTCGGGCGCGGATGTGTTGGTAAATATCTCCGACGATGGATGGTATGGCGATACCAGCGCGGCATGGGAACACCTGAATATTGTGCGCATGCGCGCGATTGAGAATCATCGCTGGGTGCTGCGCTCGACCAATACTGGAGTGACGGCTGCGATTGATCCCTATGGCCGCGTCGTACGCGCTGCTCCGCGGCATATACGCACCAGCCTGCAAGTCGGCTTCAACTATGAGCACGACATTACTTTTTATGCTGCGCACGGTGATTTATTTGCCTATCTATGCGCGTTGCTTACTGCGGCTGGCTTAGGAGTGAGTTTACTGCGCAAAGGCTCTCTTCCATCACGGAGTACTACTGCGCTGCGGAATGACGAACAAAAAGGTGCTGCGGAATGACAATTTCATTTCTCGCATACAACAATTTTGAATAATTCTGAAACCGGAATTCGGCCAGGAATAGAGGGAAGAATAACACCCCTGTTTAGTTGTCGGTGCGCTCGCGTTTGTAGGGAGACTGCATGCGGGCGCGCGCTTCGTTGAGCGCTCCCTGTGTGTTGTCGTTGGTCTGCACGGCTAGGCGATACTCATTGACCGCGCGTTCCCTCTGGCCAGTTACGTCGAAGATGTAGCCGAGGTGGATGTGGCTCCAGACCTCGGTCCAGCGCGGGTCTCCGTCGCCGCGCAGGGCATCGCGGAAGCTGTTGGCCGAAGCCTGATAGTTGTGTTGCAGAAAGAAGACCTCGGCGATGCGGTAGGCAGCCAGCGAACTGGATTTATTGGCTTCCAGAGCTTTCTGATACTCGGCCAGCGCGCCGGTCAGGTCACCCTGCGCGACGAGTTGTTGACCGCGCAGCACGGCCACGCGAATGGCGAGGTCGGGAGTACTCTTCAGCAGCCAGTTCTCCGGGTCGATGGTGATGCGGCGCGGACGGCCAAAGGTCTCGACCGTGTAGGGCGAATCGCTGCCCGCCACATCGATGCGCCGGTCTTCGGTCTTGCCGTCGGTCTCGATGCGCAGTTCGACCGGCATGCGGAAGAGGTCGAGGTCTTCGCTGATGGAGCCTTGGGTGCGGAATCCCTTGTTGTTGCCCAGTCGATAGACGGCGTACTTGTTGGTGAAGGCGGGCGCGCCCGTGCCGTCGATCCACTCGGAGAAGAAGGGCGTGAGTTCGAGATGCGTGGCTTTCATCTGCACACTCGCCGCGTCTTCGGCCTTCGCTCCCGATCCATCGGGCTTTGCGCTGCTGAGGATGGGCTGCGCCTCGGCCAGCGTCTCAACCTGCGCGCTGCGTATGCCCTTGTCGGGAAACTGTGTGAGCAGGTCGCGAAGGAACTTGTCGAACGCCTCGTCGCCCATCTGCCAGCGGAGCATGTGGAAGACCATTGCGCCCTTTTCCAGCGTCATCGACTGGAACTGTGGCGAGAAGGGATCGAGGCGACCGAGCGTACTGAGCGGCTCGGTGTCGTAGGCCAACGCACCGGCGGAGATGTCGCTGATGGCCGCTTGGAAGGCAGTCTTTCCGGCGGAGTCCTCCAAATACATCAGCTCGCCGTAGCGGCTCATGCCATTGGTGATCCATGCGTCATTGAGCGTGGCGGGCGAGACCTGCGATCCCCACCACTGATGCGCGAGGGTGTTACTGAGCAGGCGCTGCGATGCTGCCGTCCGGTCGACGATGCGATTGCCCGCGATGGCGGCAATCTCTGGAGCCCATGCAGCCGAGACGGCGTCCTCCGGCAGTTCGACGATGTTGATGCGGCTCGATTCCGGCTGGCCGAAGAGGTTACTGAGAAACTCGAACTCGCGTCCGGCGAGTGCGGCAAACTCCGGCGCGCCAGCCTTGCGCTTCTCGGTCACGTAGACGTGGATGTTGCTGATGCCGGATGCGGTGATCGCTGGCAGAAACTTGCCCGCGACAATGGTTCCGGGGAAGCCGGGCTTCGACCAGATAAAGCTGAACTCGTTGCGTCCATCGGGCAGAGCGGCCTTGGTCGCGTTGCCGCTGCCGACGGCGGTGTAGTCGGCTGGAACGCGGATGTGCATCTCGGCGGTGAAGCGATCGGTAAAGAGTCCGGTCATTGGAAACCAACGCCCCGCGTAGAGCAGGATGCTGATCGGATCGGCGACTGCGGCCAGCTTGATGCCTTCGACTGGACTGGTATCGGAGCCAATGAGTGCGCCGGTGTAGGCGAAGTGGAAGGTGTTGCTGGAGCCTTTGGCGATCGGCGTGGGCAGCGTGATGCGCACGGTGAAGTTGGTGGCAAGTCGCTCGGAGGACAGCGGCACTCCTGCGTTGTCGGTCAGCGAGGTAATACTAAGGCCGTTGTTCAGCTCGAAGCTCGCGGTGGTCAGATCGTCGAGCGCGGTGAAGCTGACGTCGGCGGTGGCGGAGAGCTTGCCGGTTGCAGGATCGAGATCGGCATGGATGACGTAGCCAGTGATGTTCATCTGCGCGCGCGTGGGCGCAGCGAGGGACGTCGTCCAGCAGGGAAGCGTCAGAGCGCAGAGAGCGACGACAGTGGCCAGGGCGCGAAAGAGGGGAGCGGTCAGAATGCGGCGGCTGCGAAGAGACATGCGGGCGGGAGTCCTCAAGATGCGTTCAACCTCTAGATGCTTATGGTACTGCACGATGGATATATTCTGAACGCTGCTGAATTTGACGCACTTTTGCGCGATTCTCTTCAAGAGCATTTCTATCTTTCATCCCGAAAAAGCAGCAATTTTATACATGCGCAGTAAAAAGCGACGGCGCGCTCTATACCAGCATGGGGCAACGCCCCATGTATTATGCCAAACAACACCACAAGGGCTGAAAGCCCGATCTATAAACTCCCATCCAGCAGTTCGATGATGGCGTTTGAGACGCGGCGAAGGGGGCTATCGTCGGGCGCGATCCTCAGCTTGGCGCGAGCCTCGGCGAGATCGACGATCATCTGCGCGCGGGCTGGCGTTTCGTCGAGCAGCGGGCGCAGGACGGCGACAAGCGATGCGGCGGTGAAGCGCTGATTGATCAGCTCTGGGACGACGCGCTTTCCCGCAATCAGATTGACCATCGCGATCGGCAGATGGCCGTCGGCATCGGTCTCGGCGGGAATCTCGACGGGGTAGCAGATGAGCCGCTTGGCCAGCGCGAAGGTCAACGCGGAGACGCGGTAGACCACGACGAATGGATTGCCGATGGTCAACGCCTGCACGGTCGCCGTGCCGCTGGCAACGACGCTGGCGCGCGAGTGGAACAATGCCGTGCGCGCATCGTCAACGGCGACGATGCGGGGCAGGACTTCATCGCATCGATTCGTTGCGCCGCTGCGTCTATCGTCGGCGCGTCTGCCAAGAGCAAACTGCCTTCGCAGCCAGCCGTGGTCGATGGTGGAGGCGACCGGGAGCAGAAACTCGCAGTCTCTTTGCTGGCTCAGATCCGCGGCGGCTTGCAACATCTCTGGCAGATTCTTCTCAATCTCGCTCTGCCGACTGCCGGGGAGCAGCGCGATCCACGGCTTGGCTGGATCGAGGCTGTGCTGCGCCGCATATACTTCGCGCGTGACGCTGGGCAGTGGCAGCGCGGCCAACGGATGCCCCACAAACTCGGCGGCGACTCCGCGATTGCGGTAGAACGCGGACTCGAAGGGAAAGATAACCATCATGCGGTCTACGAGTTGCTGCACCAGACGCAGGCGCTTGCGCTTCCACGCCCAGAGCTGCGGGCTGACGAACCACAGCACGGGAACGCCGATCCGTTTGAGCTGACGCGCGAGGCGGAAGTTGACCTCGGGAAAGTCAATCAGGACGGCGACATCGGGCCGCTCGTTCTTGATCGACGCAACCAGCTTGCGATACTGCGCGTAGACGTACGGCAGGTGGCGGACGACCTCGGTGAAGCCCATGTGCGCCACATCTTCGGCGCGAACGACGCGTTCGAGGCCCGCAGCGGCCATCTCCGCACCGCCCAGTCCCGTGAAGCGGGCTTCGGGCAGGCGTGCGCGCAGCTCGGCGAGGATGCCTGCGCCATAGTGGTCGCCCGAGGCCTCCCCGGCGGAGAGGAAGATGCGCGGATTGGAGTTGGTCGGCATCAATCTGGCTGCGACTCAATCCACGCGATCGTCTTGGCGGCGAGACGGTCAAAGGCTGCGACGGCCTGGCTGAGATGTTCCTCGCGCGTGTCTTCGATCTTGTTGTGGCTGATGCCGCGCAACGATTGCGCGAACATCATCACGGTGGGAACGCCCAGGCGCGCGACCTCGGCGGCGTCGTGCAGCGGGCCGGAGGGCAGGCTGTGGGCCGGCGCGCCGAGCGTCTCCACAATGGCCTCGCGGCAGAGTTCGATCAACTCCGGGTGGAAGGGAACCGGCTCAATGCTGAGAATGCGCGACCACTCGACCGTGCAGCGCTCTTCGTCGGCAAAGCGGCGGCTGGCCTGCTGCGCCTCGCGGAGGAGCGTGGCCAGAACCTCGGCGTCGAGATCGCGCTGATCCAGCGTCGCCTCGGCGCGACCGACGACCGCCGTCACAATTCCGGGGAAGGTCTTCAGGCTGCCCATGGTGCAGACCGCGTCGGTGTGGCGCATGGCGATGGGACGAATCTCCAGCGCAAGCCGTGCGGCGGCGGCCAGCGCGTCGCGACGGTCGGCCATCGGCGTCGAGCCGGAGTGCGCCGTCTCGCCAAGAAAGGTGATGGCGTGTCGCTCTACGCCCTTCGTTCCTAGAACTGCACCGAGCGGCAAGCCGAGGCGTTCCAGCACCGGGCCTTGCTCGATGTGCAGCTCCAGATATGCGGCGATGTTGGAGCGCTCGCTGGCTGCCTCGCCGATGCGATCAATCTCGATGCCGCACTCGGCCAGCGCGGCCTCCATTGTGACGCCGTTGGCGTCGGTGCGCGCGCGGTCTTCGGCGATGGTGTGCGTCCCGGCGAAGGCCGACGATCCGAAGAGGCTGCGGCCAAAGCGCGCGCCCTCCTCGTCGGCCCAATCGACGACGCGAATGGTGAACGGCGGTCGTCCATCGCTGTCGCGGGCGATGCCGCAGAGAACTTCCAGAGCAGTGACGACGCCCAGCGCGCCGTCCAGCCATCCGCCATTGGGCACTGAATCCAGATGACTTCCCAGCACCAGCGACTTTGGCGAGGCTCCCGGAAGCGTGACCCAGGAGTTTCCGGCGGCGTCGCGGTGGCGTTCGATCCGGTACGAGGCGGGAAGCTCGGCCAACTTGTCGGCGAACCAGTCGCGGGCGCGTTGCCAGGTCGCAGTAAAGGCGACGCGCTGCGCTCCATTGGCGTCGCTGGTGAGCGCGGCAAGCTCACGCAGGTTGGCAATCACTCGACTCGGATCGGCTGGCATGGATTCCCTCCTGGGAAATTGTTGGTAGTGGAGAAGGATAGCAGGCCTGAGATGCTCCACTCTATGGTACCGCTTCTCTCGACCTCCGTTTCCTGCCGCTGATGCCCCCCTATATACACTCATGTTGCTGATTCTGTGCAACATATCTTTCAGTATATACGGAGTAGTATATACGGAATAGATTCGGGACAGCCGTGTTTCGCGTTCATTAGCGAAAAACAACGACGAAATTCGTCGGGGTTTTCTCTGATCCACTGTTTTAATTATAGGCTTTGGGATGAAACTAAAATGCCAACTATTTTCTGAGATAAGTTGTTTTTATTGTATGTGTTGCGCGGAATACGGAGCGCGCAGGGCTTGACTCGTAATTCTTGCAGGAAAAAACGATATTGGGGGGAGAGAAATTCCACCCTATGGCGATTATGGAGACGACCCCATCCTAGGCCGTATCGACATATACACGTTGCTTTGTGACGCTGCTGTTGCCTCTCTTTTGTTTGTCATTCCGCAGCGTAGCGGAGGAATCTGCTTTTGCCGTTGCGGTTGTCTTTGCCGTTGTCTTTATAGTATTTCCCACCCAAGGGGATAGATTTTCGTGGTGCGAGCGAAAAGCAGATTCCTCCGCTACGCTGCGGAATGACAAACAAAAGGCTGCGGAATGACAAACAGCAAGCACAACTGCAATCACAAAAGAGCTATATGTCGATACGGCCTAGGGTACGCACAGCACAACGTCCAAGGGCTGAAGGCCCGACCTATCACTTCAACAAACGACTGACTCAGGCCATCA
>JARLFY010000087.1 GCA_031296325.1 Acidobacteriaceae bacterium | reverse complement strand
GTCGGTGGTGCGGATGAAGTCGTCGTTGGTGATCCCCATGCGCTTCCACAGCGAGCTGAACGAATCCGAGACCTCGTCGGTAAACTGCTGCGGGGGCACTCCGGCCTTCTCCGCCGAGCGCTGCACCTTCTGGCCGTGCTCATCGGTTCCGGTCAGGAAGAAGGTATCGTCGCCCAGCAGGCGGTGGCGACGGGCGATGACGTCCGCGGCGATCGTCGAGTAGGCGTGGCCGATGTGCGGGCGGGCGTTGACGTAATAGATTGGCGTGGTGAGGAAGAACTTCTTCGAGGTCTCTGACATGGGCTTTATCAGTCAGTTTAGCAGGTGGGGCGATGTAGAGCGAAAAGCAGATTCCCGCGCTGCGCTGTGGAATGAGAATCTGAGGCTGCGCAAGGCTACGCGGTGCGCGACTTGGGCTTGGTCGCCGGATCGGACGGAGTGTGCGTCATCGTCTGCGGCGTGTTGGCCTCGGCGGCCTGCGCGGTGCGCGCAAGGTTCAGATGCTGCTCCATCGCCATCTTGGCCTGCGGAGGATTGTGCGAGCGAATGGCGCGGTAGATCTCGCGATGCATCTCGGCGGACTGCTTCAGATCCTGCGCGTTCTTCACCGTTGGGCGGCGACCGTCGTAGAGGTTCGCGGTGATCGTCTCCATCAGCGCAGCCAGAATCGGGTTGCCCGAGGCGCGGGCGATGGTGCGATGGAAGCGCACGTCGTGGATCAGGTACTCGTGCGGGTCGGGCATGGAGGCGTACATCTCGGCGACCTCCTCGGCCAGTTCGGCGATCTGTTCGTCGGTGGCTCGTTCTGCGGCCAGCGAGGCGACGGTCGCTTCCAGAACCAGACGAGCCTCGAACATCTGCCAGGGAAGAAAGCCGTGCAGCGCGCCAAGCACGGTCAGCGAGCTGGAGTCCAGCGCGGGAGGGCCGCTGGAGACAAAGGTTCCCGCGCCATGGCGACTCTTGAGAACGCCCATCGCAGAGAGGAAGCCGATACCGGCGCGCAGGCTGGAGCGGGAGATCTTCAGTTCCAGCGCAAGTTCGCGCTCGGGCGGCAGACGGTCGCCCGGATGCAGTTCGCCGCGGGCGATCAGCCCACGCACATGCGCGACGACCTGCATGGTGAGCTGGCTGTGTCCGCTGCTGGGATTGCTATTCTTCTTGCTCATTAAAGATGCAGCCATTGCGTCTGTCCGTTCTTCTCGTCACGCAACTTGTCTTCGTGCAACTCGCTTGTCTGAGTCAGCGCGCTGGAACCCTCGTCTTGTGTGAAAGCGTATCACGAGGACTCCAGCGCGTGCTATCAGGCTGCTTGCTGCTCTTCGCGCCGGGTAATTCCCAGTGTAGGAACAAGAAGCTGGAAGGCGGCCAGCGAGATCAGGTACGCCGAGGCTGCCAACTCAAAGATCAGCAGCGGGTGAAGGGAGAAGTAAGTTCCAACGATCCAAGTGAAGGTCGCTCCTCCAGCCGCTCCAACCGCTCCTCCGATGCCGACGACCGTGGAAACCGTAGTCGAAGGAAACATATCGGTGGGAGTCGAGAAGAGGTTGGCGCTCCATCCCTGATGAGCCGCTGCAGCGATGGCGATGACAAAGGTTGCCGGCCATGCATTGGTGGGGAAGAGTCCGCCCAGATGAGGCACAAAGACGATCGGAACAACCAGAACAGCGCACAACAGCAGAGCCAGCTTGCGGCCCGTGTTGACGGAGTGGCCTTGTTTCATGATCCAGCCCGAGAGTCCTCCGCCGAAGATGGAGCCAACCGACGAGACCATGTAGACGGTAACGATCTCCCACTTGGCATGCTGTAGATCCAGCCCGTAGGTCTCATGCAGGAACTTGGGAAGATAGAAGAGGTAGAACCACCAGATGGGATCCGTGAGGCCCTTGGCAATCGAAAAGGCGTAGAGGCCGGGGCGACGCAGCAGAACGGAGTAGGGAACAGAGGTCTCTCCAGACGAGGCATAGTCGGCGAAGTCGGCGGCCAGATTTGCCTGCGTCTGAGTCGATCCACGGCGCAGCCGATTGTAGGGAAAAAAGAGCCAGGTGATGAGCCAGAGCAGTCCCATCGATCCGGTGGTGATGAAGGCCGCCTGCCATCCCCACCGGCTGGTGACGAAGACCACCAGGGGAGGAGCAACGAAGAAACTGACGTTGGAGCCGGAGTTGAACAGGCCAGTGGCCAGCGCGCGCTCCTCGGAGGGAAACCACTCGGTGGTGGCCTTAATGGCTGCGGGGAAGTTGCCGCTCTCTCCCAAGCCCAACATTACACGCGCGATACAGAATCCGAGAACCGAGAAGACGAAGGCGTGACTCATGGACGAGAGAGCCCAGACGGCGATGGCAACCGCGTAGCCGATCTTGGTTCCCAGCTTGTCGATGATGCGCCCAGCTGTTAGGAATCCGACGCCGTAAGCGATCTGGAAACACATGATGATGTACTTGTAGTGATTATTGAAGACCACCTGATGCGCTGTATCGATCTTCGGATCCCAGCCCATGAACGGAAGATTGTGCAACAGGGGTTCGATCAACGCAAAGACCGAGCGATCCATGTAATTGATGGTGGTTGCGGCAAAGAGAAGAATACACACAAACCATCGAATATTGTTGCTTTGGGGGGCGGAGGTGGTGAAACAATCCTCTGCTGTATTGGCGGCATTCGTCGACATCGGATAGAGACTCCGGCGGGTGCCTGCAAGGACGACGCAAGGACCGCCTGTGGGTGAGGATTGTATGAAAATTATGTATTCAGCTCGAGTACAAGCACCGGGTAGATCGTTCTGCCAAGCACCGTAGGGCAGCTAGGAACATCATGTCAATAATATTCGCCTGTTACGCATCTGACAATGCTTCGCTGGGTTGGACGACGAAAATAGCTTCAGGACAGCAACTGGAGTGTTCGCAATCGTTGGAAGCACTTGTAACAGCTCGGAATAAGTTATGGAGGAGCGTCTTCGCCCTGCGTTAAGTGAGGGCGCTCTAATGAAGCAGAATCTTTTTTGGCCCTTGTCGTGCTTCTTACGCAAGCAGACTAAGGTAACTGATATGTAGGAGATTGGGATGCAGGCTGGGCGGTGGACGCAGGCACCGAATCTCAACGGCTGATGGAGATGGATTGGCTCGTTAATCTGCTGGGGCGAGTTTCAATGGTGAAATTGGTTGCATTAGAGGCGGGGTTATCATGGCAAATCAGACCTTTTTGATGCGGGGAAGATCAGTCGGCGAACGGAGAAAAAATAACGATCTGTCAGAGATGGGGTACGCATTGTTTCTCTCTTCGGCTGCGACCGGTGGCGCAAATGGGGCGGAGAGCAAGTCAACACCGGATCGCGATCGGCTTCTGCTGAAACATCTGCCGACAGTGCGCTATCTGGCGCGGCGGATTCATGAGCGACTTCCCCAGCACGTTGAGCTGGACGACCTGATCTCGGCTGGAATCGTTGGGTTGATCGATGCATTCTCCAAGTTCGACTACACCAAGCAGGTGCAGTTCAAGAGCTATGCACAGTTTCGCATTCGGGGTGCGATTCTCGACTCGCTGCGAACGCTGGATTGGAGTCCTCGCGAGCTGCGACGCAAGGGGAGAGCGGTCGAAGAGGCGATTCGCTCGGTGACTCACAAGCTGGGACGCGTTCCGTCCGAACAGGAGATTGCCCGCGAGATGAATCTCGGTCTCGTCGAGTATCAACAACTGCTCGGCGAACTCAAGGGTCTGGAGATTGGCAGCCTGAACGTTGAGCGAACCGAGGACTCGGGCGACGATGAGCTGGCCTACCTTCCCGGCTCAGCGGACGAAGACCCGCTCTTCCGCTGTTTGCATGGCGAGATGAAGCAGCGGCTGATCGACGCCATCGAAGAGTTGCCGGAGAAGGAGCGCATGGTGCTGACTCTCTACTACTACGAAGAGCTGACCATGAAGGAGATTGGTCTGACCCTCGGCGTCGTAGAATCACGCGTCTCGCAGATTCACTCCTCGGCGGTGGTGCGGCTGCGCGTTTCGATGGCCGGACTGCGTGTGGACAACTCGGCGGAGTTGAAGAAACCTGTGGCAAAGAAAAGTCAGGACGTGAGACTCCTGGTGGCATAGATGTATCAGTTAATATATAGCTGGCTTGGGCGTATCGACGCTTGAGCGAAGGGGATAGGTCGGGCCTTCAGCCCTCAGTCTTTGCGCTGTACGTTACGGCCTAGGCGGTATCGAACGGGCCGTTGGCCCTTGTCAGGCAACGGCAACGGCAAAAACAAAGACAACGGCAATGGTGCGCGCGGTACTTATCCCACCCATCGCCGGGTGCCCATCCATCGCGGTTTCATCAGCGATGGGTAGGAGGAATACAGTTCGCTCCACAAGCCGCTTCTGTTGCTGTTGCCTATCTTTTGTTTGTCATTCCGCAGCGCAGCGAAGGAATCTGCTTTTGCCGTTGCGGTTGTCTTTGTAGCCTTTTCCAAAAGGGTATAGAGTTCCGTGGAGCGAGCGAAAAGTAGATCCCTCCGCTCACGCTGCGGAATGACAAAGAATTCAGTCTATGGAAAGCCGTTGGCGGGAAACGGCGAGGGCTACTGCAGGCTTAGGGAGTTGGACAGGCTGGAGGTCAGCGGCGAGGACTGGTTCGCAAGCAGATTTTCCGCTGAGGCGGTACTGGAGCCGAGGCCGAGCTTGATGAGTGCGCGTGAGTCTGGAACCAGTCTGGTCTGCCAGCCGTTGTCGGCCTGTAGCTTCTCCATTGCGGCCTGCGTTTCGTTGTCCCAGTGGCCGGAGGGATCCCCGGTAAGGTAGCCGGAGCGGATTAGTGCGGTCTGGATCTGAGTTGCTCGCTCGTCGTCGATGGTTCGCTGTCCCTGAGCTGGTTTCGGCCTGCTCGCAACTGCGACGGCTGGTTTGGCCGTGAGAGCTGACGACTTAGTCGATAAGGCGCGGCGAATCATCAGTCTGGACGAGGTAGGGCCATGATGCGCACGAATCGAGGCAGCAGCAGGAAGGGTCGATCCGAGGATGAGAGAGGACAATAGGAAGAATTGGCCAAAACGCATAATGTTGAGAGACCTCAAGGCGCAGGATAAGGCAGGATTCTTGCGAGCCTTCCAACCATTATTGATGAGAGTATACCGAAATATTAACATTTGGCAATAATCTGGATCCCGATTTCTGGAACCAGATGTTGTCGATATGGATGCGGAGATGAAGGGCGCACAAATCGTCTGATTTGCGCGCCCTTCATCTGTTTGGGGTTATGGAAGGGTTCCGCCGAAGTAGGAGACTCCAGCCGAAGCCTTGGCTGCGCTGCTCCGCGCTACGAAGACCACATCCTGGCCGGACTTCAGGCCGTTGACGATGGCTCGGTAAGAGGACTCGTCGGCGACGGGCTTCTTGTTGATCTCGACGATGATGTCTCCCTTGCTGAGGTGAATGTCGTCGGCAAATGAGCCGGGACGGACGCTGTTGATGATGACTCCGCCCTTGGTGTCGAGCTTGCTGGCCAGAGCCGCAGGAATGGCGGTGACGGTGATGCCCAGCTTGCCCTCTCCGGCATCGGACTCGGCGGGGGGGGCGTTCTCGTTGTTCCCATTGCCCACGTCGGCGAAGAGCTTGGCGCGATCAGCGATTCCGGTGGTAACGGTCAACTTCGCTTCGTTGCGCAGCAGTCCGAGCTGGACGGTTGAGCCAACGCGGCGCGAGGAGATCTCGGCGACCAGTTGATCTCCGTCCTTGACTGGCTTGCTGTCGACCGAGACGATGACATCGCCCGGCTTGACTCCTGCCTTCGCAGCGGGGCCGTTAGGGGTGACGGTGTTGACCAGCACTCCGCCGTTGGTGAAGCCGTACATGCGGCTGACGGCCGAGGACTCCGCGCCCTGGAAGCTGATGCCGATGGAGCCGCGAACCACCTTATGATCCGGGCTGATGAGCATGTTGTAGACGTTGGCGATGGTGTTCGACGGCATGGCGAAGCCGATGCCCTCGGAGCCAGCCGACTGGGTGTAGATGGCGGTGTTCATGCCAATGACCTGACCGGCCATGTCGACGAGCGGGCCGCCGGAGTTGCCGGGGTTGATCGCCGCGTCGGTCTGAATAAACTTCTGAAACTGGTTGGGCGCGCCGTGCGTTCCGGGATCGTCGATCGAGCGGCCTTTGGCGGAGACGATGCCCGCCGAGACGGTCTTCGAGAGGCCGAAGGGACTGCCGATGGCCAGAACCCAGTCGCCTACCTGCGCTCCGTCGGAGTTGCCCAGTTTGACGGTGGGCAGAGGCTCGGGCGCATCAATTTTGATGACGGCGATGTCGGTCTCCGCGTCTACGCCAATGACTCTGGCCGGACGACCTTTTTCGGTCTCATTGTCGGGATCGGTGGAGAGCTTCACGTAGATCTTGTCGGCCTTGTCCACGACGTGGTTGTTGGTGATGATGTAGCCGCGCGAATCGACGATGAAGCCGGAGCCGAGGGCCTGGCGAACGCCGCCGCTTGGGGTGGCGTCGTCGTCGCCGTTATCGCCGCCCTGCCCGCCGAAGAAGCGTTTGAGAAAGTCCTGCATGTCGCCCTGCTGGCTGTCGTCGCCGTTCGGGGTCGGGATGACCTGACCGTGCCATTGGCGGGTTCCGCGCTTGACGGTGGATTGCTTGGGAAGCGACTCGGTATTGATGTTGACTACTGCCGGGCCAACGTCCTTGGCGATCTTGGTGAAGGCATTGGAGAGGTCTACGGGCTTGGGAATGGTGAGCGGACGCGCGTCGGAGGAGTCGGCGGTCTGCTCCTTGCCGCTGACGGAGCGGGTGAAGATGGAACCGGCAATAATGCCGACCGAGAGTACGGCCAGAAGCGCGAAGCTCGCGCTCAGGCGGTGATTGCGAA
This sequence comes from Acidobacteriaceae bacterium, assembly GCA_031296325.1. Classification (GTDB taxonomy): domain Bacteria; phylum Acidobacteriota; class Terriglobia; order Terriglobales; family Acidobacteriaceae; genus Edaphobacter. Next base: position 12,771 of record JARLFY010000087.1, on the reverse strand, counting down.
GGCGTGCGAAGAGATTCTTGGGTGTGTCCATCGGGTGTTCTGTCCTCATTCGTACTGGGTGTTGCGCGGCCATGATTGAAACTCTGCGCCGTGCTGTTCACAGCCTATTTAGCAGAGTAAAGCGGCTGCAATCCGAGTATATCGCTTGCAGCGAGCGCCATGACCCGCGTTGACTGCTGAAGGATTAGACGCATGCCAGAGCAAGGCGTTTAATCCGGTTCCTCGATTACAGTGAACCGCTTTGTTTGTCATTCCGTAGCGAAGCGGAGGAATCTGCTTTCTTCGACGACGGCATACACCATTGCGGAGGGTGTCGCAGCGCGAGCAAAATGCGGGGATTCTTCGCTGCGCTCAGAATGGGACCTCAATAACCTATTGGATCTTGTAGGTTATTGAGGTGCTCTGGGTTACGACCGAGTTGTTCGAGCCGGTATAGGTTCCGATGACGGTTATAGAGTATGTATTCGTCGTCGTTATGGACGTCGTGGGCGTGGTTGTCGTGGCCGTCGAGCTGCTGGAACCGCATCCGGTCGCTCCGCCGATCATTGCGATGGACAGCGCCAAAACCAACAGGCCGCCGAGGCGACGTTTGCGTGGCAGTACCAGCAGAAGCAGGGAAGCGATCGTCACGCCTGAGCCAGTGGCGTACCACGGGTGCTTGGAGATCGGCGAAGCGTCTCCGCGCTGCTGTGCGTACATTGTTGCCGCGTCTACCTTTCCGGGAACGCTCGGCAGGTGCAGGCTGGCCGTGATGCCGGAGAGGGTGAGCGTTGTTGCGTAGCTGGACGAGGTGACCGATGCTGGGCTGAAGATAATGGTGGGAAGGAAGCTGGAGTCCGAGGGGCCAGTGGCCGTGGCGGTGAAGACTACGGTGCCAGTGAAGCCGTTAGTCGGGACGACGGTGATCGTGACCGGAGGAATTGTGCCGCCCGAAGCGACGGAGACGATGGAGGCGGATGGCGTTAGCGAGAAGGAGGCGCAGGTTCCCGGCTGGACGGTAATAATCAGCGGAGAGGTTGTTGTCGCGCCGCTGGCGACCAGCGCTGGGCCGACCGATCCCTGATAGTTGGTGTCGCCCGAGTAGGAGGCGGTAATGTTTTGCTGGTACAGGGTTGAACAACTGGTTACGAATGAGTAGCTTGCGGTTGCGGTTCCTGCCGTGGTCGTGCTTGGCGTGAGCGAGATGAGGCTGGTACCGGATGCCGCTGCATTGTTTACATAAAACTGCACTTTGCCGGTGGGCGTTGTGGAGAAGCCCGAGGTCGCCGAACTGACGGACGCGGTGATGGTGACCGTGGTTCCAGCCGTGACATTGGTCGCTGAGGAGGTAGTCGAGGATGCGACCAGAGCGGTTGTCGAGAGATTTGCGCCGAGTGATCCAACTCCCTCCGGCGTGACCATGTTCCATGCATTCGCGAGATTGTAGAGATCGACGCTGCCCCAGCCGGTGGCCAGATCGTAGCCTGTGCTGGCGTTGTAGCCGATCGTGCCGCCGTTGAGGCAGTCGGTTGTGCCTGTGGTGCAGATCATGGCATTGCTGCCTGCTGTGATGTCGTGGAAGACGCTGGAACTGGTGTTGTTGTAGTACGCTGTGCTGTTGCCCAGAGCGTAGAGCGTGGGGTTGATATTGCCCAGGCCCTTGGAACTGGTCTTTTGCTCAATGAGCGCGAGCATTCCGGCGAAGATGGGGGCGTCGAAGGAGGTGCCTCCAGCGGAGGTCAGGTCGCCTGCGCTGGTTCCGCTGGCGATGCGGAATCCGTTGCTACAGTAGCCGCCGTAGCAAACGAGGAGCGTGTCGTGGCTGTCGGAGGCGTCCAGAGCGATGTCGGGAACGTCACGTGCGCCGTCGGGCTGCACCGATGTTGTCATGCCGGCCGCTCCGGTCTGCACCTGCCAAGCAGGCTTGGCGAAGAAGTTGCTGGCTCCGCCGCCACCGCCGCCGAAGCCATTGTAGGAGGCGTCGTTCCACGCCGCTTCGGGGATGTAGGAGCGCGCGGAGCTAATGACATCGGAGCCGGATGTTCCGGTCCAGTATTGAGTGGTAGCCCAGCTGGTTCCAGATCCTGTGGCCGCAGCGTCTCCATTGAACATGGTTCCGCCCATGGCGGTGACGTGGGGCGAGCTTGCGGGAAAGTCGACGGCGAGACCATAATCAGCCGATGGGCCTGAGTCGCAGTCGGTGGCTCCGGCATCCCCAGCGGCGGCCATGATCGTCTGGCCCTGTACGTTGGCCTGCTGGAAGAGCTGGTTCATGGCGTTAAGATCTGTCGATCCCACGCTGGCCTCGCAGAGTCCGTAGCTGATGGTGACGATCGGCGCGACGTCGGCGTCGATGGCGTAATCCAGCGAGAGGAAGACGTTTTCCGAGGTGACGAAGAGGACGGAGGCCGACTGCGCCATCGCTCCAGACCACTCCACATCGAGCGAGGACTCTTCCAGATCGCCCGAGGAAGGAACATAGCTGCCGTCGCAGCGCGAGCTGTAAGATGAGGGCGTTCCGGGGTCGCAACCACCGTATATGGCTGACGGCACGATCTGTACCGTCGGAGCCTTGGCGCTTAACCCGGAGGCGGCTCGGAAGGCCGCTACATCGGAGAGGGTGATGTCCACCTGTCCGGTGACGGCGATGGTGACGCCGGACCCGGTGATGCCACTGTTTATCAGGGGATTAACGTCATAGATGGTGTAGATGTCCTCGGGACTGAGAAAGTGATTGCCCGAGAGCGACGAGGTGAAGTTCGGCTTCACTAGATTATTGTGCATGTGCGGCTTGGGGCGGAAGTCGTGCAGTCCGCTGATCGCTCCGACTACGCCAGCGAAGGCGCTGGGAACACTGGCGTTGGTGACGTTTGCGAAGTGCGCCTCGCCGTTGACCGAGAGGTTGTGAATGCTGGTGTGGAAGGCGTTCTGCGCCTGAGTTACGGTTCCGCTGAAGCTGACGAATCCGCCGCCCTGCGCTACTCCGTTGACGGTGAATCCCTGACTGGTGAGCCATGCCGTTACCTTGGCGAGGTCGTCGGCAGAGAGGCCAAACTGTGCGGCAAATTGCTGCGGCGTCAGCCACTGGTGATACTTGGACGAGGCAGGATTCTGCTGGTCGATGAGCAACTGGTCGAGCGCGGCCTGCTGCGCGGCGCTGGGGGTGAAGCGCAGCGCCATTCCCTGAAGCTGCGTGTCGCCCGGAGTGGAACCAAGATCGCTGCCCAGGCGCGCTTTGGGATGAATCGAATTGGCGATCTCGCTGAACCTGTCGTTGGAGACCGCTGCCGTGATGCGGCTCTGGGGTCGGCTCTGCGCAGAGGCAGAGACGGTCGAAAGAGCGACTCCAGCTAGTGCAACGGAGCATACAGCGGAAAGAAGAGTAAGCCGGAGAAGGGAGTTGCTGCGCATGGAGAGATCCTGTGGGCGAAGAGTCTTGGTCTAGGTACTGGCTTCCGATAAAAATGCAACCGGAGAGCGAGACTTCCGTTTTACAGAAAGAGACGGCAATCTCATCCAAGTTGATTACAAGATTAGACCATCCAAAGCGAAAAAGGTTGCGATGGACTTGTATTGCCGTAGATTTCAATCTCGTTTGCGAGCAACCAGAAGTTTTATGTGAGACAAGAACCGACCACGGATCAACGCGGAGGAACACGGATTAGAGACAAACGGTTTTGTCTGTGAAGATCCGCGTTATCTGTGTTTGCTTCTGTTTTTGTGCTACTCTTTCGCCATCATGTCTGCTTACTTCGATCAAGCGCTGGCTCAGTTGAAGACCTTCGAGGGATCTGTGCCTTGGATGTATCGCGATAGCGTCGGCAAGGTGACGGTGGGTGTTGGGCTGATGCTGCCGAATGTTGCGGCCGCCTGCGCTTTCCCCTTTCATGTTGCTGAAGGGGAAGCCGCGTCTATCCCGGCGACGGAGGCGCAAATTGCAGCCGAGTACGCCCGGGTTGAGGCGCTGGCTCTGGGCAAGTTGCCGTCGTTCTACCGTGCGGCCAGCTCGCTGGAACTGCCTGAGACGGTCATCGACGAAAGATTGAGCGCGGTGCTGGCTGGCTTCGAGGCTACGCTGCGAACGCATCTCGCGGGGTATGACAAGCTGCCCGACGGGGTCAAGATGGCTCTGCTCGACATGGCTTACAACCTTGGCCCGGAGGGATTGTTGCGGGGCTATCCGCAGATGATGCGCGATGTCGAGTGCGGTGCGTGGGCCGCCGCCGCAGCCCAGTGCGCGCGGGGCGGCATCAACGCGGCGCGCAACGCATGGACGCGCCAGCAGATGCTCTCCACCGTGGTGGAAACCATCAAGGCCGAGGCCGAAGTGGTGGAGAGGGCTGCGGGCGGTTGGCTGCAACGTCTGTGGCGCGGAGTGGGGCGCGTTCTGCGCTGGGGCGGCAAGGACTGTTGTCGCTAGACGCACGCCCATTGTCATTCTGCCGCAGGCGGGTTTGCTGGGAAATGCGCAAGAAAGAAGCGAAGGATGGGGCACCCATATATTCATGGTGTGTCCATTTATTAGCTCCCAGTTATTAATTGATGCACCCGTCGAGTATGGTTAACAATCTGGATTGAGTTTGTTGCAGGAGGCGTCTCAGTGGTGCGGATGAATCGAGCGGTTGCGGTTGTACTGGCGTTGGCGATGGGCGCGGTGGGGGCAGTCTCGGCCACGGCGCAGGATCTGGCTGGCTTTGAGAAGCGGACGACGGTCAAGGTGCTGCCCAACGGTCTTACGCTGATCGTCTGCGAGCGACCGGAGGCTCCGGTCTTCAGCTTCTACACGTTGGTCGATGCAGGTTCGGCGGACGATCCGACGGGAGCCAGCGGACTCGCGCACATGTTCGAGCACATCGCCTTCAAGGGAACCACCGAGATTGGCACGACGAACTACCCAGCGGAGAAGATCGCGCTGGCCAAGGTCGAGACGGCCTACGCCGCCTACGACGCGGAGTTTCGCAAGATGGTTGGGCGGGATGCGACCAAGCTCGCCGCGCTGAAGAAGGCCTTCGAGGACGCGCAGGTTGAGGCGCAGAAGTTTGTCATCCCCAATCAGTTCTCCGAGTTGGCTGAGGAGAACGGCGCGGTCGACATCAACGCTTCGACCGAGGAGGATTCGACGCAGTACTTCTGGAGCATGCCGTCGAATCGTCTGGAACTGTGGGCGTACATGGAGAGCGGCCGCATTGCGCACCCGGTTCCGCGCGAGTTCTACAAGGAGCGCGACGTGGTGCAGGAGGAGCGACGGATGCGCATCGACTCCAGTCCCATCGGCGCAATGGTTGAGCAGTTTCTGGCCACGGCCTACGTCGCGCATCCCTATGGTCGCTCCGGCGTTGGCTGGGAGAGCGAGATTAGCCAGGTCAACGCGACCGAAGCGGCGGAGTTCCACAAGAAGTACTATGTGCCGGCGAACATTGTGATTGCGGTGGTTGGCGACGTGAAGGCCGCCGACGCAATGCCGGTGCTGACCAAGTACTTCGGCGCGATCCCTGCCGGCTCCAAGCCCGAGCCAATGACCACCATCGAGCCACCGCAGTTCGCCGAGAAGTCGGTGGTCATCCGCGAGGCGACCCAGCCGTTTTATCTGGAGGGCTATCACAGGCCGGACTATCGTGACCCCGACGACGCGGTCTACGACGCGATCACCGACATCTTCTCCAACGGGCGCACGGCGCGGCTCTACAAGGCTCTGGTGCGCGACCAGAGGATTGCCGCCGACGCCGAGGGTTTCAGCGGATTTCCCGGCAATAAATACCCCGGACTCTTCGCTTTCTATGGTGTTCCGGTTCCGGGACACACTCCGGACGAGATGCGCGATGCGATCCACAAGGAGATCGATCGCCTGAAGACGACCGACGTGACCGACGAGGAACTGGCAATGTTCAAGACGCGCACTCGCGCCGGACTGCTGCGCGGGCTGGCCGATAACGAGGGTCTGGCACATCAACTCGCTGAGTATCAGACGCGCTATGGCGATTGGCGACAGCTCTTCCGCGAGTTGGACGAGATCGACAAGGTGAGCAAGGCCGACGTTCGCCGCGTGGCCAACAAGGTCTTCGTCGAGAGCAACCGTACCAGCGCGCGCATCGAGTTCACCGCGCCCGCGAAGAAGGCTGGAGGTGCCAAGTGATTCGCGCCTCCGAGGTTGTTTGCCAATGGTTGAAATCGTCGCGCTGCGAGCGAAATGCGGGGATTCTTCGCTGCGCTCAGAATAACAATCACTCTAGTTTTTTGATTACACGGGCAGAAAGAATGGGTTCGGAAAGAGGAACGATGGCAGGGAAGTGGCTCAAGAGTTTCATCGCGATCTCAATGACTACAGCGCTGGCCGTTGGATCAATTGCGACTGGGCAGACTCCGGCTGCAAAGCCTGCGGCGAAGAGTTCAACGAGCGCAGGGGCGCAGGTTGAGCCATGGAAGAAGATCGCAATTCCTCGGCTGCACGCCTTCAAGCCCGTGCAGCCGAGACGCGTCGAACTGGCCAATGGGCTGGTGATCTTTCTGCAAGAGGACCACGAACTGCCCTTCATCAATGGAACGATTCTGATGCGTGGAGGCAGCCGCGATGAGCCTGCTGCCAAGGTTGGTCTGGTCTCGCTCTACGGCAATGCGTGGCGCACCAGCGGCACGGCGACGACCAGCGGCGACGCGCTCGACGCGGAGCTTGCGCAGAAGGCAGCGGCCATCGAGACCGGAGGCGGTGCAGCCACCACGTCGCTGAGTTGGTCCAGCTTCAAGCAGGACTTCGACGGCGTATTCGGCGAGACGATTGATCTGCTGTTGCACCCAGCCTTCAAGCCCGAGAAGCTGGCTCTCGGCAAGCGCGGGATCGACACCGGAATCTCACGACGCAACGACGACGCGGGCGGCATCGCTGGGCGCGAGTCCGCCAAGCTGGTCTACGGCGCGGACAGTCCCTTCGCACGACAGGAGGAGTACGCCACTGTCGCCGCCGTTTCGCTTGATGATCTCAAGGCGTGGCACGACCGAACCGTGATTCCCAATAACATGATCGTCGCGGTCGAGGGAGACTTCGACTCGGCAGCGATGGAGGCTAAACTGCGCAAGGCCTTCGAGCCGATGGCACGCGGAGCGGCCAGCCAGCCAGCGAAAGTTGACTTTCCCGGGCCAAAGCCGGGAGTCTACTTCATCGACAAGCCGGATGTGGATCAGTCGACGGTGGAGATCGTCGGCCTCGGAACGCTGCGCAGCAACCCCGATTTATACGCGCTCAATGTGATGAACGAGATCTTCTCTGGCGGCTTCGGCTCGCGCGTGGTGCAGAACGTGCGCACCAAGCTGGGACTCGCCTACGACGTTGGTGGAAGCTACGGATCCTCGTACGATCACCCTGGCATCTTCCGCAGCGAGGCGGGAACCAAGAGCGCCAGCACGGTTGCGGCGACGCAGGCGGTGCTCGACGAACTCGGTCGCTTGAAGACCAAGCCGCCTACACCTGAGGAGTTGAAAAAGGCCAAGGATCAGGTGATAAATTCCTTTATCTTCAACTACGACACTCCGCAGAAGACGCTGAACGAACAGGTCGTCCTCGCTTTCTTCGGCTATCCGTCGGACTTTCTGGAGAAGTATAAAGACGGCATCGAGCGCGTGACTGCGGCAGACGTAACGCGCGTGGCTAACCAGTACATCGACGTCTCCAAGCTGGCGATTCTTGTGGTGGGTAACAAGGCGGAAATTCAGCCGCCGCTCTCCACTCTGGGCAAGGTTACGGATCTGGACATTACCATTCCACCACCGCCAGACAGCTCGAAGAAATAATTGTCACGGCAATTAAAACTAGGCGCAATCTGGAGACAATAAGAAAATCGTCTCCACATTGCGCCTATTTTGTTTGTCTAACTATCAGATTTACAGCGTATTTATTGCTGTAAAAAATAATCAGCTACATTTTTATACTGTTGTCAGTGCGAGCCCTGCTGCCTTCTCGTCGCCCTCCGAGCCGTCGGGGGAGACCGAGCGATAGTAGAGCTGGTTGTTCTCCATGTAGACCTCGAGGAAGGCCGGACGCTGTACGATTCCGCCACCGATCAACGCCTCGGAGAGTGGGTCTTCTACATAGCGCTGTAGCGCGCGACGCAGAGGCCGTGCTCCGTAGTTTCGCTCCGACGAAGTCTTCCCCAGGATCCACTGCTTGGCGTCGTCGGTCACGCTCAGCGTGATCGACTTGTGGACGAGGTTGGCGTTGAGCTGCTGCACTAACAGCTCCATGATCTGCATCAGGTCGTCGTTGGTGAGCGAGGTGAAGATGATGATCTCGTCCAGACGGTTGAGGAACTCCGGGTTGAAGGTCTTCTTGACCTCGCCGCGGACGAGCTCTTCCATCTTGTCGAGAATCATGTTCTCGTCGCTGGTCTGGAAGCCGAGTCCCTGCTGCTTCTGCAGGTGCTTGGCTCCGATGTTTGAGGTCATCACGATGATGGTGTTCTTGAAGTCCACCGTGTTGCCCAGACCGTCGGTAAGCTGACCGTCTTCAAAGACCTGTAGCAGCAGGTTGAAGACATCGGGGTGCGCCTTCTCGATCTCGTCGAACAAGACGATGGAGTACGGCGAACGCTTGACGCGCTCGGTCAACTGCCCGCCCTCCTCGTAGCCGACATATCCCGGAGGCGAACCGATTAGCTTGGAGACCGAATGCTTCTCCATGAACTCCGACATGTCGAAGCGGATCAGCGCCTTCTCTGAGCCGAAGAGGAACTGCGCGAGGGTTCGCGCCATCTCCGTCTTGCCTACGCCGGTCGGGCCGAGGAAGAGGAAGCTGCCGATGGGGCGCGCAGGATTCTTCAGGCCGGCGCGCGAACGTCGGATCGCGCGAGCCAGAGCGGAGATTGCCTTCTGCTGCGAGATGACGCGCTTGTGCAGCTCTTCTTCGACGCGCAGCAGTTTGGCCGTCTCTTCTTCCTTGATTGCGGTGATCGGAACGCCGGTCCAGCGGCTGACCACGTCCTCAATGTCCTCGCGTGTAACGATGCCTGCGGACGAGTCGTCGAGGTGGTACTTGTCGCGCAGAGTGCGCAGGTTCTCGCGCTCCTTGCGTTCCTCGTCGGAGTAAAAGCGCGCCTTCTCGAACTCGTGATTCGCAATGGCGTTCTCCATGCGATGCACGATGAACTTGATGCGCTTCTGCACCTCGGTCAGTTCCTCGGGCAACGAGGTCTGGCGCAGCTTCACGCGCGCACCCGCCTCGTCGATCAGGTCGATGGCCTTGTCCGGCAGAAAGCGATCCGGGATGTATCGGCTGGAGTGAGTCACCGAGAAAGTAATCGCCTCATCTGTATAAGAGACGGCGTGGAACTTCTCGTACTTCTCCTTGATGCCGTTGATGATCTTGATCGCGTCTTCTTCGTTGGGAGGAGGAACCTTGACCGCCTGAAAACGCCGCTCCAGCGAGCGATCTTTCTCGATGGACTTGCGATACTCCGCCGGCGTGGTTGCGCCAATGCATTGAATCTCGCCTCGACTGAGCGCGGGCTTCAGAATGTTTGCGGCATCGAGCGATCCCTCGGCCGAGCCAGCGCCGACCAGCGTGTGCAATTCGTCAATGAACACGATGGAGTTTTGACTCTCCATCAGTTCCTTCATGATCGTCTTCAGTCGCTCTTCAAACTGTCCGCGATACTTCGTTCCGGCAACGATCAGCGAAAGATCGAGCGCCAGCACCCGCTTGTCTGCGAGGAAGCTGGGGACTTCGCCGTCGGCGATCTTCTGCGCCAGACCCTCAACGATGGCCGTTTTGCCCACGCCGGGTTCGCCGATCAGCACGGGATTGTTCTTCGTGCGGCGGCACAGAATCTGGATGACGCGTTCGACCTCGGCGTCGCGTCCGACCAGCGGATCGAGCTGCTGATCCATGGCCGACTGCGTCAGGTCGCGCGAGAACTCGGCCAGCAGGCTCTGCTCATTACGCTGTCCACCCTTGCTGGCGCCCTGTTGCACGGGAGCCTTCTCCTGCGTGGTGCGCTGCAACTCTTCGCGAATCGCAGGCAGGCGCAATCCTCGCTCGGTCAGAATCTCTGCGGCGAAGCACTTCTCCTCGCGCAGCAGTCCGAGCAGCAGGTGTTCGGTGCCGATGTGTTTATGCGCCAGCCGCTCGGCCTCTTCGGCGGCGTAGGCCAGAACTCGCTTGCACTCGTTCGAGAGCGGCAGGTCGACCGAGGTCGAGACCTTCTCGCGAATCGTGGTGCGTCCTTCGATCTGCTTGCGAATCGACTCAACCGAGGCGTGCGAGCGCAGGAAACGATTGGTCAGAGCCTTGTCCTCGCGCAAGAGGCCGAGCAGCAAGTGCTCCGTCTCGATGTAAGGCGACCCAAACTGACTGGCCTCGTACCGCGCAAAGAAGATTACGCGGCGCGCCTTCTCCGTATAGCGTTCGAACATAGTCCCCCCTACAAGCCGACCACTGTATCTGACTGCCCACAAGACTCGTGAACCCTGATGCAGCGCCAATTGTTCTAGCCCGTCTCTGCGCCACCGTCTCGCAGAGACCCTTCAGGAAGCCCCTCGCCGGACGAATCCAGATAAGGAATCCCCATGTCACTCGTACCAGTGTAGCTGCTGCACGTCGAATTCCAAACCACCCAAAAGTTCTGACTACACTATCACTCTTCGACGTGTCTGTGCAGAACAATTAGAAATATTCCACTAACAGACTGCAATTTCTTCCAGTTGACCATCCCGCAAGCGCAGCATCCGCCCACATCGCTGGGCGAACTCCATATTATGCGTCACCAGCACACTGGTTAATAGATGCTCACGATGCAGTTTTTGGATCAGGCCGAAGACGGCCTCGGCGGTTTTGCCGTCCAGATCTCCGGTCGGCTCGTCCGCCAGCAACAGCTTCGGCCCGGTGACGAGCGCCCGCGCCAGACTTACCCGCTGCTGCTCGCCCCCGCTCAACTCGCCGGAGCGATGCTCGGCCCGCGCCGCCAGCCCCACCTCATGCAGCCAGACGCTGGCTCGCTCCAGTGCCTCCGCCCGCCGTACTCCGCGCGCCAGCAGAGGCATGGCGACGTTCTCCAGAGCGGTAAACTCTGGCAGAAGATAATGAAACTGCCAGACATAGCCCACCTCGCGGTTGCGAAACTCCGCCGCCTGCCGAGCGTCCAGCCCGCCCAGTTGCGTCTCGCTTTCGTCTGCGCCCCGCACCCAAACATCGCCCGCCGTTGGTCGATCCAGCGCCGCCAGCAGATGCAGCAGGGAACTCTTACCCGATCCGCTCTCTCCCACAATCGCGACCATCTCGCCCGCCGCGATGGCGAAGTTGAGGTCGCGAAAGAGAACAACCTCGCCGCGCGCACGGTCAACCGCTTTAGCTGCGGCTACTGCGGGATAGATCTTCGTCAGGCCGACTGCGCGCAACATATTCGTCATCTTGGACTGAGAAAAAGATTCGTCCATTTGGCTGGATAACTTATTCATAACGGAGGGCCTCTGCGGGTAGGACTTTGGCGGCGCTGCTGCTGGGGTAGAGGGTGGCGACTAGGCTGATGCCGAGCGAGACTGCGCCGACGATCACCGCGTCAATAAGGCGCGGCGCGAAGGGCAGATAGTCGATGGAGTAGACCGATGCGTCCAGATGGATGAAGCGGTAGTGTCCTCCCAGCCAACTCAGTCCGAAGCCGAGGACGAGGCCCAGCGCCGTGCCAATCAGCGAGATCAGCAGGCCTTGCAGCAGAAAGATGCGGCGGATCTGATCGACGCGCACGCCGAAGCTCATCAGCACAGCGATGTCGCGCGTCTTCTCCATCACCATCATGGTCAGCGCAATCAGGATGTTGAGCGCGGCGACGCAGACGATCAGCGCCAGAATGATGAAGGTGACCACCTGTTCGAGGCGCAGAGCGCGGAAGAGTTCGCGGTTCTGCTCCATCCAGTTGGTCGTCTCGTAGCCGGGACCGGCGGTCTGCTCGATCTGGCGGGCAATAACGTCGGCGCGGTACATGTCATCAACCTTGAAGTTGATCGCCGAGATCAGGTCAGGCTCGGAGAAGAGACGTTGCGCGTCGGTCAGGCGCAGGAAGGCGTAGCTGGAATCGTACTGATAGAAGCCCGAGTTGAAGATGCCCGCCACGGTGCATCGCTGGTAGCGCGGGACAAGGCCAAGCGGCGTCAACTCGCCCTGCGGACTGGTCACCAGAATCGTGTCGCCGACCTCGGCGCCAATCGTCTCCGCCAGATCCTGTCCAATCACAATCGGCGGCAGTGTCTGATTTGGCGAAGTGTCGGGAGCGGATGTGGAATCTGTTGTACTCGGCGCAACTGGCTCCAACGCCGCCACGCTGCCCGTCTTCACGCTCTGTAATATGTCGGAAACGGTTCGCTGATCCGCCGGAACGATGCCATTGATGAGGGCCCCCGCGCTCTTGGCTCCGCGCGAGATCAGCACCTCTTCGTAGAGACTGGGAGCCGCCGCCGTGACATGGGGAAGAGCGCGCAGCCGCGTCACCAGAGGTCGCCAGTCGCGAATGCCGTCGGCGGAGATGCGTATCAGCATGACGTGCGCGGTCGAGCCTACGAGCCGCTCCTGTAAGTCGCGGCGCATTCCGTTGGTGATGGCGAGCGCGATAATCAGCGCTGCCACGCCCGCCGCTACGCCGATCACGGAGATCGTCGTGATGACGCCAACCACTGCCTGCCGCCGCTTGGCCCGCAGATACCGCGCCGCAATGAAGAGTTCAAATCGCATCCGTCTTCTAGCCTACTATCATGGCTCGATGATTCGCGAAAGACTCGTTGCTTTGAAGGGAAGAGCTTTATGTCTGTGGAAAACGC
>JARLFY010000086.1 GCA_031296325.1 Acidobacteriaceae bacterium | reverse complement strand
TGGCCAATGCAGCACTTGCCGCGTGGCTGCTGATACAGAAGGCGATGGGCCGCCGAAACCTAAAGCCGCGTTCCCTCACGACTTGAAAATCTCATTGAGCTCGCGGAAACTCGCGGCTTCATTGGCGAAGGTGAAGGTGCCGTGTTCCAGCATTTCGCGAGCAGCGCGCAGGAATGCGCCGAGTGCGACGCGGGCAAGAGCACTGCCCACGCTGATGCGCCTGACCCCGAGTGTTGAGAGGTCGGTGTAGGTGAGTTGCATGCCGGCAATTCCCATGATGACGTTGACGGGGCGGTCAACGGAACTGACGACTGCGTGAATTTCATCCCTGCTTACGAGTCCTGGCGCATAAAGAACGTCTGCGCCTGCTTCCTGATAAGCCTGCAAGCGGCGGATGGTGTCTTTGAGGTCGGGGCGGCCGACGATGTGGTTTTCAGCACGCGCGGTCAGGGTGAAGGGGAAGGGGAGTGAACGGGAAGCTTCGACTGCGGCGCGAACGCGTTCGGCCGCGTGCCGCATTTCGTACACGTGATCGCCGGTTCGGCCCGTCGAGTCTTCAATGGAGCCGCCAACGGCTCCCGCGGCGGCGGCGAGAGTAGCCCGATTGGGCTGATTATTAATTAGCAAAAAAAAAAACGCCACAGGCCCCAAAACAAACCGACCGGGGGCCACCCCCACCGGGCCGGAATGACAAACAAAAGGCTGCGGAATGACAAGCAAAAACAGGGGCAGAAATTCAGAGACAACAGGCAGGAATTGTGTAATTCCGCCGTTTTGAGACAACTTCAAAAGAGCTTTCCTGCGACAGAGTATTCTGTCGTAGGAAAGCAGCAACGAAGGACAAGGAGAGCGTATGCGCGTTGGCTTGATGACGAGGGAGTATCCGCCCGAGGTATACGGCGGGGCGGGTGTGCATGTGGAGTACCTGAGCCACGAGTTGGCCAAGCTGATCGAGGTCGAGGTTCACTGCTGGGGCAAGCAGCGTGAGGACATCGGCGACCTGCATGTGCGCGGAGATGAGCCCGCCGCCGAGATCACCGCTGGCTGCGAGGCAAAGTTCAAGACCGCCGTGGATGCGCTGGCGTTGAACCTTGCCCAGATGAAGGATCTGGCCGCCATCGACATTGTGCATACGCATACCTGGTATGCCTCGATGGCTGGCTTTCTGGCCAAGAAACTCTATGGCATTCCCTTTGTGCTGACGACGCACTCGCTGGAGCCGCTGCGCGCATGGAAGTCCGAGCAGCTTGGCGCGGGCTACGCGCTGAGTTCGTGGATGGAGCGCACGGCGGTTCTGGATGCCGACGCGATCATCGCCGTCTCGCATGGCACCAAGGCCGACATTCTACAGGCCTATCCCGAGGTCGATGCGGATCGGATTCATGTCATCTACAACGGCATCGACCTGCAGCAGTATCAGTACACGCCGCAGACCGACGCGCTGACGAAGTACGGCGTGGACACGACCAAGCCCTACGTCCTCTTTGTGGGAAGGATCACGCGGCAGAAGGGCGTGACGCATCTGGTCGATGCAGTGCGCTATCTGGCTCCGGGAACGCAGGTCGTACTCTGCGCGGGCGCTCCCGACACCCCGGAGATCGCCGCCGAGATGCGGGCGAAGATTGAGGCTCTGCGCCGCGAGACGCCCAGCGGCAGTCCCTCTGGAACCGGGCACAACGTCGTCTGGATCGAGCAGATGGTCACGAAAGAGGAGGCCATTCAGCTCTACTCGCACTGCGCGGTCTTCTGCTGTCCGTCGGTGTATGAGCCGTTCGGGATTATCAATCTGGAGGCGATGGCCTGTGGCGCTCCGGTGGTCGCCAGCGCGGTGGGAGGAATACTGGAGGTCGTCGTCGAGGGCGAGACGGGGCGGTTGGTACCCTTCGAGCCGGACGCGGTCACCGGCTTCCCGGTCGATGCAGACCGCTTCGCGCGCGATCTGGCTGCTCGCGTCTCGGAGCTGCTGGAGGATTCCAGCTTGTGCCAGAAGATGGGTGCGGCTGGGCGCAAGCGCGTCGAGGAGAACTTCGCATGGCAGGCGATCGCCGCGCAGACCGTCGCGCTCTATCGCTCGCTGGTGAAGAAGTAGTTAAACCAGAAAGGCAAGCGAAGTTCAAAAGCCCCATCTCTCGATTCAAGAGGTGGGGCTTTTATATGACCGCGTGAAAAAAACAGAGTCGGTTAGCGAATCACGGCTTGTAGATAGTAGATGAAGACGCCGCTGACCGAGACATACAGCCAGATCGGAAAAGTCCAGCGAGCCAGCCGTTTGTGCGCCGGAAAACGTCCCGTCAGCGAGAGAAAGAACGTAATCAGGATCATCGGCAGCGCAATAATCGCCAGCGGAATATGCGTGGCGAAGAGCACGATGGCGTAGCTATACCAGAGCAACCCGCTGTGCGCGATGGGCAGATGCGTCTCGCCATGCAGGGCGAAGTTGACCAGATACGAGACCAGAAAGATCGACGAGAAAAAGAACGCTCCGAACATCGAGGCGCGATGACGCAGAATGCGTCGCTGGCGAATCTCCTCGTACCCCGTAAGCAGCGCGATGGTCGACAGCGCGTTGAGCACGGCGTTGACCAGCGGCAGCGAGCGAAGCTGCGTTCCCGCCACATCGGTCGGCGCGTGGAAGTAGACCAGCCAGCAGATCAATGCGCTGGCCACAGCCGAAACAGCAACGATGCCGACGATAACGCCGGTCGGAGTGCGAGGACTTGCGAGTTTCACGCTTGCATCTGGCATAAGGTTCACTCTCGGCATTGAGTGTAGATCAACAGGCGGAGTTTAGAACAACAACCGTCCGCGCGCATCCAGCATCAGCGCGGCCAGCAACAGCGGCAGATAGAGAATCGACGCATGCAGCAGGTCGCGTGCGGGCTGGCGATGCGAGGGGTGATCCACGTCATGCAGATCCGGGCTGTGCACGATCCGCGTGAAGCGAATCGTCATCCACAGATAACCCAGCGACAGCGCTCCGGCGGCGACCGCGTAGGCGACTCCGGCCGTTCCCAGCGCGTAAGGCCACAGACTGACCGGAATCATCAGCGTGGCGTAGAACAGCGCCTGCGCAACGGTGGAGCGAACGGCAGTACGCGTGTCTGCAATGGTCGGCGAGATGCGAATTCCGGCGCGCGCAAAGTCCTCGCGATACATCCATCCGATTGCCATGAAGTGGGGAAACTGCCAGACGAAGAGAATCGCAAACAGAGCAATGCCGGGCCACTCCACCCGTCCACGCGCGGCGGTCCAGCCGATCAGCGGCGGCATCGCGCCGGGGATTGCACCGATAAAAGTATTGATCGTGCTGATGCGTTTGAGCGGCGTGTAGATCGCCACATAGCCAACCGCCGTCAGCAGCGTCAGCCAGCCGGTCAGCGGGTTGACGACGCGATCCAGAAACAGCGAACCAAGCAGGATCGTCAACAGGCCGACCAGCGTTCCGTGGGCCAGTCCGATGCGTCCGGTCGCCATCGGGCGGTTGCGGGTGCGTCGTTGCAGCAGGTCGGTCTTGCGTTCCAGAGCCTGATTGAGCGCGCTGGAGCCGCAGGTCACCACGGCGATTCCGGCCATCGCCTCGACCATCTCCGCGCTGAGGGGGCTGACGCCGGAGCGCAGGCATCCCACGTAGAACCCCGCCGCCGCCGTAATGACCACCATCGTCGTCACGCGCAGCTTGAAGAGGGTGGCGTAGTCGGCCAACAGGCTCGACGGCTCAGTCGAGGCCGCAAGCTGTTTTGCAGAATTCTCCGAACTCGCAATCAAGGACACAGATTGTAGAATAGCGCGTTTAGCCGCAAAGAATCGCACCCTGTGCAAGATCACCAGTGCGGCTGAGGCAGAGGGTGCGTCAATTGATTTATACTTGTCGCTTGTCCTGCTATCGTTCTGGCGCGCGGGAGTTGCGAGCGTCGGAACGCGCAAAATCAACGGACAGATGCGCTGTCTCCAACTGGGTGCGGCTGGCACTTTGGCCTGTTTCTGGGTTCAAAACTGGCTAAAATCTCTCTGGTTGAAGGCGGTGCGAGCATTCAAGGTCGCTAGTCAAGCATGATTCGTTTTCTTCAGCAGGACAATAAGGTCGTCAAGATAATGTTTGGCGTAATCATCGGCGCCGCGTGTATTTCGATGGTGATCTACCTGATTCCAGGGTTCATGGACAACTCCAGCGCGAGCGACGCCGCTGTCTATGCGACGGTGCGCGAGCCCGGCCTGTGGGGACGACTCTTCGGCGAGAGCACGCCAATCAAGACCGAGGCCGTGGCCCGTCTGGCGCAGCGCCAGTTGTCCCAGCAGAAGCTGCCCGACTTCCTGATGTCCTACATGATGGATCGCTCCGGCAAGATCTTGGTGCAGCGCGCCATGCTGAAGCAGGAAGCCGACCGCCTGCATCTGGAGGTCTCCGACGCGGATCTGCTGCGCGAGTTGAAGACCGGCCCCTTTGCCCAGTATCTCTTCCCCGACGGCAAGTACATCGGCGACGACCAGTATATGAACTTCGTGCAGGCGGCCTTTGGAACCTCGCGCGCGGACTTCGAGTCGCAGGTCAAGGACGACATGGAGCTGCAACGCCTGCAGGCCCTGATTACCGGCGGCGTCACCGTCTCCGACGCAGCGGTTCGCTCGGCCTATCTGATTCAGGGAACCAAGGTGAAGTTTGACTACGCCGTCATCTCGCTGGACGACCTGAAGAAGTCCATCAACCCCAGCGATGGCGAGTTGCAGGACTATCTGAAGTCCAACGCGGCAAAGTACGCCGAGGCCGTCCCAGAGACGCGCAAGATCGAGTATGCAGCGTTTGACGCATCGAAGATGCCCGGCGGCAAGGCCGCAATCAGCGATGGCGAGGTGCAGTCCTACTACAGCGCTCACGCCGAGCAGTACAAGACCGACGAGCAGGTCAAGACGCGTCACATCCTCATCAACGCACCCACCGGATCGGATGCAGCGACCGACGCGGCGGCCAAGGCCAAGGCGCTCGACGTGTTGAAGCAGGTTCAGGCCGGCGGAAACTTCGCCGCGCTGGCCAAGAAGTACTCCGACGACAAGGGTACAGGATCGGCTGGAGGCGAGGTGCCAATGATGGCGACCAGCCATCTGGACAAGTCCTACGCACAGGCGGCGATGGCCCTGAATCCGGGTCAGACCTCCGGTCTGGTCAAATCGGCCTTCGGCTACCACATCATCCAGACCGAACAGAAGCAGGCCGCTGGAGTCAAGCCGCTGGCCGAGGTGAAGGCCTCGATCATGCAGATCCTCACCCAGCAAAAACAGGGCGCATCCGAGCAGGCCTTCGCATCGCAGCTCGCCGACGAGGCCAAGAAGAACGGCCTCGACAAGATGGCCGCAGCGCACGGACTGCACCCCGTCACCACCGACTATATCGCCAAGGATGGCAGCATCGGCGGTCTCTCGGATGGCGCAGCCATGCTGACGCAGGCCTTCGCGGCGGATAAGGGCGCGGCTCCGGCTGCGGTCTCCACCGGAGACGGCTATGCAGTCTATGCCGTGGTCGATGTGCGAGCGGCTCACGCACCCGACTTTGCCACCTACAAGCAGCACATTCTGGAGGACTATCGCGACCAGAAGGCTCCGCAGTTGCTACAGGCCGATACGACGAAGCTGGCTGAACGGGCCAAGCAGTTGAACGACCTGAAGAAGGCCGCAGCGGAGTTGAAGATTCCGGTCAAGTCGAGCGATCTGGTCGGCCAACAGGCGCAGGTTCCCGATCTGGGTGCAATGAGCGGCCCGGGAGCATCGGCCTTCACGTTGGCCAAGGGAGCCATCTCCGGCCCAATCAACGCAGGCCAGTCCGGCGTTGTGCTGAGCGTGACCGACAAGCAGGAACCCTCGGCAGACGAGATCGCCAAGAACTTCGACTCCACGCGCGAGCAGTTGCTCGGCCAGCAGCGGGACGAGATCTTCCGCGTCTTCATGGGCAAGCTGACCGACAAGTACGAGAAGGGCGGAGGCGTTCATCTGACCAAGGCGGCAGCATCAACATCGCCCTTGGGCAAGTAAGCCTAAACCCTCTGGCCTGATTCAGGGCCAGCAAACATGAGAAACAGGGGCCTGTTCCCTGCCCCGCGTTGAGTCAAACGCTGAGCGGGGAGCAGGCCTTCTTACATTGCAGCATTATTCATTGCGAAGGGTTGTTACCAGATGAATCAGGATCGGATGAGCGGCGTTCTGCTGCATGTAACCTCTCTGCCCTCGCTGGGCGGAGTGGGCGACTTCGGCCCGGCGGCCTACCAGTTCGTCGACTTCCTGGCAGCGGCCAAACAGCGTCTCTGGCAGGTTCTGCCGCTTGGTCCGACCGGCTACGGCAGCTCGCCGTACTCTGCACTCTCGGCCTTTGCGGGAAATCCCGCGCTGATCTCGCTGGAGCGGCTGGCCGACGAGGGCTGGCTGGCGCAAGAGCGGCTCGCCAACCTGGCAGGCTTCGACGCAAAGGCGGATCTGGAGGCGGCTCTAAAACACAAGCTTCCCCTGATCGAAGAGGCCGCAGCAAACTTTCTCGACCACGCCGACGATGCGACGCGCGCGCGCTATCAGGCCTTCTGTCAGGAGAATATGACCTGGCTGCCCGAGTACGCGATGTTCAACGTCCTGCGCCGTCGCTTCGGCCACACCTGCTGGATCGACTGGCCGGAGGAGTTTGCCCAGCGCAAGCAGGATGCGCTGACCTCCCTGCTGGAGGAGCAGGGCCACGCGCTCGCCATCGAGCAGGTGATCCAGTTCTTCTTCGACCAGCAGTGGCGCGCCCTGCGAGCCTACTGCGCAGCCCGCGACATCCGCATCCTGGGCGACGTCGCCATCTTCGTCAATTACGACAGCGCGGAGGTCTGGAACCACCCCGAACTCTTCGAGCTGGACGAGCATCGCCAGATGATTCGCGTCTCGGGCGTTCCGCCGGATTACTTCTCCGCCGAGGGCCAGCGCTGGGGCAATCCGCTCTATCGCTGGGGCGTAATGATGGAGCGCGGCTTCGATTGGTGGGTCGCGCGTATTCGCCGCGCACTGGCTCTCTACGACGAGATCCGCCTCGACCACTTCCGCGGCTTCGAGGCCTATTGGTCGATCGCCGCCGACGAGCCGACCGCAATCAACGGCCAGTGGGTCAAAGCCCCCGGCCTCGAACTCTTTCAGCGATTGAAGGAGGTCTTCGGCGAGCTTCCCTTCATCGCCGAAGATCTCGGCCTCATCACTCCCGAGGTCGACGAGTTGCGCGAACACTTCGCCATGCCCGGAATGCGCGTACTCCAGTTCGGCTTCTCGGATCGCGGAGCGCACATCTATCTACCGCACAAATATGTGCCGAACACGGTCGCCTACACCGGCACGCACGACAACGACACCACCCTCGGCTGGTGGAAGAACGCCGCTACCGCTCTGGAGCGAACTCACGCGCAGAGCTACCTACAGCCGATCCATCAGGACGAGCAGATCGTCGGCGCCATGATCCGCGCCGCCGCACGCTCCGTCGCCAACCTCTGCATCTTTCCCATGCAGGACATTCTGCATCTCGGCAGCGAGGCGCGCATGAACACGCCCTCCAGAAGTCATGGAAACTGGGCCTGGCGATACCACCCCGACGCGCTCGACCCATCCCTCGCCACTAAACTAGCCAAGCTGATGGAGTTGACCGACCGCGACGGACTTGCCAAGACAAAGGCGTAGATATTTTTCTGTATTGCTATGAACCAATTTGTTTGTCTTTCCGCAGCGAAGCGGAGAAATCTGCTTTCTCGCTGCGCTATGGTCTACCATTACCGAAAACTCTCTAAACAAATGGCTGCCCCATCTCGCGACTTCGCGATGTGGGGCAGCCATTATTCCTTCGTGAATCGGTGAATCAATAGCCAACCGAGAAGCTCTGGCGCAGGTGAGCCGGCTTCTCCAACTCATCGACCATTGCGATGGCGTAGTCCTCCATGGAGATGCGGCTCTCGCCCTTTGCGTCGGAGATCAGCTCCTTGCTGCCCAAGCGAAACTTTCCGGTGCGCGTTCCCGGCTCGAAGAAAGCAGCGGGACTCAGGTAGGTCCAATCGATCTCGGAGGCGCGAAGAACCTTGAGCGCCTTCTCGTGCGAGGTCGCAATCGGAATCCATGCCTCCGGCAGATGTCCCGAAGCGTTCAGCGTAACTCCCGGCGCAACCTCCAGCGAGCCTGCACCGCCCACCATCAGCAGGCGAATCTTTCCCGCCTTCTTGACTGCGGCAACCAGCCTCTCGGTAACGCCGACCAGAGCGTCCGTATCGTCCTGCGGCGGAGCGTAGGCGCTGATGACGGCGTCGGCCCCGGCAATGATCGAGGCAATCGTGTCGACGTCGCTCAGATCGTCCTGCCTTGCTGCGACCGTCGATGGCAGCTTGGCAAGGTTGCGCGCCACCGCAGTCACCGTGTGTCCGCGCGAGAGAAGTTCTGTCAGAATGCGGCTTCCGCTGTTGCCGGTAGCTCCGTAAAGAATAACGTTCATGGTCGAATCTCCTTTTTGGTAATACTGCTTGCGATATGGGATGATCTGCCGCACCTCTTCGATGCGTCTGCATTCCGTCGAGCAATTCCAGACTAGCGCAGCTACTTACTTTACGTAAGTACATACCTTGAAGTAAGCTACACTCATGAGTGGAAGTAATGGCGTAGCCAAAGAAGTTGTCGCATCAAAAAAAGTTTCCCGGCGCAAGGGCGATCTCTACTCTGCGCAGTGTCCGTCGCGCGGAGTGCTGGATCATGTGACCAGCCGATGGGGCGTTCTAGTGCTGATCCTGCTGCTGGATGGAACGCACCGCTTCAGCGAGTTGCGCCACAAGGTGGAGGGGATGAGCGAGAAGATGCTCGCCCAGACGTTGCAGGCGCTGGAGGCCGACGGCTTCGTCCTGCGCAAGGCCTACGCCGTCATTCCGCCGAAGGTGGAGTACAGCCTCACCGCGATGGGCCGCGAAGTTACCGAACGGGTCAAGATGCTCGCAACCTGGATCGAGCAGAACCTGCCGCGCGTCGCGCAGGCCCGGGCAAAACTCGGTCGAGAGTAACCCGCTCAATCTCATTTCCGCCTCATATTCCGACATCGCGAAGTCGAGATGCCGCCTCACGCGGTAGACTGGTGGTAGCGAATCTCAAACTACAGGAGCAACGATGCCTCTCTCTGGCGAAGCAATCCGAACCATGAACTACGTGGACGACATCTCCGTAACTCTGCGCCGCATCCTCACCGTCCTGCCGTCGTTGACCGACGAGGAGCGCAAGCGCGTAGCCGACCACATCAAGGGCGCAGAGCCCAGCTACGAGAGCATGATTCAGGCCCTGCAAACCAAGAAGTAGAGCATCTTCGGAATTACTGTAGGCGGCTTTGTTTGTCATTCCGTAGCGCCTATTGTTTGTCATTCTGTAGCGCCTATTGTTTGTCATTCCGTAGCGCAGCGGAGGAATCTGCTTTTGCTCGCCTCACGCGGTCTACATCATTACCGAAAATGCTCTCGTCGTCCGGCTCCATCAAGCGGAACCTCATGGAGCCTGAATAAACCGATCCCCGCGATGCTGGCTGGCGAACTCCTGTGAAAGCTTGCAGGAGTTTAGCCTTCCGCTCTCATAAAATTTGACGCCCTCCCCCAGCGCATCGCCGAACAGACCACCGCTGCGGCACGGAACCCCCTGCACAATCTGGTCTCCGGCCAGCCAGCACTGCTTCAACTTGCCGCTGAGATAGAACGCCGTCATCGCTCCCTCGCTGGGACCGAGCAGCCCTCCGCCTCGGCAAGTGCTCCCCGCAATCACCGTATCGCGATTCAGCATGGCATACTTCGGCCCACCCTCCGGCAGCAGAACGATGATCGACTGCACAGGGATCTTCGCCTCACCAAACGTCGTCTCGCGCGAGACGCTGCACCGCTCCAACCGCCCATCCGCATAGAACCACGCATAGCCCTTGGCGCAAGGGTATCCCTGAATCACGGTATCCTGCCGCAACGTAGTTCGATGCGTCGCAGGCCGCTGCGCCCAGCCAGCCGAGATCAGCACAAGAAGAAAACAAATCAGCCGAAACAGCGCCTTCATCGCAATCACCCCTTCCAGCGGAGATTGGCTTCGGACGAATGCTACGCTCTACAGAAATATCCGTCCACCATCGCCTCTCGCATCCAGCAGTTCCATGTGCAACACAAACGACCACGGATCAACGCGGATAAACACGGATTAAAGACAAGAACATTTTAGAAATTGCTATAGCCCAATTTATTTGTCATTCCATAGCGCCTTTTGTTTGTCATTCCGTAGCGAAGCGGAGGAATCTGCTTTTGCTCGCTCCACGACGATCTACCCATTGCCTAAACGACTCTTTTGTTTTATCCGTGTTGATCCGTGGTTGCTTCTGCTTTTCGATGCGAAGCTACTCGCTCTTTTTACGCAGCGCGGTCAACTGCGGATGCAGCAGCTTTGCCGTCAACGACCTCGTCAGCGCATCGACTGCGGCCTGCTGCTCCGGCGTCATGGTGACCAGATGCTTGGCCGCGCGCACCATCTCGGCCTGGCGCAGAGCCTCGGCATTCTGTTGTAGCGCCACAATCGCCGGAACCGCTTCGCGCAGCTCCAGCCGTTCCTGATACAGCTCAACCTCGCGGCTCACAATGCTCTCTGCGGCAGCCGATTCGCGGCTGCGGTTGGCCAAATGCGTGGCGGCCACCTGCTGTAGGTCGTCGATGTCGTAGACGAAGCATCCTTCCACCTGATTCATCTTCGGGTCAACGTCGCGCGGCACGGCAATGTCGATGAAGAACATCGGACGATTGCGGCGCCGTTCCAGAAACCGTTGCCCATGCGTTCGCTCGAAGATCGGCTGCGCAGAGCCGGTCGAGGTCAGCACAATGTCGGCGCGGTCGGCCTGTTCGTACAGCCGCTCGAACGGAATCACCTCGGTCGAGCAGTGAATCGCCCCCGGATTACTGGCAAGCTGCACCGAGATGTGTTCGGAGATCTGTCCGGCAATCATCGCCGCCCGCTCCTCGGTCCGGTTGCAGACCAGAATCGAAGTCGCTCCCTGCTGGATCAAGTGCCGCGCCGCCAGTTCGGACATCTTCCCCGCTCCGACGATCAGCACCGTCTTTCCCTGCAAACTGCCAAAGATCTTGCGCGCCAGATCCACCGCCACCGAAGCAATGGAGACCGACGAGCTGCCGATCTGCGTCTCCGTACGCACCCGCTTGGCCACCGAGAAGGCCCGTTGCAGCAGCGGCTCCAGCGCCGTCGAGACCGCCCCAACCTCGCGCGCAACGGTATACGATTCCTTCACCTGCCCCAGAATCTGCGGCTCGCCCACCACCATCGAGTCCAGCGAGCTGGCCACGCGGAACAGATGCCGCACAGCCTCGCGCCCGCGAAACTCATACAGATGCGGCTCCACCGTCGCCTCTGTCACGGCGAAGTATTCGTGCAGAAACCGCAGCAGGCCGTGCGTCTGCGTCCCCTCCAGCCGATCCTGATAGGTCACAAACTCCACGCGATTGCAGGTCGAAAGGATCATCCCCTCGCGAATCCCCGTCTGCTGCGCCAGCGTTCGCGTCGCATCGGCCAGCCGCGTCGCCGAGATCGCCAGCCTCTCGCGCACCTCAATCGGAGCCGTCGTGTGGTTTACCCCGATCAGCACCAGCGATCCCACACTCTCGGAGGCACGCTCCCGCGCCGCCGTCGTCTCCGAGGCGGAAGATACGATCGTCAATCGCTGGCCCGGTCGCTGCGTCGATTGGCTCATGGCGTTGTAAACCTGTGTACTGCGGAAAATTGGTTGGCCGCCCAGACAAACAGAACGCACAGAAAGACCAGACTGGAGAGATAAACCGCCCGCCGCCCGCGCAACCCCGAGGCGCGTCGCACCACGATCATCGCAACGTAAGCGATCCACATGGCGAAGGTCAGCAGAATCTTGGGATCGCCAAAGTACTTCGCGCCGTACTGCGCCTGCGCAATCACCGAGCCGATCAGCAGCCCCGCCGTCATGCACGGCAGCCCGAACAGCAGCATCTTCAGCGCAATCTGGTCGATCGTCTCCAGCGGAGTATCCAACGGAGACAGCCAGCCCTCGCGCGCCGACTTCGACTTCAGCCGCCGCTCCTGTATCAGATAGAGCAGCGAAGCCAGCAGCGAGACCACCAGAGCGGCGTAGGCCGCCAGCAGTAGAACAATATGCAGAAAGACCCACCATGTGCGGATCGGAGCCGAAAAACTCTCCTCGCCGGGACGAAAGGCTGCCAGCGTAGACAGCAGAAACACAATCGGCAGCACAAAGATTCCCAGTGAGACGCTGCGATACCGCGCATAGACCAGCAGAAACGCCAGCGCCAGAATCAGCGCCAACAGCGACTGCACCTCATGCGCCTCCACCGGCAGCCGATGGTGCGCCGCATCCAGCATCTCCGTCAGCGACACGAAGTGGAAGAAGGCCGCAGCAATCGTCGCTGGCACAGCGATATGCCGCCAGCGCGGACGGTCATACAGCACCGCCGGCAGCACGGCCAGCGCCGCCACGCCGTACAACAACACCGCAAATCGAAGCCAGATCAGAGTCATAGTGCCAACTTGCAGTATATCCGCCCGCCCCTAGTTCTTGAAATCCTGATCCCACCAATAAAACCGGGTGCTCCATCTTCGCGACGGTCGTATCGTCGCTAAGGTGGGGTTCGTGGATCTCCCGGGTGCCCCATCCATCGCGCCCTTGTCTCTTGCGATGGGTGGGAATGAATACAGATCGCACCACCAGCCGTTGCCGTTGTTGTCTTTTCTGTTTCTGTTTCCGTTTAATTGGTTTGTCATCCCCGAAGGGGATCTGCTGTTGCCGCTGGCCCTTGCCTTTGCCATTGTCTGGCAAGGGCAAAGGCCCGTCCTATATTTGGCCTAGGTGAACGTTCAAAACAAAAGACCAAGGGCTGAAGGCCCGCGCTATAGATCTGCTGCGGATCAAAACGCTGTGTTCGGATATATGTCGATACCACCTAGCCACCCGCCAAAACCACCCACATCGATCTTAGACTTAAGCCATGTTTATTGAATATTTTACAACTTGATTGCGGAGATAACCAGAAAGACGATTCAAGCGCCCAACGGCCATCGGCAAGAGCGCGAATGCGATAACTGCCCCGAGTGCGGTATTCTGGCCATTCGGCTATGGCAAACGATACATCCCGCGAAGAAGCGATGCAGACCCCCGTCATGCGGCAGTACTTCGCCGCCAAGGAGGCGCATCCCGACTGCCTCATGTTCTGCCGCATCGGCGACTTCTACGAGCTGTTCTACGAGGACGCCATCGTCGCCGCGCGCGAACTCCAGCTCACCCTGACCGCCCGCGACCGCGAAAAGAAGCAGCCCATGTGCGGCGTCCCCTACCACGCCGCCGAGCAGTACATTCAGCGACTCCTGCGCAAGGGCTACCGCGTCGCCCTCTGCGAGCAGATGGAAGACCCCAAGCTGACGAAGAAGATCGTCCGCCGCGAGGTCACCCGCGTCCTCACTCCGGGAACCGTCGTTGACGCCGCGCTCGGAGCCGAGCAAAGCAACTGGCTCTCCAGCCTCGCCGCCCGAGGAACCGGAGCGCAGGCCATCCTCGGCCTGGCTCTGCTCGACCTCTCCACCGGAGAGTTTCGCGCCACCGAGTTTACCGGCCCCACCGCCTGGTCGCAACTCGCCGACGAGCTTGGCCGACTCCGCCCCGCCGAGTTGCTCTTCGCCGAGAACGGCATCGGACTCAGCGGCAGCTCGACCGGCCTGCTTCCCACCCTGCGCGGCGAACCCACCAAGGACGACGAGAGTACAGCCAGCGACGACCCGCTCTTCGAGGGCGTCCGCACCAAGACCGCGCTGGAAGACTGGATCTTCACCGCTGAGTACGCCGTACCCCTGTTGCGCAAGCAACTCGCCGTCCACTCGCTCGACGGCATGGGACTCAGCGGCCACGAGACCGCCTCCGTCGCCGCCGGAGCGCTCGTCCATTACTTACAGAAGACCATGCAGGGTGGCCTGGAACATATTGACGCAATACGCTTTTACGCGCGCGAAGAGTGCCTCGTACTGGACTCCGTCAGCGTCCGCAATCTGGAGCTGGTCGAGCCGCTCTTCTCCGGCGAGTCCGTGCAAACCACGCTCTTCTACACCCTCGACGCCTGCTCCACGCCAATGGGAAAACGCCTCCTCCGCGCCACACTCCTGCGCCCAGCCAGCGACCTCGCCGAGATCGAGGCCCGCCTCGAAGCCGTCGCCGAAGCCGTAAACAACCTCCGCGCCCGCGAAGGACTTCGTTGCTCCATGGACGGAATCCTCGACCTCGAACGCCTCCTCGGTCGCGTAGCCCTCGACTCCGCCGGCCCCCGCGAGGTAATCGCCCTCGCCGCAACCCTTGGATGCCTGCCCGCCCTGCGCGACGCGGTCGGCCAGCTCAACTCCCGCCGTTGGCGAGAGCTAGGCGCGGCCCGGTCTTCCACAGAGATTTCCACAGGATTTGACGCTCTGCAAGACCTCCACGACAGGATCGTCAAAACCATCGTCGACGAGCCTCCCGTCACCTTCAACGACGGCGGAGTCATCCGCCCCGGAGTCGATGCCGAACTCGACGAACTCCGCGAGTTGGGCCGATCCGGTCGTCAGGCGTTGGCCGCCATCGAGGAACGAGAACGCCAGCGAACTGGCATCAGCAGCCTCAAGATAAGGTTCAACTCTGTCTTTGGGTATTACCTGGAAGTTACTAAGGCTAATAGTAGATCCGTCCCAGCCGATTACGAGCGCAAACAGACGCTGGTCAACGCCGAACGATTCACCACGCCCGAGCTGAAGGAGTACGAGTCCAAGATTCTCACCGCGCAGGAACGCTCCGGCGAGATCGAGCGACGCGTCTTCGCCGAGCTGCGCCGCCAGCTTCTGGATGCCGCTGGACGCATTCGCGAGACCTCCCGCCGCGTCGCCGAGATCGATTTACTGACGAGTTTTGCACACCTCGCCGCCCTGCGCGGTTGGGTTCGCCCACAGGTCGACAACTCCGGCGCACTGGAGTTTGTCGCCGCCCGCCACCCCGTCGTCGAGCGGCGCATGGAAGAGTCCGGCGCAGGCCGATTCATTCCCAACTCGATCTCGCTGGAGGCTTGGCTTGACGAGGATTCCACAGAAGCCGCAGACCGGAACAATTCATCCATCGCTTTAATTACCGGTCCTAACATGGGCGGTAAAAGCACTTATCTCCGTCAAGCTGCACTTCTGGTCGTCATGGCGCAGTCTGGATGCTTCGTCCCGGCCGAACGAATGCTTCTCGGTCTGGTCGACCGCATCTACACCCGCATCGGAGCCAGCGACAACGTCGCTCGCGGACGCTCCACCTTTATGGTGGAGATGACCGAGACCGCCGCGATTCTGAACACTGCAACCTCGCGCAGCCTTGTACTACTAGATGAGATGGGGCGTGGAACTGCAACATACGACGGGCTTTCCCTCGCATGGGCGACGGTCGAACACCTCCACGAAAAGATCGGTGCGCGCACCCTGTTCGCCACTCATTACCACGAGCTAACCCTGCTTGACGACCGCCTCACTCGTCTGAAAAACCTGCGCGTCACGGTCAAGGAGTCTGCTTCAGGCATTGTCTTTTTGCACACGGTCGAGACCGGAGCGGCCAGCAAGAGCTACGGAATCGAGGTCGCGCGTCTCGCTGGACTTCCCATCGGAGTCATCTCTCGCGCCCGCGAGGTTCTCAAGTTGCACGAGCGAGCAGAGACACAGCAGGTCGGCGCGGCGTTGACTCGCAGTACAGGAGAGAAGACCGCTCCGTCGCTACAGATGACGATGTTTACACCCTTATCGCAAAGGATTATAGATCGCCTACAAGAACTTGATTTAGATGGGATTACTCCACGCGATGCGCTGAATCTTTTAGCCGAGCTACAGAGCGAATTAGGTACCGGTTCATGATTCCAGTCTCCAAGCCACGCTCCATGATCGTCGCCGGAGTCATGAGCGGAACCTCGGCGGACGGGGTCGATGTCGCCCTCTGCCGCATCGCACCGGGCCTACGCAAAGACGATTCGCCGCGCATCAAGCTACTCTGTCTGCTGGAGACAAAGTACCCCAAAGCGGTACGAGCGGAGGTTCTTCGCATTATGGAGGGCCAGCCCGCCACGGCGACCGAGATCAGTCGCCTCAACTGGAGACTTGGGGAAATCTACGCCACTTGTGTGGAAAACGCGTGCAAAACCTTCGCAACCAAGGTCGATCTGATCAGTTGCCACGGTCAGACGTTGCAGCACGAGCCAAGCGCCGTGCGTCACCTCGGTGCGCCCGTCCGCTCCACTTGGCAGCTTGGCGAGGCGGCGGTGATCGCCGAGCGGCTGCGTTGTCCCGTGGTCAGCGACCTTCGTCCGGCGGATCTGGCGGCTGGCGGCCAAGGTGCGCCGCTCGTCCCCATGCTGGATTTTTGTCTCTTTCGCTCGGCCAAGGTGAACCGCATTCTGCTGAACCTCGGCGGCATTGCGAACCTTACCGCGATCCCCGCCGCAAGCTCGCTCGACCAGCTTCTCGCCTTCGACACCGGTCCCGCCAACATGGTTGTAGACCACTGCGTGGGTCTGCTCTTTGGTCGCCGCTTCGATAGGGACGGAGCCATCGCCCGCCGTGGCCGCGTCCTCCGCCCGGTCGTCGAGCGACTTTTGCGCACCCCCTTCTTCTCTGCCCCGCCGCCAAAGTCCTGCGGACGAGAGGAGTTTGGTACCGCGTTTTCCACAGGCTTGATCGAACTCTGCCGAAGCGCTGGTGGATCGGACGCCGACATTATCGCCACGGCGACCGCGCTCACCGCCGAGTCGATCCTCGCCGCCACCGGAGCCTTCATCGTGCCGCATTTTGGAAAACGGGCGACTGCGCCGCCACGAACCAAAACCGAGCTATGCGTAGCCGGAGGCGGCGCGCACAACTCTACCCTGATGGCGATGCTGCGCGACTCCTTCGCCTCCCTCGGCGTCCGCGTTCGTCCGATGGAAGATCTTGGCGTTCCGGCGCAGGCGAAGGAGGCCGTCGCCTTCGCCCTACTCGCTTGGCTGACTTGGCACGGCCAACCGGGCAACGTCCCCGCCGCTACCGGAGCTTCGCGCGCCGCCATATTAGGAAAGGTCTCGTTCGGATGAGAGTTACGAGCCATCCTACAAGAACAAGCAACCGCAAAGACAAAATGCGGGGATTCTTCCCTGCGCTCAGAATGACAAGACTTAAGGGTGGAGCGGAACTCATAAGGAACGGTAGGCGTTCTGGCGGAGCTGTATTTATTCGTGGCGCTAGCGTTGCGCTGGTGATGATGCTTGCAATCACCGGCTGCCACCACGCGCCGCACCACACCGCCTCGGAACCGGCCTCCGCCGTGGTGATTCTGGAGAGCAGTCCCAACAATCTCGATCCGCGCCAAGGTACGGACGCGCAGTCGGAGCGGGTGGGCGGGCTGATCTTCGACGCGCTGGTCAAGAAGGACGAGCACTACAACCTGACGCCGTGGCTGGCCGAGAGTTGGGAACAGCCCACCCCGCTGACCTGGATCTTCCACCTGCGCGACGGGGTGCGCTTTCAGGACGGACGCCCGCTGGAGGCC
Source organism: Acidobacteriaceae bacterium (assembly GCA_031296325.1). GTDB lineage: Bacteria > Acidobacteriota > Terriglobia > Terriglobales > Acidobacteriaceae > Edaphobacter. Next base: position 1,439 of record JARLFY010000086.1, on the reverse strand, counting down.
GAGGACGTCGTATGGACGATCGAGAGCCTGATCGAGCCGAAGCTGGCCGGGCTGATCTCGTCGAAGAGCGGAGCCTTTGCTGCGGTCGAGCGAGCCGAGGCCCGCGACCGCCTGACCGTCGTCGTCCACATGAAGCGGCCCGATGCGGGGCTTCTCTTTAATATGAGCGATGGACTCTTTGGCGTGGTGCCGCGCGGAGCGGGCAAGGACTTCGGCCTGCATCCCGTCGGCTCGGGGCCGTTCCGCTTCGTCAGCCAGTTGCAGGATAAAGAGGTTGTGCTGGAGCGGTTTCATGGTTGCTGGGCAGAGGGAATCTCGGCCAATCCCATCCATCGCGATGGAGCCGCGATGAATGGGGCACCCAAAGCTATTGCTGGGACACCCGGAGTTATGGATAAGGCCGATCAACGGTCGGGCGGCAGGATTGAGCGGCTACACTTCAACGTTGTGCCGGACACGATCACCAGCGCGCTGGAGTTACAGAAGGGTTCGGCGGACGCGGCAAGCAACGTGCTTTCGCCGGATCTGGTCTACGCGCTACGCAACGCGCCGGGTCTGGAGACGGCCAGCGGCCGCGGCTCGAACGTCTGGTACATGAACTTCAACGTCGCCGATCCGGCGCTGAGCGACAAGCGGGTGCGTCAGGCGATTGCTCTGGCGATGGATCGTCCGGCGATCATCGCGGCGCTGTGGCGCGGCCACGCCCGTCTGGCGCAGACGCTGCTTCCGCAAGGCCACTGGGCCGCCGCCAGCGATGCCGACCTGCCGCAGTATCCGCACGATCCCGCCCGCGCCGCAGCGCTTCTACAGGCTGCGGGCCATCCGGCAGATCGCGACGGAGTTCGCCTCCACCTCACGCTGAAGATCAGCACCGACGAGACGACGCGTTTGCTCGCCGCTGTACTCCAGCAACAGCTCCGCGCGGCTGGCATTGTCCTGAAGATTCGCTCGGCGGAGTTCGGAACCTTCTACTCCGACGTCACCCACGGAGCCTTCCAGATGTACATTCTGAAGTGGATCGGCTCGAACGAGGATCCCGACATCTATCGCTACACGGCGTCTTCCACGAGCTTTCCGCCGAAGGGTGCGAACCGTGGCCACTTCGTCAGCCCACGCGTAGACGAGCTGCTGGCCCGCGCCTCCACCGAGTCCGGCCCAGAGGCGCAAACCCGTCGCCGCGCCGAGTACATTGAAGTCCAGAAGATTCTGGCCGACGATTTGCCCACGATCCCGCTCTGGTACCCGGACAATGTCGTAGTACATACGCGACGTTTGCAGGGAGTGGAGTCCAGCGGCGACGGCAGCTTCGACTTCCTACGCAACGCCCGCATTCAGTAAAGCATTTTTCACGGTTACTGTAATGCGGAATAATATTGTCATTCTGAGCGAAGCGAAGAATCCCCGCATTTTGATCGTAGTGCGAACCATTACACCATGCA
>JARLFY010000085.1 GCA_031296325.1 Acidobacteriaceae bacterium | reverse complement strand
CAAGCAGGGAGGGAAGCTGCTGGGCAAAGCTGGCACCGACCTGCGAGAGGAGAACGCGATCCTGCGGGCGCTTGGGTCCGGCGACGCTGGGTTCCACAGTGGCGAGGTCGAGCGACAGGATCGACGAATACTCGGCCTCGGAAGAGTCGGCGGTGTGGAAGAGTCCCTGCTCGCGGCAGTAGGCTTCGACCAAGGCGATGTGCTCGTCGGTGCGTCCGGTCAGGCGAAGATACTTCAGCGTCTCGTTATCGACGGGGAAGATGCCGCAGGTAGCTCCGTATTCGGGAGCCATGTTGGCGATGGTGGCGCGATCCGCCAGAGGCAGTTCGGTGATGCCGGAGCCGAAGAACTCGACGAACTTGCCGACGACGCCGTGTTTGCGCAGGGCCTCGGTCACGGTCAGGACGAGGTCGGTCGCGGTGGTTCCCTCCTTCAGCTTGCCGGTCAGACGGAAACCGACGACCTGCGGCAGAAGCATGGAGACGGACTGGCCAAGCATTGCCGCCTCGGCCTCAATGCCTCCAACGCCCCAGCCGAGGACGCCCAGGCCATTGACCATCGTGGTGTGGCTATCGGTTCCAACCAGCGTGTCCGGGTAGGCAGTGACCTTGCCGTCAGCGTCCGGCTCCGTGGTGAAGACGACGCGGGCGAGATGTTCCAGATTGACCTGATGGCAGATGCCCATGCCGGGAGGCACGGCGGAGAAGTTGTTGAAGGCGGACTGGCCCCACTTGAGGAAGGCGTAGCGCTCGCGGTTGCGCTGGAACTCGAGCGCGGCGTTCAGGTCGTAGGCGTTGGCCGTGCCGAACTCGTCAACCTGCACGGAGTGGTCGATAACCAACTCGGCAGGCTGCAACGGGTTAATCCGCTCGGGATCGCCGCCGAGCGAGCGCATGGCGTCGCGCATGGCGGCCAGATCGACGATAGCGGGAACTCCGGTGAAGTCCTGCATCAACACGCGCGCAGGCATGTAGGCGATCTCGCGCGAAGGCTCGGCCTTGGAATCCCAGTGGGCGAGGAACCTGATGTCGTCGGCGGTGACGGTGTCGCCGTCCTCATGGCGCAGAAGATTCTCCAGCAGAACGCGCAGGCAGAAGGGCAGGCGCGCGAGATTGATTGTGGAATCGGACGCGGCGAGAGCTTGCAGACGGAAGAGTTGGACGGTGGTCGAGCCAGAGGTCAGGGTTGCGGCGGAGCGAAAGCTGTCGGGATGCTGTGCGGTCATCATGTTCTCCGAGGTGCAGTGGACTAAAAGTTGCGAATCGTCTTCTCTCTATGCGTTCAATGCATTGGATGCAGTCGGGAAACGCAAATCTGCGGAAAAGGAATAAAAGAAGCGTATCAAAGATTGGAAAAACGAAGTGGATTGGAAAAACGAAGCGGAGCAACGCCGGACGGCGGACTCTGGCGCAACCGCTGAATGGAGGAAGCGCGTCCACGGTCGCGGCGACCAAGGCGAAACCGCTTCATCCTATGAACACTCTGAGCCATCAATGCGAGTTTACGACAAGGACGCGGGAAGACGAAGCAGGATTTTTATTTTCCCAGCAGTTCAAAGTGGTAACAGTTAAAAAACCGAAGGCAGAGAACAACCGCATCGGATTAGCACAAAAGACAGAACCGACCACGGATTAACGCGGATGAACACGGATTAAAAACAGTTTTGGCAAGGGGATAGACCATAGCAGTGCAAGCAAAATGCGGGGATTCTTCGCTGCGCTCAGAATGACAAACAAAATACTGTGGTGCGACAAACAATAGAGCGCGAAGGGATAGACAAAAAGTCTACAGCTTTGTGTCGCGCTGAATTGCGGAGAGGACCAGAGACTTGGTCAGCAGTTCGGGAAGAACATCCGCCGTGCTGTCCTTGGCTGCGGGATAGATCACATAGGTCGGCACACCGGCGCGGCCCAGCGAGGCCAGCTTCTGCGTGATCTCTGGATCGCTGTTGGTCCAATCGGCCTTGAGCAGGGTGAACTTCTGCGCGCGCAGAGCGGATTCCACCTCCGACGAGTGCAGAACCGTTTTCTCGTTGAACTTGCAGCTCAGACACCAATCGGCGGTGAAGTCGATGAAGACGGGATGGCCTGCCGCAAGAGCGGCATCCAGCGCAGGCTGCGAGTAGGGCTGCCAGACCAGAGGCTCGTTTGCGGATTGATTTGGGCTGTCCTGCTTCGCGCTGTCCTGTGCTGATGGCGCTGCGCCGATCGGACGTACTGCGCTCTTTGTCTTTGCTGCGCTGGACTGGCTCGAGCCTGACTCTTGCGTTGCGGCTCGCTTGAGGCGGCAGGTCTGCGACAGCGGAATGGCGAGACCAACCACGATGAGCAACAGCGCGGCGATTCGGCTGGGCCACTTTGCGGGCCAGCGTCCCAGCGCCCATCCGGCAATGGCAAGCAGAAGAAAGCAGGCGAGAAGCAGAGCGATCTGGTCGACGCCACTGGTAACCGAGGCTCCGGTTGTGTGCAACTGGCCGTAGACCCACGCCAACCAGATCGCGCTGGCGAAGAGTGGGACTGCGGTGAGCTGCTTCAACAGCTCCATCCACGCGCCGGGACGAGGCAGAAGACGCATCCACGCGGGCTGCCAGCTCAGCAGGACGTACGGAGCGGCGAGTCCGAGAGCCAGCGCCGTGAAGACGGCGAAGGCCACGCCCGCCGTCTGCGAGAGCGCAAAGCCGATGGCCGCGCCCATCAGCGGAGCCGTGCATGGAGTCGCCACAACGGTTGCGAGAACGCCGGTGAAGAAGCTGCTCGCGTAGCTCGACTTCCCTGCCCCGGCCTCTGTTCCTGCGCTGGGCTGGTCTACGAGCGAACTGCCCAGCGAGGTCAACGAGAGGCCGAACTCGAACTGCCCCGCCAGCGAGAGCGCGAGGAAGAAGAGAAGCGAAGCAAGCAGAGCGACAAAGGTTGGCGACTGCAACTGGAAGCCCCAGCCCGCGTGGCCTCCCGTGGCGCGCAGAATTAGCAGCGCGGCGACGATTGCCCAGAACGAGAGCAGAATTCCCAGCGCGTAGACCAGTCCGTGACGGCGCAGATTGGCACGACTCTCGCTCGAACTCTGCGCCAGCGCCAGCCCCTTCAGAAAGAGGACGGGGAAGACGCAGGGCATCAGATTGAGCAGAATGCCGCCGAGAAAGGCTAGGCCAATTGCGCCGATAGCCGTCGTATTCGTGGCATCGCTGGTCGCGACGGCCTCGCCGGGAACGATCGGCGCGTTGACCTCGTAGGCCTCGGTGTCGGAGAGCTTGAAGACTCCGTGCAGGGTTGCAGGCAGGGCCGCAAGATCGGGCGAGCGCGGGACGTACAGACGAACCCCATCGGGTTGCGCCTCAATGCTCTGATCGGCGGTGTAGACGACCGGGTTCACTGGCTGACTACCGCTGGCCGTGGCCTCGGTCGGGTAAGGATAGAACTCGGCGTTCGTCTCCTGCTGGCCGTCGGTCAGGGTGAGGACAAACTGCTTCTTGCCGCCGAGGACGGAGAACTTCATTCCTGCGGGAAGCGGTTTGGGGATCAGCGTGAGCGCCTCACCCAGCGCTCCGACCTGCGGCTCCTGCCACGGCTGCGGCGCGCCCGTTCGCACCGTCAGGTCGATGCCAAGCTGCGCCTTGCCGAGGACGCAGACATGGTTGCAGACCAGCCAGGAGACCTGTGCGTCCAGATGCACAGGCCCGGGCTTGAGCGTTGACGCGGCAGAGATCATGACGGGGAGCGCGACCTCGTCCTCGTAGCCGTAGTCCATCAGCGGGCCGAGCGGCAGTTGCCCTGGAATCGGGAACTGCAACGGTCCGGCGGTGATGCCCGCAGGCAGAGTCCACGCGATGCGCGGCGGCGCGCCTGAGTCGCCAGGATTGAGCCAGTAGACGTGCCAAGGCTCCTCAATCGTGAGAATGAGGCCGAGTTGTTGCGATCCTCCGGGAGCGATCGCCGGGCCGAGCGAGACCAGCTCCGCCGTCAGATGCGGTGCCTTCACCGGGCCGGGACCACCGTCGCCAAGCAGTGCAATCTGCGCACACGCGCTGGTTGCGGCGAGGCAAACGATCGCCAGCAATAACGATTGGAAAGCTCGTTGAATTCTCGCGTACTTCGATTGCATCTCGTCGTCCCTTCGTACTCGACTATACCTCGTCGTCGACCTCAACCACGGCGGGCAGGTTGCCGTCGCGCCGCATGCGCAGATAGCCGCGAATGAACGGCTCCAGGTCGCCGTCCAGCACGCGATCCACGTCGCCCACTTCGACGCGGGTGCGCAGATCCTTCGCCATGCGATAGGGCTGCAACACATAGCTGCGAATCTGCGAGCCAAAGCCGATCTCCAGCTTGGAGTCTTCGATCTTGCGCGTGGCGGCCTTCTTCTTGTCCAGCTCGTACTCGTAGAGTTTGGAACGCATCATCTTCATCGCCTGATCTTTGTTCTTGTACTGCGAGCGCTCGTTCTGGCAGCCCGTGACCAGCCCGGTTGGAAGATGGGTGATGCGCACGGCGGAGTCGGTGGTATTCACATGCTGCCCGCCCTTGCCGCTGGAGCGATAGGTGTCGATGCGCAGGTCTTCGGTCTTGAGATCGATGACAATCGTATCGTCGATCTCCGGGCTGACGAAGACGCTGGCGAAGCTGGTGTGGCGGCGCTTGGCCGAGTCGAACGGCGAGATGCGCACCAGCCGATGGACTCCGGATTCTCCGCTCAACAGACCGTAGGCGAAGTCGCCCGTAATGGTGAAGGTCGCGGACTTGATGCCCGCCTCGTCGCCGTCCTGAATCTCGTGGATGGCGGTGCGGAAGCCCTGCCGCTCGGCCCAGCGCAGATACATGCGCATCAGCATCTCGGCCCAGTCCTGACTCTCGGTGCCACCCGCGCCGGGATGCACGGTGACGATGGCGTTGAGCGGATCGGTCTCGCTGGACAGCATGGTCTTCGATTCGAGCTTCTCGGCGAAGTCGATCAGCGCGGGAATCTCGCGTTCCAGATCCGGCTCGGTCAGCTCGCCCTCGCGCGCCAGTTCAAAGTAGGCCTCGATGTCGTCGGCGCGGCGCTGTAGTTCGGCGTCGTCGGCCAGCAACGTCTCCAGCCGCTTGCGATCGCGCATCAACGGCTGCGAACGCGCTCCATCGGCCCAAACCGTGGGGTCGGCAATCTTCTCTTCCACAGCGGCTAGTTCGCGCTTCAGGCGGGGCGAGTCAAAGATACTCCCGCAGCTCGCGAACCCGCTCGCGCACCGGGGAGTATCGGTATTCCAGATCATCAATCATGCTTCCAGTTTACGGCAT
>JARLFY010000084.1 GCA_031296325.1 Acidobacteriaceae bacterium | reverse complement strand
TCAGGCGCTCCGGCTTGAAGGTCAGGTTGGGCGAGTCCGTGTTCAGGATCGAGTAGTCGTTGCCGCGGCGCAGCTCCAGCGTGACCTCGCCGGTGATGGGCTTGGCGACCCAGCGCTGGGCGCTCTCGCGCAGCATGATGGACTGCGAATCGAACCAGCGGCCTTGATACAGCAGCCGGCCCAGCTTGCGTCCGTTCTCGCGGTACTGCTCGATGGTGTCCTCGTTGTGGATGCCGGTGATCAGTCGCTCGTAGGCAATGAACAGCAGTGCCAGCCCCGGCGACTCGTAGATGCCGCGGCTCTTGGCCTCGATAATGCGATTCTCGATCTGATCGCTCATGCCAAGGCCGTGCCGTCCGCCAATGCGATTCGCCTCCAGCAGCAGCTCGACCGGGTCAGGAAATTCCTTGCCGTTAAGCGCGACCGGGAAGCCTTCTTCAAAGCGCACGGTGACCTCTTCGCGCTTGATTTCCACGTCGTCGCGCCAGAAGGCCACGCCCATGATCGGCACGACGATCTTCATGCTGCTGGACAACAGTTCGAGATCCTTCGCCTCATGCGTCGCGCCCAGAATGTTGGAGTCGGTCGAGTAGGCCTTCTCCGCCGACATCTTGTAGCCGAAGCCAGCCTTCTGCATGAAGGCCGACATCTCGGCACGGCCACCCAGCTCGTCGATGAAGGTCGCGTCCAGCCAGGGCTTGTAGATCTTGAGATCGGGGTTGACCAGTAGACCGTAGCGATAGAAGCGTTCGATGTCATTGCCCTTGTAGGTCGAGCCGTCGCCCCAGATGTTGACGTCGTCTTCCTTCATCGCCGTCACTAGCATGGTTCCGGTCACAGCGCGGCCAATGGGCGTCGTATTGAAGTAAGCGACGCCAGCAGTGGTGATGTGGAACGCGCCAGACTGCAACGCGGCGATGCCCTCGCGAACCAACTGACTGCGGCAGTCGATCAAGCGCGCTTTTTCCGCGCCATACTCCAGCGCCTTGCGCGGAATCTCGTCGTAGTCCGTCTCATCCGGCTGGCCGAGGTTGGCGGTATATGCATACGGCAGAGCGCCCTTCTGCTTCATCCAATGCAGCGCGGCGCTGGTGTCCAGCCCGCCGGAGAAGGCGATTCCAACCTTCTGGCCGACCGGCAGTGTTTCAAGAATTACGGACATGGAGACCTCAATCTTTCTCTCTAAACTTAAAACTCTAAAATTGCCTAAGCATTTTCAGCGATGGCGTAATCTATCGTGACGCGAACAAAATGCGGGGATTCTTCGCTCGCTCAGAATGACAATCTTCCATCAAGCATAAAAATAATCTAGCTTCGCTTGCGTGCTTGCAATCCCTTGTCGCGCGCATTGGAGATTCTCTTCGCGCCGCCCAGCAGCATCAGCAGAATCGCCTTCTGTGCATGCATCCGATTCTCCGCCTGATCGAAGACCACCGACTGCGGCCCATCAAGCACTGCATCGGTAACCTCGGCGTTGCGATGCGCCGGAAGACAGTGCATAAACACAGCGTCCTGCCGCGCATGGGCCATCAGCGCCTCGTTCACCTGATACGGCTGAAAGATCGGCGCGCGCTTGGTCGCTTCATGCTCAAATCCCATGCTGGTGCAAACGTCTGTGTAAACAGCGTCCGCGCCATCGACGGCCTTCACCGGATCCTGCATCAACGTAATGCTTCCACCAGTCTGCTCGCTGATCTCGATCGCCTTGTGAATAATATCCAGCTTGGGCGCGAATCCCTTGGGGCTGGCAACCGTGCAATGCACACCGAGCTGCGCCGCCGTCAACATCAGCGAGTGACAGACATTATTGCCATCGCCCACATAGGTAAAGCGCAGGCCCTGCGCCGATCCGAAGCGTTCCTCCAGCGTGAAGAAGTCCGCAATCGCCTGACAGGGATGCTCGAAGTCCGACAGCGCATTGATGACCGGAATGCGCGAGCAGGCGGCCATCTCCGTGATCGTCTCGTGCGCGTAGGTGCGCAAGACGATCGCGCTCATCCATCGCTCAATGTTGTGCGCCATATCGGCCAGCGACTCACGCTCGCCCAGCGGAGACTGCGTCTGATCGACGAAGATCGCGTTGCCGCCCAGCGTGTTGATCGCTGCCTCAAACGTCAGCCGTGTGCGCAGCGATGCCTTCTCGAAGAACAGCACCATCTGCCGCCCATCGAGCGAGTGGCGAAAGTCCTCGGGATTCCCCTTCACCGCGTGCGACAGCTCCATAATCGCCGCCATCTCCTCCACCGTCAGGTCGGCGATGGAGCAAAGATCGCGTCCGCACAGGCGCTTCGAGGCCTCTGAAAACGCATTGTCGGATTGAATGCCGAGTTGCTTGGCGGAGCGAACCGGCTCCGGATTGATTGTGAAATCTTTGCTAGCCATGTGCTTATTCTCCTGCCAGCACTGCGCTGGCCAATACGGAACTCTTCAATGTAAATCCGCTGAAAACCTTATCCAGCGCAGCAATCGTTATATCAACATGCGATCGCTCCAAGATGAATGGCGGTAGAAATCTCAACACTGTCTCGCTGGTGCGATTGACGATGATGTGCTGCTGCATCATCTCCGAGGCGGCTCGCGTAGCCAGTTCCTCTGAGGCGATCTCCATGCCCAACATCAGACCCATCCCGCGCACCGCCGCCACGCACTCATGCCGCGACTTCAGCCACTCCAGCCGCTGCTTGAAGTAGCCGCCAACCTCGCGCACATGCTCCAGCAGTTTGGTCTGCTTCATCGTGTCGATAACCGCGATGGCAACCGCACAGACCAGCGGCCCGCCGCCAAAGGTCGTCCCATGCATGCCAGGCGTAATCGCACGCGCAGCCTCTTCGGTGCAGAGCATTGCGCCCATCGGCAGGCCGTTGGCAATCGGCTTGGCCAGCGTCGTAACGTCCGGCTGGATTCCATAGTGCTGATATGCGAACCACTCGCCCGTCCGCCCCAATCCTGACTGAATCTCATCGGCCAGCAACAGCGCTCCGGTCGAATTGCAAAGCTCACGAGCCGCTGCGATGAACTCCTGGCTCGCTGGACGAACTCCGCCCTCGCCCTGCACCGCCTCGATGCAGATGCCGCATACCTCGTTGGAAAACTTCTCGCGCAGATCCGCCACATCATTGAATCGCACAAACTCAACACCCGGCATCACCGGAGCAAACGGCGCGCGATACTTCTCCTTGTACGTCGTCGAAACTGCGCCGATCGTGCGTCCGTGGAAGCCCTGATCCATCGCCAGAAACTTCGTCCCAATCGTCTTTCCCTCACTGCGCAACACGCCCGCATGAGCCCGAGCCAGCTTCAGCGCAGCCTCCCACGCCTCGGTGCCGGAGTTGCAGAAGAAGGCGCGATCCATACCGCTGATCTCAGTCAGCCGCAGCGCGAGTTCCGCCGTGTGCTCGTGATAGTAGAGGTTCGATGTATGGAGCAGTGTCTTGCTCTGCGCCACAATCGCCGCCTCGACTGCGGGATGCGCATAGCCTAGAGCAGAGACGCCGATGCCGCTCAATAGATCGAGATAATCCACGCCCTGTTCATCGCGCAGATACACGCCATTGCCGCCCACAAACAGCACGGGGTAACGTTGATAGGTCTGCAGCATCAGCTTCTGTTCCGCCGCCTGAATCGACTCCAATTTCATCTGTCCTTCTTCTTTCTTCAGAGAATCACTCATCCGACCACGACCTCCGTTCCTTCGTTAACCTTGGTCGTACATAGATCAGGTAATCGTTGCACCGATGCCGCAGGCAACAGCCGCACTCGCTTCACGCCATGTGTCAGCGCCTCGCGGCAGGAGTTCAGTTTGGGAATCATTCCGCCCGAAACCACTCCACTCTCCTGCATCGCCGGAACATCCTTCAGCGAGAGCCAGCGAAAGACCTCGCCATCTGCTCCCTTCACTCCAGGAACGTCGGTCAGAAACACCAGCATGTCGGCCTTGGTGCATACCGCACAGGCCGCAGCCATCTCGTCCGCATTGATGTTGTAGTACTCGCCATCAAAGCCCAGCGCAATCGACGAGATCACCGGCACAGCGTCCATCTTCCAAATGGCTTCGAGCCACAGCGGATCCGTCGCCGCAATCTCGCCCACAAAGCCGAGATCAGGATTTGTCTTCTTCTTGCGCGCGCGAAAGACGTTGCCATCGCCGCCCGCCAGTCCCATTGCCGACTGCCCGTGCGTCCGCAGCGCAGCCACCAGGGATTTATTCACGCGCCCGGCCAACACCATCAACGCCGCATCTCGCGTCTCCGCGTCAGTCACGCGCAGTCCGCTGACAAACTCGCTCTTCTTGCCCATCTGCGCCAGTACTTTTGTAAGCTGCACTCCGCCGCCATGCACCACGGCCACTTGATTGCCATCGCGCACCAACTCGAAGATCGCCTTGCCACAGGCATGCAGCAACGTCTTGTTTTCGATGGAGGCACCGCCCAACTTCACAACGAATTTCACTTGAGCCCCTCCGATTCATTCCATCCGCACATCACATTCATATTCTGCACCGCCTGACCCGCTGCGCCCTTCAGTAGATTGTCCAGACAGGAAACAATCACCAGCCGCTTGCCGTCCTTCGCCAACTCGAAGCCAATATCGCAGTAGTTTGTCCGCACCACATTCTGAATCTGCGGCAGATCCGGCGTCGCGTGAACGCGCACCATCGGGCTGTGTGCGTAGAAAGCGCGTAAACAAGCCTCGATCTCTTCTGGACTCTTGCGCTCGGCCACCCGCAGATAGATCGTCGAGAGAATTCCACGAGGAATTGGCAGCAGGTGTGGCGTAAATTGAATCTGGTCGGAGGTTAACCCAAGCTGCTCAAGCATCTCGCCGGTGTGGCGATGCCCAAAGATTGCGTATGCCGACAAATTCTCCGCCGCATACATGAAGTGCGTCTTCGCCGTGGCCGCCTTGCCCGCGCCACTCACGCCACTCTTCGCGTCGCACACAATCCCGTGGTCGAGATCGACCACCCCAGCGCGTACCAGCGGAGCAAGAGCCAGAATGATCGACGTAGCATAACACCCCGGATTGGCCACCAAGCGCGCCCCGGCAATCTCCTCACGATGCAACTCCGGCGAGCCAAAAACGGCTTCAGCTTGCAGCTTCTTCGCCAGTTCAACATCTTTATCCACGAGCTTGTATACCGCACGATTGGCAGCATGATCCAGCCGCCATGCACCGCTCAGGTCGACAACGCGAACGCCATGTTCCAGCCATTCGGGAGTCCACTCCCGCGAGGTCTCATGCGGCAGCGCAAGAAACACAATCTCCGTTCCCGCCTTGCGCACCAACTCCCAACTAAAGGCATGAACCGCAGGCTGGGTCTTCCCTTCGCCCAGCGCCAACTGCGGATGTAGCTGCTCCAGCGGGACGCTCCCTCCGGCGGCGTTATCCGCCACCCGCCCCAGAAAGAGCGGCTTGGTCGCAGCCAGCTTCGGATGCGCCAGCAATAGCCGAGCCAATTCTCCGCCCGCGTATCCGCCAACCCCGGCCACAGCCGTGCGCACAGTTGTCTTCGACTGCTTTCTACTCGATACCGCTTCGACTTCCCTGCTCAAATTCTGCATAGTAACCAACCGTTTTTTATTCTGGCACCGCTAAAATCTCCGCTATAGCCTTTCGCGTCCGCAAGCCTCGTCGGCCTCAGCCAATATACCCTTCAATCCGCGCCTTCAAAGTTCTGGCCTGCCGCTCATCCGGGCAGATAATAAAGACCGTGTCATCTCCAGCGATGGTACCCACAACCTCCGGCCAATCCTCGTAGTCAATGCCCGCCGCAACCGGCTGCGCCGCACTGGTCGTCGTAATCAGCACCAACTGGTTCATCGCCTGACGAACTTCGATTCCGAAGCTGCTCAACACCTCGCGGATTCCCGGCAAAGCGTCTTCGTCCTCGACCATAACATTGCCCGGCAGCGAGTAGCCCGCTGGCCCCTTGGACAGCCTCAACTCATGAATGTCACGCGATAGCGTAGCCTGCGTCACATGAAATCCGCGTCCGGCCAGCCTACGACGCAACTCATCCTGACTCGGCACCGAGCCTTGATTCAGCACCTCGCGAATTGCGGTATGACGCTGCTGCTTCATTGGAGCCTATCTACCGATCTTCCTTTAGAGTCTTACAGCTAGATCAATCTTTGCCAGCAGAGACACGACAATCTAAAATAGAACGTGTCATTTATACGATGCCTGCATCTTCCAGCGCGTCAATCGGTGGAGTTCACGGAAGCGCCTGGATGTATAAAGATGCACTCACTTTGAATAATTATACACAACATCCGGCTAAAGCCGCATTTTGCGGTCGACACGAAGAATTTCGCCACCAGACATTCCTGGAGAAAGCGCATACGACAACATGGCAGGTGTTTCTGCCTCCCCTGCAAATAACGGCGCTCAGCCTTTAACGCCAAAGGCGCATCTCTCAATAAATAGAGTCAAAGGGGTGATCTGTAGCCTGCAAACTTCTGGGGCGCATAACAATCCACCTCTTGCCACTATAGTTGCAAGAGAAATCCTGCGTCGGGTCATGATATTCGGCTTGCTCAGGTGATAGTTTGAATCTTGGTTCCGGCATGATAAAGAGTTGCTTCCTCACCGTAGTCCAGTTTAGCTTATTGAACTGAATAGGATTTATGGTAGATGTAAGGGATATTCCATCACTGCCGAATCATGGAAGGCCTCAGAATCAATGGAATTACTGGTCAAGAACTATCGACGCATTCAACTGATTCGCTGGGCAGGAGGAATTTGTGCGCTATCTCTGCTAATACACAAGGTGGCGCAGTTAGGACAAGCCTCCTTAACTCCTACGGTGGCTAATGGATTTATCTGGGGAACAACGTTTCTCACGGTAATTCTGCTGCTGTGGCGGGAGCGGAATCATGCAGCGAGCAATCGCCGAACCAGTGAGGAGAATGCGCGATTTATCGCGGCAGCAGAGACCAGCCCAGATGCCTTTTCCATCCTCGACTCGGTCAGAGATGAGGCGGGTGAGATTATTGGATTTCACTATAAATATGTGAACTCTCACTCCGAGAAACTGTGGAATAAATCGCGCATACAGATGTTAGACAAGGATATGTGCGAGGTCTCTCCCACCGACTGCACCCGCAAACTGATGAAGAACTATCGCAAGGTTGTGTTGACCGGAGAGCCGTTCAGCGAGAATTTTCGGATCACTCTGGAGGATGGGTCTGAGAGATGGCTTCGGCGACGCGTTATCAAGCTGGATGACGGCGTAGCGGTCACAGTCAGCGATACAACCGAGATCAGGGCCACTGAGGATCGGTATCGCAACCTGTCAAATCTAAGCAACTCGGTCTTTGAAACGGCCCCATTCAGCATTATTGAAACCGATCTGAACGGTATGATTCGGGCGATGAACCACGCAGCCGAAAAGCTGACCGGATATGAACGCTCAGAGACGGTAGGAAAGATCCCGCTGACGGCGTTGCACGATGCCAACGAGCTTAGCCAGCAACCCGACGATGCCAGGTCGCAAGACGATCTGGCGATAGATGATTTTATGCGACTTACGGCGCAGGCCGCGACAGGCGAGGTCGAAGAGCGGGATTGGACCTACATCCAGCGAGACGGAACAACGCTGCCCGTGCATGTTGCGATAACCGCAGTGCGCGATGGAGATGGCAAAATCAGCGGATTCATTGCTATCGCGTCAGACATCTCAGAGCGCAGGCAGTTGATGACGTATCTGAATCACATGGCTTCGCACGACCAGTTGACCGGTCTTCCTGGGCGCAAGATGCTGCGCGAGCGCATCTCGGATGCTATTGAGCGAACAATAAAGAATGGACGCAAGGTTGCGGTGTTTGTGATCGATCTGGATCAATTCAAACGCTTGAACGATACTCTGGGACATCGAGCAGGAGATGAGATTCTGGTGGGCATGGCCGAGCGGATGCAGGAATCGCTGCGACGCTCCGACACGCTGGGACGGCTTGGCGGCGACGAGTTCGTTGTCGTCATGCCGCACATTGCCAACGTCGCCGACGTGGAGCGCTGTGCTCAGAGGCTTGTCGAACGCATTTCCAGTACGGATCGGATCGGAGACAGAGCCGTAAACCTGACAGCCAGTATTGGCGTATGTGTCTATCCAGATTTTGCGGACAATGTTGACAACATGCTGGAACGCGCCGATGCAGCGACCTACGCCGCAAAGGAAAACGGTCGCAACCAGTATCAGATATTCGCCGACGCCATGCTGAAGCAGTCGCAGGAGCGCATGTCGATGGATTCTGCGCTGCGTCATGCTCTGGAGCGCGAGGAGATGTTTCTGCACTACCAGCCTCTGGTATCGCTTGCCACGGGGCGCGTTGTCGGCATGGAGGCGTTGTTACGCTGGCATCATCCGAAACTGGGGCTGATCTCTCCCACGACCTTTATCCCGTTGGCGGAAGAGACAGGGTTGATTGTTCCCATCGGCGAATGGGCGATGAAACAGTCGTGCAAGGAAGCAAAGGCAATCTGCGACGAGTTGGGAATGGATCTTTCCGTCTCGATCAACCTTTCCCCGCGACAGTTCGATCAGAGTAATCTGCTACAGGTAATCGGCGAAGCGCTCAACGAGAGCGGTCTTCCCGCAAAGAGTCTACAGGTGGAGTTGACAGAGCGGATGCTGATGGTTGACTCCGCCTCAAATCTGAAGAAGTTGCAACAGATTCGCGAGTTGGGCGCGCGCATTGCCATCGACGACTTCGGAACGGGCTTCTGTAGTTTCTCTTATCTATTGCAGTATCAGGTTGATTGCCTGAAGATCGATCAGAGCTTCATCATGAAGGCAGTCACGGAGCCAAACGCAGCGACGGTTGTGCGGGCAATTCTGTCGATGTCGCAACATCTGGGCATCAAGGTAACAGCCGAGGGCGTGGAGACGACCGATCACCTCAAGGTTCTCTCCAAGCGCAACTGCGATCAGGCACAAGGCTACTACTTCTCGCGCCCTGTTTCGGCTGCTGGATTTATTGCAGCAGTGGAATCAATTCATCGCACCCTTGACGAGCGCAAACTAATCGAGAATGAGCACTTTGAAGAAGTTCAACTGGCCGGATAAGTATTGAATTCATGCGCTCAAGCTACAGTGCCCCACTTCCGTTGCCACGGAGTGGGACACTTTCTTGCGATTTCAACCAATTTGATTGTCATTCCGCAGCGAAGCGGAGGAATCTGCTTCTGCTCGCTACGGGCTACCTCATTAGAGCATTTTCAGCAATGGTGTAACGTATCGCACCGCGAGCAAAATCCTAGGATTCTTCGCTACGCTCAGAATGACAATTCATCTCTGGTCTACAGTAATTTGAGAGCCGTTATAAAAAGCACTAGGAACGCGCAGCGTTTGCCATGGCGCGAATCGACTCCGCGTAAGGAGCGTGAAGCACACCACGTTCGGTAATGATCGCGGTAACATACTTCGCGGGCGTCACATCAAAGGCCGGATTCTCAATTCCCACGCCATCGGGGGTCATCTGTCGTCCGTTGGAGTGAGTCACCTCGCGGGCGTCGCGCTGCTCAATCGGGATAAGATCGCCATTGGCTGTCGCCATGTCAACCGTAGACCACGGAGCCGCAACGTAGAACGGAATCCCATGTTCGTGCGCCAGAATCGAGACGCCGTAGGTTCCGATTTTGTTGGCCACATCGCCGTTGGCTGCAATGCGATCCGAGCCGACGATCACCGCCTGAATCCGTCCCTGCCGCATCAATGCCGCAGCCATGTTGTCACACAGCACGGTCGTCTTGATGTCGTCCTTCATTAACTCCCATGCGGTCAGCCGCGCGCCTTGCAGAAACGGACGCGTCTCATCGGCGAAGACGTCGATCTTGTGTCCCTGTTCGATGGCCGCGCGAATCACGCCCAGCGCGGTTCCATATCCGCAGGTCGCCAAAGCTCCGGCGTTGCAGTGAGTCAGAACAGTTCCCTGCATCGGTAACAGAGGCGCTCCGAATGCTCCCATCTTTTGACATGCGGCAATGTCTTCGTCGTACATCTGGCAAGCTCGCGCAATCACTGCCAGCTTGATCTCGGCGATGGGCGCGCCTTTTGCTGCCAGCGAGTTATATAGCCCGCGCACCTCGTCGATACCCCAGAAGAGGTTGACCGCCGTGGGACGCGTCTCGGCCAGCGTCTTGGCGATGATAGCAACCTCAGCCGTCAGCGCGTCGAGCGTCGTCGCAGTGCTGCGCTCAATGCCCAGCGCAACGCCCATCGCAGCCGCAACGCCAATCGCCGGGGCACCGCGCACAATCATGTCGCGGATGACTACCGCGACCTGTTTGTAGTCGGTCGCAAGCACATAGGTCTCCTCCAGCGGGAGCTTGGTTTGATCGAGAAAATTCACGCCTTCGGGGAGCCATTCCAGTGTCGGGATCATGCAATTCCTTCCTGTATTTCGTTGGTTGTGCAGGGCACAAGAGTTCGTCGCTTGCGCCATCTTCATGCGCAAGCAGAGGGGTAGAGTCTCAGCGATCTAAGGCTTGGCCTCGACTTCAATTTCGGACGAGGCAGGAGTCCACACTACGCCCGATGCCTGAGCCACTGCGATCACAAGCAGCCCAACCAGGATGCTGGCTGCGGCGGCCACCTGCGCGTTGCTCATCGTGTTGTGGAAGTAGAGCTTTGGGTTGATGCGCACGAACTCGACCAGAAAACGGCCAATGCCGCTCAGTGTCAGGTAGAGTCCGGTGAGCCAGCCCACGGGCTTTACTCGCTCTCCCAACTTCCAGAGCAGCCAGCAAACCACCAACGAGAAGAGCAGCTCATAGATCGGCGTTGGCTGCACCAGCGCAGTCGGAGGATTCGGCGGCACCAGCGCGTTCTTTGCCATGTGAACTCCCCACGGCAGCGTAGTGTTGATTCCGTAGTCTCCGTCGCCCGAGAGCAGGCAGCCGATGCGTCCTACGCCATAGCCAATCGCCGCGCCCGGAGCCGCCAGATCCAGCATCCGCACCGCGCCCAAGCGCATGCCTAGCACCGGGCCTGGATCTTCCAGAGACTTCCATCCGGGCCCCTTGAAGCGAGCGCAGTGGCCCTGAAACATCAGGACGACAATCGCCGCCAGCATTCCGCCAAACCACGCGAACCCGTCGCGAAACCAGCCCAGAAACAGATACGCCACCAGCCACGGATGGTGCCATCCGGGATGACCAATCACGCGCAGCGCGTAGCGCAGATCGTTAATATTTTGCAGTTCGTGCCAGGTCTTGGCGCCGATAACTCCTGCGACCACAACCATCGCCACCACGTTCAACGAATCCGCGTCTACGCTCTTGCGAGTAAAGTTCTTGTGCAGAACGATCGTTCCAACGACTGCGGCCAGCCACAACAGCAACCCGAAGGTTCCAGGATGGAAAAAACCAAGATTCAGATAGGGATACATAAACCTCTCTTCCCCTCAAAGTATATCTGGACAAAGGGAAACAGGGATATGCCGAGGAGAAAGGATGCGGAGCCACCCACTTGTGGCATAAAGGATACCGCTGTTTACAGAGTTTTTGACATGACAACGCAGTGGCATTCAATGCCGGGTTTGAGCGGCTGCGATGGACAAAACGGCTCAATACCAGTCTCGATGTATCCGAATCGACGATAGATGGGCAGCAGTTCGGAGCGCCAGTTGAGGACGTCAATCTGCACCGCCGCGCATCCCTTGCTGCGCAGATGAGCCTCGGCTGCGGCCATCAGCGCGCGTCCGTGGTGAGCCCCCTGATGCGCAGGATCTACGGCCAGCATTCCGAGGTATCCAGATGAACCGCGCACCTCGGCGTAGATACAACCAAGAAGTTGGCCGACGCTGTCTTCCGCCAGCAGAACAACCCCGCTACGCATCAGAGCCGCGAGACGCTCGGGATCGGTGCGAGTTCCTTCCAAATGCTTTTCAATGGAAAAGGCAGCATTGACGGTGCGAATCAGGCGCGGAACGTCAACCGGCTGCGCCGCGCGGATGCTAATCGAGGAACCGGATTTGTAGTCTCTGTGCAGCATTCGGACTGGTCAAGTATAGATCGTTGCGAAGGGCGCGGGTAAACTGTGCCAATAACGATGAAACAGAGATACGATAGAAGCATGAATACAAAGCTGATCTTTGCAGATGCGAACGGATTTTCGACGCCGATGTTGGCGGTCTTTGCTGTGGACCTGGCGAACGGCAAGGGCACAGAGGCGCAGCCCGAGTTGCTGACGCTGTCGAAAGAACTGGCGGATGCAGCGGCGCGAGTTCTGGGGCCGGGCGAGTTCAAGGCTGGGCTGGGCGAGACGGTTCTGATTCACTTGACAGGTTCGAATGCAGCCGACGGATTGAAGGCCGAGCGGCTGTTGGTGGTGGGACTGGGCAAAGCGAAGGATCTCTCGCTGGACAAACTGCGCAAGGGTGCGGGAACAGCGGTACGAGCGGCCAAGGCGCGGACTGTGCGAGATCTGGCGATTGCCTTCCCAGAGACCGATGCGCTGGCAGGCGAGTCTCTGCCAGAACTATCGGCGAAGCTGACCGCGCGGGCTTTGGTTGAGGGAGCCGAGTTGGCCGAGTTGGACTGGGACACCTATCGCAGCGACCGCAAGGACACGTCGCTGCGCGAGTTGTCGCTGCTTGCCAAGGCGTCTTCAGCCGCCACCGAGCAGGCGACGCAGGAGGGATTCGACGAAGGGTTGATCGTTGCGGCGGCGCAGAATTTTACCCGCACGCTGGTCAACGAGCCGGGCAATGTGTTGACGCCGACCGAGCTTGGCGCGCGGGCCAAGGCAATGTGCGACGAGGCTGGGCTGGGCTGCGAGGTCTACTCGACCGAAAAGATTCGCGAGTTGAAGATGGAGTCCTTCTGGGCCGTGGCAAAGGGTTCGGAGCAGCCACCGGCGCTGATCGTAATGACCTACGAGCCTGCGTCTGAAGTCGCCAAGGGCGCGCCCGTGCTGGGGCTGGTCGGCAAGGGAATCACCTTCGACAGCGGCGGGATCTCGATCAAGCCCTCCGACGGCATGGAGAAGATGAAGTACGACATGGCGGGCGCAGCGGCGATGATCGGAGCAATGCACGCGATTGCGCGGATCAAGCCTGCGGTGAAGGTCGTCGCGGTAGTCTGTGCGGCGGAGAATATGCCCGATGGGCGCGCCACAAAGCCGGGCGACGTCGTCACGGCGATGAGCGGCACGACGATCGAGATCGTCAATACCGACGCCGAAGGACGTCTGGTGCTGGCCGATGGGCTGCACTATGCGAAGACGCTGGGAGCGACCCACTTGATCGACGCGGCGACCTTGACCGGTGCCTGCGTCGTGGCGCTGGGAACGCTGAATGCCGGACTCTTCTCCAACGATGAGGCAGCCTGCGCGAAGTTTGTACAGGCCTTGGCGACCTCCGACGAGAGCTTCTGGAGACTTCCCTGCACTGACGAGTATCGTGACCGCATCACCAGCGAGATTGCCGACATCATGAACACGGGCAAGAATCGCTGGGGAGGAGCGATCAATGCGGCAATATTTCTGAAAGAGTTTGCGGGCGAGACGCCATGGGTGCATCTGGACATTGCGGGATGTGCGTGGATCGAGGAGAAGAAGCCGTGGATTGCCTATGGGCCGTCCGGGGTTGCGGTGCGCTCCATCCTGGAGTGGGTGCGGGCGTATTCAGAATAAATTGTGACATCCAATACGCCGGTCACATCAAACTTGCGTAAACTGAAGTTGATAATCAGGTTAGGTATTTAATTAGACGCTACTGGGACTCTGCGTAGTTGATTGGTTGTCCCGAGAGTGTGGACCGGTGGACACCTTCATGGCTTGGGGACCAGGGTTGCTGCGACTACATGTGGTTTCGGAGTCGTTGATTGCGCTGGCCTGTCTTATGGCTTCGATTGCCCTATTGCGGATTATCCACCGGCGTCGCGGGTTTCGATTCAACGGCATCCTGTATTGCTTTGCTGCAACTGCCGTAGCCTTTGCAATCGTCCACGAGATGCAGGCGATTATGCTGGCGCACCCAAACAACTGGGGGATCGTCAGCATTAAAGCTGCAACAGCAGCAATCCTAGTCGTCACGTTGATTGTTCTGGTACGAGTCATTCCCGACGTTTTTACTATTCCGGATCGGATTGCCGACCACCGCTTTCAGGAGTTGATGGATAACGCTCCCGACGCCATCATGCAGGTTGATGCGAAGGGGACGATCATCATTGCGAATCAGACTGCGGAGCAGATGTTTGGCTATGGCCATAAGGAGTTGATTGGATGCAACGTCGATCTTCTGGTTCCGCACGCTCATCGAGCCGCACACGGAGCAGAGGTTCAACATTTTGTTCATTCAGGAGCTTACCGCAGGGTAGATAAGGGAACGATGGATCGTCACGGCCTGCGCAAGGATGGCAGCGAGTTCTCGGTCGAGATCGGCCTTAGTCCAATGAAGACCGAGCATGGATTGCTTATAACCGCTGTGATTCGCGATGTAACCGATCGCAAGCAGTTGGAACGTGAACTGGAGCGGGAACGCGACCTGCGAGGACAGAGAAATGAGGTTCTGGCTCGGCTGGCCGCCGAACTGGCGCATGAGATTAAAAATCCTTTGGCAATCATTCACGCGCGAGCCAGCGATCTGCGCGAGATGGCGACCGATGGAGCTTTGCTACAAACAGCCTTCGTGGCACAGACCTGCGACAGCATCGTGAAGACCACCGAGCGAGCCATTCGAGTGATTCGCGGCGTGGAAGCGCTGGCCCACAGAGGATCACACGATCCTATGCAAAAGACCGACGTGCGTACAATGATCGAACAGTCCGTAGATCTCTTACGGGCGCGTTACGAGACGCATGGCATTTCGTTGGAGGTTATTATTCCAGACGATCTGCCAATGGTTGAGTGTCGCGAGGTGCAGATCGAGCAGATTCTGGTGAACCTGCTGACCAATGCTTTCGACGCAATC
This sequence comes from Acidobacteriaceae bacterium, assembly GCA_031296325.1. Taxonomy (GTDB): domain Bacteria; phylum Acidobacteriota; class Terriglobia; order Terriglobales; family Acidobacteriaceae; genus Edaphobacter. The sequence goes on along the minus strand of JARLFY010000084.1, from coordinate 19,305 downwards.
GAGGCGGATCAGAGTAGTATGCGTTGGGTACAGGTGCGAGTTGCAATGCGTCCGCCAACCGGCGAGATCGATGCAGCGGAAGCAGTGCAGATCGATGTCGTGGACGGTGGTCCTGGAATCTTGCCAGAGATTCGTGGTCATCTGATGGAGACCTTCTTTACCACCAAGCCGAAGGGGGCTGGAATGGGGATTGGATTGAGCGTCTCGCGAACGATCGCCGAGGATCATGGCGGTAGTCTGGTGTTGATGCCCCCGGATTGGCCGACCTGTTTTCGCCTCACGCTTCCGGTTCTGTCTGCTCGAACAGAAGGGAGTTCGACATGAGGATTGAAGAGGCCAGAATCCTGGTGGTAGACGACGAACTGGAACTGCTGGAGATCTTCGCCGCATGGCTGGGACGCAGCGGATGCGAGGTCTTCACCGCGCCCAATGGTGCCGAGGCGCTGAAGATTCTACAGTCTGAGCAGATTGACGTGCTGATCTCCGATATTCGTATGCCGATCATGGACGGCGTAACGCTGGTGCGGCAGATCAACGAGAAAGAGATCGTGCCACCGAAGATTTTATTCGTCTCGGGCTACGGAAATATTTCGCGGCGAGAGATTCACGGACTGGGCGTCGAGGCGCTGCTGGATAAGCCTCTCAGTCGGCAGGACCTGCTTCAGGCGATGGATCGCTGCCTGTCGGATTCGACCATCAAGTGGTTGACTCCCTCAACAGAACCGATGGATCTAAACGCCTCGCTCGATATGGCCAGCCTGGAGAAGGCGTTGGCGACTCACGCCTTCACTCTGGGCCGCGGAGGTTGCTCTCTGGACTGCACTCTTCCCCTGAAGGAGGGCGAGAGAATCGACCTCTCCCTGCGCTTCGCCAAGGAAGGGCTAAGTCTGGAGGCGCAGGGCACCGTACTCTGGGTTGACAGCGATCGGGGCAAGGCTGGAGTCGCCTTCGACTACCTCAGCCCCGAGTGCCGCGAGTGGATTCTGAGCCGCATCGAGAAAGAAGCCCCGCGCTGCTTTGTTCCATCCTGCTAGAAGCTACATGACCGGCGGAGCTTCAATGCCGAGATAGCCCAGTGCGCGAACCATCTCGCGACGCGCTACGGCTGCGGTGGCCAGCAACAACGCGCGCCGAGTAGCGTCAGTCTCGTTCAAGATGTGGTGCCGATGATAGAAGTTATTGAACTGCTGCGCCAACTGAAACGCGTAACGCGCCAGATGCGCAGGCTCGGAGGTAGCGATAGCCTGATCGATCAACACGGTCAGGCGAGCAGCCAGCAGCCACGTCTCCCACAGGCTGGTTCCGTCCTCGCTGGCAAGCGTTGTCAGGTCGAGTTCCGCGACGGCGGCCAGCGCAGCCTCTTCGTTCGTCTCGGCCTTGCGGAAGATGTTGGCTGCGCGGACGATGGCGTACTGAATATACGGACCCGTCTCGCCCTCGAAGCTGAGCGCATCTTTGAAGTCGAAGGCGATCACCGTGTTGCGGGTGAAGCGCAGCATAAAGAAGCGCAGCGCACCAACAGCGATCTGGGTGGCAATCTGCACACGCTCATTCGCTGCAAGCTCGGGATGGCGCGTGTCCACTTCGGCCTGCGCTGCGGCGATCAGCTTGTCCAGCAAATCGTCGGCCTTGACGCCGTAGCCCTTGCGACCGCTGACCTCGACGAAGGGGCGAGCCTTGTCCTCCTCCGATAGCATATAGCCGAGATCGACCGCGCAGCGCGGCGTCATCGCTACCATCTCATAGCTGAAGTGTGTGTAGCGATCCGCCGCATCGGCAAAGCCCATGCCACGCAGCGCCGCAACCACGTTGTTCTGCGGATCGTTCTGCCGCGAGTCGATGACGTTGTAGATGGCGTCGGCGCGGCCAAAGGTCGGCGCGGCAGGATCGCTGGCCGCAGTGGTCGAGATCCAGCAGGTGTGCGACGGGTACTCGTGGAAGCGTGCGTAACCGAAGTCTTTGCCGGAAAGCAGTCCGAACTTCCATAGGTGATAGGCGATGTCCTTGCCAACGTAAGTCACCGTCCCGTTCGAGCGCACAATGACCTTGGCGTCTTCATCCGGGCCGGTCTCAGCTTCAGGAGTATTGCTTCCCTGCTCCGCTGCTACTGCGGTGTTTCCAGCGCGACGCATGACCAGACAGCCCTTGTTCTTGCCCGCCGTCTCTTCGTAGAGAACGCCACGATCCAGCATCAGCGTGCGCGCCGCGTCCCAGAAGTGCAGGCTGAGAATCTCGCTCTCGCGGGGCAGGAAGTCGTACTCAATACCGAGCCGCTGCATCGTCTCCAAGTGCCGCCGCAGCACTGCGGTCGAGATCAGCTCGGCGATCTGCGCGGTCTCGTTGCCACCTGTTTCGAGCGCGTGCAGCGTGTCCAGACGAAGCTGCTTGCGGCGCGTGAGTTCGCCAGACGCAGGCGGAGTCGCGTCGTCCACGCCGGTTCCGCCGTACCACTGGCTGACTCGCGCGTATAAATCCCAGCAATAAAAGTCCACGCGCTGGCCAGTCGCAAGCAGATCGGCCAGCAGCGCGCGGGTCGATTCCAGCGTCTTTCCCTCCAGATGCACCAGACCGACGACGACATCGGCGACCTGAACTCCGGTGTTGTCGATGTAGTTCTGCACGCCGACCTGATAGCCGCGCTTGAAGCTGTCGGGGCGGAGCAGGCGCTGGAAGGTGTCGCCCAGAATAGCGTTGCGCAGGTGTCCGATGTGCGCCGCCTTGTTGGGATTGATGCTGGTGTGCTCAATCAGGCGGAAGCCTTCGCCGCCAATCTCGGCGTGGTCGTCGCTGGCGATGCGGCGCACCGTCGCGGCGCGGTCGAGACGAATGTTCAGGTAGCCAGCTCCGGCAATCTCGACCGAGGCAATGCCGGGAAGCTCGTCCGGCGAACTGGCGATCAGCGCATTCAGCTCGGCGGCAAGCTCGGTCGCAATGGCGCGCGGAGCCTTGCGCAGACGCTTGGCCAGCTCAAACGCGACCGGCAAGGCCAACTCGCCAAGAGCGATGTTGGGCGGCTGCTCTACTGCGAGCTGAGCGAGGGTTACGTCGTACTTGGCGAGAAGAATGGCCTGAATCCGGGCCTGAAGCGTGAGCTGAATTGTGCGAATCATCCGTCTGTCTTATCCGTTGCGCGAAGTATTTGGGCGCAGGAACTAGTGTACCGGAGTAGAGCTGTGCTAGGTGGATGGAGGAGACTAGGCAACGGCAAATGCAAAAGCAGATTCCTCCGCTTCGCTACGGAATGACAAGCAAAGAACAAAGGCCACCATAGCTGGCGGCCTTTGTCGTTGTAGCGGTAGTTTAAGGTTTTGCGCAAAGCGCGCCTGCTGCATGCAATGCTACCAGCCGCGGGTTTGCATTAAGTCTTGCTCTTCTATTGCGGCGGCGGCGAGGCCCTTCATGCTGCCGATTACGGTCTCGCTGGCGTCGGCTACGATCTGGGCGTCGGCGAAGTGGGTGGTGGCGATGACGATGGCCTTGGCGCGGGAGACGGCTTCGGCGCGTTCCTCGGGGTTGCGCGGCTTGCCGATGTCGGCTGCGGAGCAGAGACCGACGGTGGCTTCCTCCTCGTGCCAGAGTTCAACATCGAGCGGCGTAGCGCGTTCCTTCATGAAGATGCCCGAGCCAACAAAGATGCTCTCCGCACCAAGCTGCATCATCAGCGATGCATCCGCGGGGGTGGCGATGCCGCCTGCGGAGAAGTTCGGCACGGGCAGCTTGCCGGATTTGGCGACCATGCGGATCAGCTCGTAGGGCGCGCCGTGAACCTTGGCGGCGTTGTAGAGTTCCTGATCGTCGAGCACGGTGAGAGCCTTGATCTCGCGCACGATCTGGCGCATGTGCTGCACGGCGTGGACGACGTCTCCAGTGCCGGGTTCGCCCTTGGTGCGGATCATGGCCGCTCCCTCGGCGATGCGCCGCAGAGCCTCGCCCAGATTGCGCGCGCCACAGACAAAGGGCGTGGTGAAGGCGTGCTTGTCGATGTGGTAGGTCTCATCGGCTGGGGTGAGAACTTCGGACTCGTCGATGAAGTCTACGCCGAGGGTTTGGAGAACCTGCGCTTCGGCAAAGTGACCGATGCGGGCCTTGGCCATGACAGGAATCGTGACGGCGGCGATGATCTGTTTGATGAGCTTGGGGCTGGCCATGCGGGCGACTCCGCCCTCGGCGCGAATCATGGCGGGAACGCGTTCCAGCGCCATGACGGAGATGGCTCCGGCCTCTTCGGCGATGCGCGCCTGCTCTACGTTCATCACGTCCATGATGACGCCGCCCTTGAGCATCTCGGCCAGACCGAGCTTGAGGCGGAGCGACTGCTCCGTGGAGGACGATGCGCCGTTGCTGCCGTTCTGTGCTGGGGTTGCCATGTGTTTCTCCTTCTTAAGGTAGATGCGGGCTGGCGAGTCCTGAACAACCATGGCCCGCAAAAAAGCCATGAAGGCACAGTTTAGCAGCTTTGCAGGAGATCGATTGCGGACGGAGTGTTGCAGCGGACGGAAAGATTACCGCTCTACGTCACCGAAGGAAGACTGCCAACTGCAAATTTACGAGGACAAAGTAATTATTTAATCAACATCGAGACAATCGCCGCCGACATCAGGTTGGCCATCGTTCCGGCCAGCATGGCGCGGAAGCCGAGTCGGGCAAGATCGTTGCGACGATTGGGAACCAGCGCGCCGATGCCTCCGATCTGCATTCCGATGGAGCCGAGATTGGCGAAGCCGCAGAGAGCGAAGGTCGCAATGGAGAAGGTGCGCGGCGAGAGCGCGCCGGGGCCGGTCTTCATCAATCCGAGTTGAGTGTAGGCGACAAACTCGTTGAGTACGGCGCGCGTACCGAGCAGGTTTCCGATGGTCGAGGCCTCGCGCCAGGGAATACCGATCAGCCACGCGATGGGCGCGCCGAAGAAGCCCAGAATCGCGTTCAGCGAGTGGGGAAACGGGATGCGTCCATGCGCCCACGCAAAGTCGGAGACGCCGCTCATCGTGGCGTTCAACAGGCCAACGAGCGCGAGAAAGCTGACCAGCATGATGGCGACGTTGAAGGCGAGTTGGCCTCCGTCGATGGTGCCGCGTGCGATCGATCCAATGAAGTTTTCGTTGGCATGTTCCTCGCTGGGCGGCATGTGGACGGTTCCTGCGGTGGCAGGGACTTCGGTCTCCGGCACCAGCATCTTGGCCACGAGAATCGTTCCCGGCGCGGTCATAATCACCGCCGAGAGCAGGTCTTTGGCGTTGATGCCAAAGCTGATGTAGGCCGCCATGATGCCGCCGGAGACGTGCGCCATGCCGGAGGTCATAATGGTCATCAACTCGGAGTTGGTGGCTCCGGCGAGGAAGGGACGAATCGTGAGCGGAGCCTCGGTCTGTCCCATAAAAATGCTGGCGGCGACGTTGGTGCTCTCCGCGCCGCTGGTTCCCATGGTGCGCTGCATGATCCACGCAACGACCTTGATGACGCGCTGCATCACGCCGATGTGGTAGAGCACGGCGAAGAAGGCGCTGACGAAGATGATAGTCGGCAGAACGGCGAAGGCAAAGGTGGAGAGCGCGCTGTGCGGATCGCCCATCTGCCCGAAGACCATCTTGGAGCCATCGGCGGAGTGGCCCAGCATCGACGTGACCGCGTTGCTGGCGACCTGAAGGATGCGCTGTCCATAGGCCCACTTGATGACCAGGAAGGCGAAGAGAATCTGTAGGCCGAGTCCCCAGGCCACGGTGCGCCAGCGAATGGAACGGCGATCGGTGGAAAGCGCATAGGCGAGGCCGAGAAATAGGATAAGTCCGAGTAGTCCGGTGAATCGTGCCAAGAGTCTGCTCCCTGTGTGCGCGTGTGTCCGCGCTGCGGCGTTGAAGCGATGCTGCGGCGTTAATTGGGCGTGGCTTGAGTGTACCCAATTACACTCACCTGCGGCGAATCCATGGATGCAAAGATATATATTGAGACGACTTCGCCAGACGCATCGCAGGCCGGTATGATCGGAGGAAACGACCTCGCGGTCAGGAGATTGAATGCGGATTGGATGCAAAGTTTTTGCGCTCTTACTGTCGATTGCAATCGGCACGGCCAATGGTCAGACGGCTTCTTCGACAGCGTTACCAGAGGCTCCCGTAGCACAGGCTCCCGCAACGACGAGTGATACTGAAGGGCGAAATGTTTCCCATCTCAAGGATCCAGAGCCTGCGGTGGGCGACTCGCTCTACGCTCCGCTGGCGACCGGCAACGGCCCGCAGAGCCTGAGCAAGAAGACTCGCTCATACGTTGTCGCGACCTTTGGGCCGCGAGCCTTTGTCTCGCCAGCCTTTTCTGCGGCGATGAAGATGGCGCGTCCGCCCAGCGGCTATCCTCGGGAGTGGATCGACGGTGGCCCAGCCTTCGGCAGAGAGTACGGCGCAGCGCTTGGAACCCGCGTCGCTCAACAGACGGGACGCTACGCCGCCGGAGCGCTGTTGCACGAAGACTTCCGCTACCGCCCGTCGGGCAAACAGGGCGTGGCGCGACTCTTCTACGCTCTCGGCTATACCTTTGCGGATCGTACCGACTCCGGCCACAGAACTCTCGCCGTGGCCAACTTTGCCGGAGCCGCAGCCAGCGGATTCGTTGGCAATCTCTATCTTCCCGACGGCTTCAACTCACCCGGCGACGGAGCCGTGAGATTCGAGGGTCGCTTCGTCGGATACGCGGGAAACAACGTCTCACGCGAGTTCGCCCCGGAGATCCGCCGCGTCACCCGCAAGCTGCATCTACCCTTCCCTCGCGTCCCCTCGCGCGAGTGGTGGACCAAGAGCCATAGCGCAAGCAAGAGCGCATTGCCAGCGGACGCATCGACAAAGCCTATGACGACTCCTTCTACCTCTACGACTTCTTCACAATAATCTCGCGGATAAGCGGAATCGGCGTAGGCGGCGCATCGGCGATTTCGAGCGTCTCGCGCAGCATTGCTTCCGGTTCATCGAGCAGCGCGGCATCTTCGCTGAAGAGCGTTGCTAGCGGCTGACCGATGGCGATACGGTCTCCGAGCTTGGCGTGCATCTCGATGCCGGCGTGAGCGCTGACCGGCGCGCCAGGATGCGTCCTCCCCGCTCCGAGTCGCTGCACCGCCCAGCCAATCTTGGTGCAGTCCATCGCGGCGAGAAAACCCGCGCGGTCGGCGGTGAGGGTGCGTGTCGCGGTTGGCTTGTGAAAGGCGGCGGGGTTGGCGAAGGCTGCGAGATAGGGGGACTCGCTTGTGCATTTGGGAATCGAATCCCACCCATCGCGGTGAGACTGCGATGGGTGGGGCACCCGGCGTTCGTGGCTAGCGAGGGAAGCAGATCCCTCCGCTTCGCTGCGGGATGACAACAAAGGTTGAGCGGTTTGTAGCTCCACCATCTGTAGAAAGTGACGATAAGCCGAACCGTCGGCGAGAAGTTGCGCGGAGAGCTGCGCGCCCGTCTCTGGCGTTGCCGCCTTGCCGCCGAGGTAGAGCATCTGGCCGGTAAGAGCGTGGGTCAAAGCGAGCAGATCTGCCGAGAGGCGCAGCTTCTCCGGCGGCAGGGTGAAGGCGCAATCGGGCGAGAAGTGCTGGAAGAGTTCGAGACACTCCTGCACCTCGACCCAGTTGCCGCTAAAGCGACCAAGCGGCTGATCCATCGAGGTGAGCAGCGCGACGGTGCGCGTTCCTGCCAACTCGCCGGTCTCGACCATCAGACGCGCCAGCAGTTGCGCGTCCTCGTAGCGCGAGAGAAAGGCTCCCGAGCCGGTCTTCACGTCGAGAACCAGCGCGTTCAGGCCGGAGGCGAGCTTCTTGCTCATAATGCTGGCGGTGATGAGGTACGGCGACTCGACCGTTCCGGTGTGGTCGCGCAGCGCGTAGAGGATGCGGTCGGCGGGAACCAGCGTCGGGGTCTGTCCGGCCATGGCGAAGCCGCATTTCCCGAGGATTGCCAAAAACTCCGGCAGGGGAAGCTGGGTGCGGAAGCCAGGGATCGTCTCCAGCTTGTCCAGCGTACCTCCGGTGTGGCCGAGCGAGCGTCCAGAGATCATCGGGTCGCAGAGGCTGTAGGGTTCGCCGCTGGTTGTGGGTGCGCCAGCGGCGGCGATGATCGGCGCGATTAGCAGCGAGGCCTTGTCACCAACGCCGCCAGTGGAGTGTTTGTCGACCGTGAACGAGCCGAGCGAGGAGGTGTCGAGCGTCTCGCCGGAGAAGCGCATCGCCTGCGTCAGCGCGGCCAGTTCCTGCGGATTGAGGCCGCGAATGAGAATCGCCATCAACAGAGCGGCGGTCTGCGCGTCGGTCGGCGTGTCGGCGGGGGAGCGACGCTCGACCAACGCCTGAATGAAGCCCTGAATCTCTGCGTCGGACAAGACAAGTCCGTCGCGCTTGTGTTGGATCACGTCAATCGGATGGATGTTCACGTTTATGATTCTATGCGTAAAGGATGTCTATTCGCGTTGCAAATTAAAGGCTGCGGGGAGCATCTTGGCGATCGTGCTGGAGACGGTCTCTCCCGCCGCGTTGGGGAAGAAGACGACAGTCTCCGGCGTGGCGAACTCCAGAATCGTCTGGCGACAGGCTCCGCAGGGGGCGCAGGCCTCATGGTTCAGGTTGACGATGGCGACGGCGCGAATGCGAATCTGCGGGCCGTAGAGAGCGACCGCCGCCGCAATCGCCGACTGCTCGGCGCAGCAGGTCAGGCGATAAGAGGCGTTCTCGACGTTGGTTCCCGCAACGATAGCTCCCTTCTGCCGCTCGTCCGCGGCAAGCAGGATCGCCGCGCCGACGCGAAAGTGGCTGTAAGGCGAATAGGAGTTCTCGGCGACCTGAGCGGCGCGCTGAGTGAGGGCTGCAATCTCGTCTGAAGTAAAAGTAAAAGCCATAGAGTCCACCTTGAATTTCTGCCAATGTTGTTAGAGTATCGCGCACCGAGCAAAATACGGGGATTCTTCCCCTGCGCTTCGTGCAGTGTCAAAATGACAATACGTTCCTGCGCTCCGTTGATTGACGGCCAACTTATTCTATTTCGCACTACACTAGGTCGATGGAAGCAGCGAAGAAATCAACTCGGCGCAAGGCTGGCGACGCCATCCGTCCAGAGCGCGTAAACGCTATTCTCGACGCGCTACAGAAAACCTACCCGAAGGCCGTTTGCGCGCTCGACCACAAGAGCGCATGGCAGCTTATGGTCGCCACCATCTTGTCGGCGCAGTGTACCGATGTGCGCGTTAATCTGGTCACTCCTGCACTCTTCAAGACCTTCCCCACGCCCAGAGCTATGGCCGCCGCAAGTCTTCCTGAACTGGAAGAGCTAATCCGCACTACCGGCTTCTTTCGCAACAAGGCGAAGTCGATTCAGGGCGCGGGGCGAGTCGTTACGGAAGAGTTCGGCGGCAAGGTTCCGCAGACGATCGACGAGCTGTTGCGCATCCCCGGCGTCGCGCGCAAGACGGCCAACGTCGTCCTCGGCTCGTGGTTCAAAATCGCCGACGGGGTCGTGGTGGACACGCACGTTCTGCGGATCGCCCACCGCCTCGAACTCACAAAAGAGACCACGCCGGAGAAGGTCGAGCGCGACCTGATGCAGATTCTTCCGCAATCGGAGTGGATAGACTTCACCCACCGCATCATCGCTCACGGACGCGCCATATGCGTCGCGCGCAAGCCTCGCTGCGCCGATTGCCCGCTGGAACCGCTCTGCAACGCCGAGGACAAGACCTTCGCCTCGCACTAGCGTCAGCACACTCGCCGCGAATCTGCGAAAATAGAATGGTGAAAAAGATTGCCATTCTTGGCTCGACCGGCTCGATCGGCCAGAGCACGCTCTCTATCTGCGAATCCTTCCCTGATCGTTATAACGTCGTCTCGCTGGCTGCGGGCCGCAACATCGATGTGGCCTTCGAGCAGTGCAGGGATTGGCGTCCGCGCATCATCTCCATGGCTACCGAGGAGATTGCCAGCCAACTCGCCAAACGCCTGCGCGAGGCTGGGCTGAACGACACCGAGGTTCTGTACGGAACCGCTGGAACCGTCTGCGTGGCCACGTTGCCGGAAGTTGACTTTGTCGTCTCGGCGATCGTCGGCGTGGCCGGGCTAGAGGCGACCTACGCGGCTGTCTGCGCCGGAAAAACCATCGGACTGGCGACCAAGGAGTGCATGGTCACCGCTGGCTCGCTCATTCTGGAGGCGGCGCGCAAGCATAACGTGGCTCTGCTCCCCATCGACTCCGAACACAACGCCGTACACCAGTGCATGCGCGGCGGAGAAACCGCAGAGGTCAAGCAGATCTGGCTGACCGCCTCGGGCGGGCCGTTCCGCAACACTCCCGCCGCAGAGTTCGAGCGCATCACTCCCGCGCAGGCTCTGAAGCACCCGACCTGGGTGATGGGGCGACGCATCACCATCGACTCGGCCACCATGATGAACAAGGGCTTCGAGGTCATTGAGGCATGTCGCCTCTTCGATCTTCCCCCGGCCAAGGTTCGCGTCACGGTGCATCCGCAGTCGACCGTTCACTCGCTGGTCGAGTACGTCGACGGCTCGATTTTGGCGCAGATCTCGGTCACAGACATGCGCTTGCCGATTCTCTACGCGATGGCCTACCCGGAACGGCCCTCCGCGCCGTCGCTGGCGTTCGATCTGGCCACACTGAGCCATCTGGACTTCTCTCCGCCGGATCCGGCTCGCTTCCCCTGCCTGCGTCTGGCCTACGAGGCTGCCGAATCCGGCCCCTCGGCCTGTATCGCGCTGAACGCGGCAGACGAGATCGCCGTCGCCGCATTCCTCGACGGAAAAATCCCATTTCTCGGCATCCCGCGTACAATCGAGCAGGTATTGAACGCTACCCCTTCCAACGCTCCTGCGTCTATAGAAGACGTACTCGCGGCGGACGAGGCGGCAAGGGAGTGCGCACGCGAGATTATCGCGAAGGCGTCTGTGTAGTTTTTCGTTGTGATGGATTCAATCTTCGAGGTAAACCGCTTTGTCGCTCTCCGCAATCGTTGAACTGCTTCTAGTCCTTGGCCTGATGGTTCTGGTGCATGAGTTTGGCCACTTTGTCGTGGCCAAGTGGTGTGGCGTGCGCGTGGAGACCTTCGCCATCGGCTTCGGCAAGAAGGTCGTCGGAATCCAGCGCGGCGAGACCAGCTACCAGATCAACGCCCTGCCACTGGGCGGATACGTCAAGATGGCTGGCGAGATTCCCGGCGAAGAGGTCTCGAACGATCCCGGCGAACTGAACAATCACCCACGCTGGCAGCGCATGTTGATCGCTCTGGCAGGCCCATTTGCAAACTTCATTCTCGCCTTCGTGTTGATGGCGGGCGTCTACATGGTGCATAACGAGGTGGATGAATACACCTCCGGCCCGGCGGTCACCGACTACATCTCGCCCGACAGCCCTGTCGCCAAGACCGGGATCCACTCCGGCGACACCATCGTTCGCTTCGCCAACATCGAGAACCCAACCTGGGACGATGTCATCAACCACTGCGCGCTGAACCTGAACCAGACGCTGCCCTTCTCCTACACGCACGATGGCCAGCGCGTCGACACAACCTTTTTCGTCGCATCGAAGGCCTCCACACCAGATAATTTTACAGCCGATACGCTTGGCTTCATTCCCCGAATGCAGCTCACGCCGATCAAGGTTGCGGAGACCGTCTCCGGCACGCCTGCCGCGCGCGCTGGACTCCAGCCCGGCGACGAGATCGTCAGCATCGACGCACTTACACTGCACTCCGTCCCCGCACTGCTGGCTTACATGCAGGCTCAGAAGGGCAAGCCGGCGGTTCTCGTCGTACTGCGTAAATCCTTTCCGATCTATATGAACGTCACCCCGGAGATCAGCGATGCCGACGGAACCAAGGCCTACCGCCTCGGCTTCCAGCCGGTTCCGCCTCCGGTCAAGGTGGAGAAGATCTCCGCAGACAAGGCCCTCGCCAAGTCCTGGCAGTTTACGGCGAAGAACTCCCTGCTGATCCGCGATGTGCTGGTGGGCATGTTCCAGCGCCGCGTTCCGGTCAAGAGTCTCTCCGGCCCCATCGGCATCGGTCAGGTAGTGCATGATGCGGCCGAGGCTCCGGGATGGACGCCGCTGGTTGGCACCGTTGCAATGATCTCGATCAACCTCGGAATGTTTAACCTGCTTCCCTTCCCGATTCTGGACGGAGGTATGATCTTCCTGCTGATCTTCGAGAGCATCTTTCGCCGCGACCTGCCCATGCAGATCAAGGAGAGAATCTTTCAGGTCGCCTTCGTCTGCATTCTGCTCTTCGCCGCAATGGTCATCTTCAACGATCTGAGCAAGCTCAGCCTCTTCGCCCACTTCAAGCTATAGCATTTTCCGAATTGCTGTAGCCCAATTTGCTTGTCATTCCGTAGCAAAGTGAAGGAATCTACTGTTGCTCGCTCCAAGACGGTCTACACCATTACCGAAACGCCTTAAACATTGCAATCCCTTGACCACAAATGAATTGTTATTCTGAGCGGAGCGAAGAATCCCCGCATTTCGCTCGCGGTGTCGCGATCTACACCCTTGAGTGAAATGCCTAAAGCATTTTCACCAATGGTATAGATTTCCATGGCGCGAGTGAAAAAACAGATTCCTTCGCTTCGCTGCGGAATGACAAGCAAAGTTGCTCTAAAGCAATAGCAAAATGCCTAAAGCATTTCCTCGCTGCGTTGCGCTAGAAGCAAGAGGACGAGGGCGATCAGGGTGAGAATGTCGCCAAGGCTCTGGTCGGCGGTGCAGGCAAAACGAATGTCTACTGTGGACAGGCCAGCAGGCAGGGCAATGGCGATAAGGCCGTCGTCGCGCAGGTTTTCGCGCTGTTCGTCCTGCGGAATCGCTACGCCGTTGCGGGTGATGCTCCATGCAGGGTAATTGCGCAGGTTGAGAATCAGGAACTCGGCGCGCGGTGTAGCCAGGGTGAGGTGCGTGGGAGCTAGATTTGTGGGGGCGGACTGCGTTGCAACCTCGTTCTGCGGGGCATGATCGGAAACATCTGCATCGTCATCGGCGTCCGTTCGGGCCTTTGCGCTGCTGGTTGGGGATGGCGCATTGGGCGTGTCAGCTATCCAGTAGGCGGGAGCCGGGGTGTGGACCGCACCCTCGGGATTGAGTGCGTCGTTGTCGGCGGTGACGGGGGTGTACTCGTCGGTGGGATCGGCGCCGAGGTCGGAGTGGAAGAGTGCGAGGCGAGCCGGAGCGGTGTCCTCGTCGTCGCAGACCTGACGAAAGCGGTGGACGGCGGGGCGAGCAAGAGCGGCGGTCAGGACTATGGCCAGCGTAGCGGCGACGAAGGCGGTTGCGGTAGGGCGAATTCTCTTTAACCAGCGCGTTGTGAAAGACGAGGCGGCTACCTTCTCACTCAGGTTGGTGAAGACTCGCGCCAGAGTGAGCGCGCAGACCGGAGCGAGGATCGCCAACAATCTCCAGGGAAATTGCAGAAAGGTGGCCTGCGGCAGGTGATTCCAGATAGGCAGGCTGATCGGTACAAGGAGAAAGGCGATCCCGGCGGTGAGCAGGCCGAGAGGAAGAATTGGAAAGTTGGATCGGTCGCTCAGTTCCCCACTCTCAGCCGAAGTGCCCTGCTTTGTGCACAGGAGATATACGGCAATCAAGGCCAGTGCAGTGGTGATGAGGAGGGCGACGGCGATCGACGAGGCAGTATGCAGAACGGTGTCGTGGAGCAGGTCGTCGGCGGTGGTTCCGGTGTGCTCGAAGAGGAAGTTGGCGTCGATGCGCATGCCGGAGATGGTGGCCATCGCAATCTGCACGAAGCGGCGTTCGTAGGCGGCGGGGACGAGATAGAAGGCTGCGAGAGCAAAGCCAAGAGCGGTTCCGGCTGCGACTTTCAGTGCCAAGAATATGATGGAGAGCTTTGCCCTGTGGACGGAATGCGGGGATTCTTCCCCTGCACTTCGTGCAGTGTCAGAAAGACAATTTTCATGGGTTCGTTGAACAGTATGCGCGTCTCGATTGGCTCGGAAGGCTTCTGTGGCCAAACGGAGAGCGGCTAGAAATGCGAGCGTGTAGGTGCCCATGACGGCGGCGGGAGCGTTGGTGAGCCAGAGCAGGGCGACCGGCAGAGCGATGCGCGGGATGGTTACGCGTCGGCGCAGAATGGCGTGGAGAAGCAGCGGAATCCATGCAGCGGCGAGAAGTTCGGCGTAGGCCGTGCGCTCGTAGGCGGTGAACAGCATGTATGGGTTGGCAAGGTAGAGCGCAGCGGCGAGAAGCGCTGCATTCGCACCTGCAAAGCTGCGGGCCAAGCGATAGAAGGTCAAGCCGGAGAGGGTGAGGGCGATCCAGGTGAAGAGAATCGGCGTGGCGCTCCAGGCGGCGGCCTCGCTGACGTGGGGGAGGTGGGTGAGAATGAGGCCAAGCAGCGCGCCCAGCGTCCAGGAGAGCGGCGGGTAAAAGACGAAGCGCGGCTCGCCCGCGTTGTAGGCCGGAGTGTAGGCCCAGTGCGGGTGCAGGTTGCCGAGGGAGAACTGGCGCGCCGCCTCCATCCAACTGAGCAGGTGGAAGTCGAAGTCGTGGCCGCAGGAGGCTCCATGAAAGATCAGCGGTAGGACGGCGACCAGCGCGAGCAGAGGGATGAGCAGCCATGACAATCCCACCCATGGCGATGAGGCCGCGATGGATGGGGCACCCGAGATCTTCTCGTCCGCGAGGTTGCTGTTCGAGATCTTTGCTGGATGGTTTGGGTCGGAATTCATCTGGGCGTGAGGGTCAGGGTGTGGGTGATGGTGGGCTGGGTCGCGGCTGGAGTATAGGGCAGCGAGTAGGTAGTGCCGTGCAGCCAGCTTTGGAACTGGTCCATATATAGCGGGCTGACCGGGTCTCCGGACTGGCCGAGGACGATGTTCAGCGTGGTGCGGTCTAGGTCGGCAAGGTCGGCGGTAAAGCGTTCCGATGGGCCGAAGGCGTTGCCGGCCTGCTTGATTGTTGTCATGTCGCCACTCTGCTGCTGTAGACCGGTTCCGGTGGCGACGCCGAGGAATCGATCGAAGAGGGGAATGTGGGAGAAGATGGGGTGGTCGATCTCCAGCGGCAGGGCGCGACCCATCTGCCAGGTGGCAAGGTCGTGCGGAGCGTGGGCGTTGCGCAGGCTGCGCGCAACGACGGCGGCGAGAAAGTCGTCCCATGTAGCGTAGCCGGAGGGAAGCCAGCGGGCAGGCGCGTGCGTGACAAGCTGCTCCAGAACGCTGTCTCGCTCTCCCCAGGTGTAGAGTTGCCAGAGATTTGCGGTGCTCGCAACATCGGCGGGAACTCCTTTGGACTTTGAAAGGTCGGCTCCTTGCACAAGCTGCGCGGCAACCTGCGGAGAGAGCTTGGGGATCAGCAGCATCGGCCAGAAGACAGCGCGCGCCGCGTTGACGATGGCGGGAGCGCTGGCGTTGGCGTCCACACGACCGTTCCACTTGCGCAACAGGTCGGCGGCCTGATGAAGCGTCTTATCATCCTTCAGCGAGCCTGTAGTGTGGTCGATGGAGTATGCCAAACGCTGCGCGAAGATGTGATCCGGCTCGGAGTAGACATCAGTCTGTAGCGTCAGCATGTCTGCCGAAGTGAGTGGATGGTTGGACGCCAGAACCTTGTAGATGCGCTCGGTGCGGTAGGGAGCCATCCAGTTGAGGGTGATGGGAAAGCGGTAGCCATCCGCAGTGACGCGTGCGTTGGCCGTGACCAGAATTCCGTCGGCTGGGTCGAAGGCCTGCGGAAGCTGGTCGAAGGGAATGTAGCCCGCCCACTCGTGGCTGAGCGCATCGGGCGCGCTGACGTCGGTGGGGACGGGCGAGAGCGCGCTGGGATTGGTTGCATCTCCGCGCAGGGGAATGCGGCCCAGAGCGTGAAATCCAATGTGACCCTGATCGTCGGCGTAGACGAGAGTCTGCGCAGGCCCTCCCCAGCCGGCGAGCGCGGCCAGCATCGAGGGCCAGTCGCTGGCGGAGTTGACGGCAAAGAAGGGCGCAGTGACGTTGGCCGCGTCGTAGATCGTCCAACGCAGGCTGATTGAGCGCCGCTCGCCGTGGAAGATGCTGGAGAGGATTGGCGTGTCGGCATCGCCGTGGCGGGTGAGCGGAACGTCGAGTACGACGTTGGACGAGCCGCGCACCTGAATCACCTCGGTATGGTAGCGAACAGGACTCCATGTGCCGCTGGCGGTCTGGAACTCGGCTCCGCTGGAAGTGCCGCGGGTGTGCTCGATGTAGAGATCCTGCACGTCCGCTCCGAGGTTGGTGAATCCCCAGGCGACGTGGTCGTTGTGTCCCGCAATGACGAAGGGCGTTCCGGGCAAGGTAACTCCAGCGACGTGGAAGTTGGCCATTGGCGCGGAGTTGGTGGTTTGCAGGTCAGCCTCATACCACAGTCCCGGAACCATGAGCGAGAGATGCATGTCGTTGGACAGAATCGGCTTGCCGGAGGCGGTATGCAAACCGGAGACAGCCCAGGAGTTCGATCCGGCGACGCAGGCGGAGCAGGGAGAGTGGAAGAGCGCGAGCGTTCGCTGGAGCGCCAAAAGGTCCGATGCGGAGGTGGCACCCGGCTTCTTAGGATGGCGCAGACTCGATTGCGGCTCCTCAAGCGGAAGATCTGGAATCTCGGGCTGGGGCGCGGAGAGATCCGGAATCGGCTGACCGGGAGCGTGGTCGCGCCAGGAGCCGGTGGGGTACAAATCGGCGATCAACTCAGGCGGAAGATGCGCGGCCAGAGCCTCGCGGCCCAGCTTCTGCGGGAAGCCGGTGGTCAGATCCTGAAACAGAACCATCTCGACCAGAATAGAGTCGCGCGCAGTCCACGCGGCGGGTTTGTAACCGAGCAGGCGAAACTCGATGGGCAGGTGCGCGTTCTGTTGGGCGATGGAGGAGTTCACCCCTCGCGCGTAGACCTCCAGCCAGTGAAGCTGGTCGGCGGGCAGCGCGACGACGGCACGGTCGGCGGCGGCGCGCAGTTGCAGTGTGCGCTGTAGGCGATCATGTTCCAGCATCGACCGGCCAAAGATTGCCGCGAGTTGGCCAGCCGCGTGGCGACGCAGCAGATCCATCTGCCACAAGCGATCCTGCGCCGTGACGTAGCCCTGCGCAAAGATGAGGTCGTCCATCGAGCTTGCCTGAATGTGCGGAACTCCCTGCGCATCGCGGGTAACAGTGACCGGCGCGGTCAGTCCATAGGCCGCCAGCGAACCGTCCAACTGCGGCAGATTCGCGCGCATCGCCTTTTGAACGTAGCTGCGCGCGGCAAAGATTCCGACCACAACGAACACTGCGACCAGCAGCAAAGCGAGGCTGAGTGCGATCAGCTTGTGGCCGACAGGAGGCTTGGACGCTGCGCTGTTTGACTCGCTAGCGGCGGAAGGCTGATCAGACTCTGGCTCTGCTTTGCTGCGCGACGACGCGTCGACTTGACGAGTGTAGTCGCCGTAGTGAAGGTCGGGCCGCGCGGTATTGGGAGAAGACTTTTCCTCGTTCGAGTTTGAGTTATCGCTGCTCATGGCTTATCGCAAGTCTAATCCAGAGATGGGCTGTTTGTGTGTTCTGATGGACTTAGAGTATTTTCAGCGATGGTGTAATTTATCGCGCTACGAGCAAAATGCGGGGATTCATCGCTACGCTCAGAATGACAATATCATTTTGTATTACATAACCGTGAAATGCTCTACCTCTCTGTGGACAAATCAACGCTGGATTCGCGGGGCAGCGTGAGATGAATGACCACCACGGTCAGAGCGATGATGGGCAGAATGAAGAGGCTTCCCTCGGGGCCGGTCAGTCCTCCGGAGAAGATCGCTCGGCCAACGGGGTGCGTCGCGAATAGATGTCCCGCTATCCCGATGCCGCTGTCGGAGACGCCGTAGAGAAACGACTGCGCCCAATCCCACGCCGTATGGAATCCAATCGCCCACCAGAGCGACCCGCTGCGCCACAGACTAAAACAGAAGACCACCGCGATCAGCGCAGCAGAGAAGAGTCCGATCGGGGACTCGCCCACGTTCGAGCTATGGGTAAAGCCAAAGCCGAAGGAGAGCAGCAGGGCCGCACTCCAGAATCCGAAGGCATTCTGACCAGTCGCTCTTGAACCTGCCATGTGCGAGGCAGTCGCATCGGAGTCGGGCACCGGCGAGAGGTTTGCGCAAATCCAGTTGTAGATGCCTCCGATGCCGCGCGACAGGGTGAACTGTAAATAGCCGCGAAAGAAGGTCTCCTCGAAGAGTCCTACCAACAGGAATCCCCCGCCCCAGATCGCGGCGTAGCGCAGTGCGCTTGCTCCGAACAGCAGACGCTCATCAAAGACCAGCAGACCGCAGGCGCGCAGGCTGAAGACCAGCAGCGAGAGCAGCGCAACTCCCCAGCCAAGCCCCGCGCAGAAGTTGCTCAGGCGATGCCTTCCGCCCAGTCCGTAGGCCGAGGCTGGACGGCGCTCGATCCGGGCCATCAACCCGGTCGCCACGATGACCGTCAGCAAGGCAAGTCCTTCGTATGCCATCAAGCGGCGAGGATGAAAGATTCCGCCCATCGTGTGGGGAACCAGCTTCGAGAGCAGCGGGGTAACGCCATCTGCCAGAACATCGCGCAGAGCGAGAAAGAGCAGAATTCCCCAGCCAGC
This sequence comes from Acidobacteriaceae bacterium, assembly GCA_031296325.1. Taxonomy (GTDB): domain Bacteria; phylum Acidobacteriota; class Terriglobia; order Terriglobales; family Acidobacteriaceae; genus Edaphobacter. The sequence goes on along the minus strand of JARLFY010000084.1, from coordinate 715 downwards.
GCGCAGCCCATCGTCGCCAAAGAAGAGATCGGCGAGGGTAAAGCCAGACTCTGTCGCAGGCGGACTCGGCAAGTCCTGCTCTGGCAGACCATGCGAATCAGGCAGATCAGCCGAATCGGGATCAAGAGAATTCATCACACATACGAGTGTATCCGGCGGCAGAGATCATATGACTCATTAAAATGATCGCCGGCGATTTAGGGCAACTCTCCCACAACATGCAATATTAATTTTCATCCTCATTCAAAGCGAAGAATCTCCATCCTTTATTTGCATCGATCATTGCATACAGGCACAGACATCGATGCCAAGTCCCTTGCTCTCACCAATTCCTGAATTACGACCTCAACTCGACTAACGTTTACGGTTCGAGGAACGCGATGCGTTGATAGCCGAAGCAGAGCGTTGGAGTAGCTTCTTAGCTTTCTCTCGCATTTACAAATCTTCGATCATGGTATTCAATACCTACTAGTACGTATTTTATATATACGAGGTCGCCGCCTGTGAACCGAATCATAAAAGCTTTGCTGTTGCTTTCGACGCACATCCTTCTGAACGAGCCTGGTATTGCTGCACAGTCAACCGTTCCTTCTGTAATCGCGCCAGCGCAAGCCGTCGCATGGAATTCACCGAATGTTCAACACGTCTATGGCCTTCCCAACGCAAAACTAAACGAAAAAGGCTCGCTTACCATAGACGCAAATGGATTGAAGTT